>DASUJB010000231.1:0-6910 GCA_036279475.1 Acidimicrobiales bacterium | reverse complement strand
GACCGGGCCGGGCCCGGCGCCGCCACGCCGGGCGGACCTCCGTCCGGCCCCGCCCCGACCGCCACGGCGCCGGGCGGCGCCGCCACGGTGGGAACCGGGACCGGGGCCGCGGATCCCGGGCCGCCGCCGGCTCCTCCGTCGACGCGCAGGGCCGCGGGGGGGCGACTCCCGACGGCGGGGGCCCCGGCACCGCGCCCCACGGGGCGCCCCGGCCACCGGGCCGCCCGGTCGGCGAGGCCCGAGTACTTCAGGATGCAGACCACGGCCCGCACCCCGTCACGCCAGCCGATCTTCTTGCCCTCGGCGTAGGTGCGGCCGTTGTAGCCGATGCCGACCTCGTAGATCCGCCACCCGGCCCTAGCCACCTTGGCCGTGACCTCGGGTTCGAAGCCGAAGCGGTCCTCCTCGAGGGTGACGCCCTGGATGACCTCGCGCCGGAACGCCTTGTAGCAGGTCTCCATGTCGGTGAGGTTCAGGTTCGTCACCATGTTGGAGAGCGTGGTGAGGAACCGGTTGCCGACCGAGTGCCAGTAGTAGAGGACCCGGTGGGGCCGGCTGGAGATGAAGCGCGACCCGTAGACCACGTCGGCCAGGCCGTCCACGAGGGGCTGCACCAGGTCGCCGTAGTCGGCGGGGTCGTACTCGAGGTCGGCGTCCTGCACCACCACGTACTCGCCGCGGGCCTCGGCGAAGCCCCGCCGCAACGCCGCCCCCTTACCCTGGTTGCGGGGTTGGAGGACGACGCGGACCGAGGGGTGGCGCAGGCCGGCGAGGACCTCGCGGGTGCCGTCGGTCGACCCGTCGTCGACCACGATCACCTCGGAGGTCCACGGCGAGGCCAGCACCTGCTCGACCACGGTGGCGATGGTGGCACGCTCGTCGTAGCAGGGGACCACGACGGACAGGCACGGGTGCGGTTCGGCGGGGGGCGGACGTCCGGCAGCGGCCACGTCGGCAGCGTAGTGCGGTGGCCGTCGGGCACCCGTGGGCCGGCACCCGGCCGGCGGCGTCGGGCGGTGCCGCCGGCGGGGGCACCCGGGTTCGTCGCCACGCGACCGCAGTCCGTACGATCGGCGGGGTGAGCGACGAGCCGAACCTCGACGACTGGCGGGCGCTGGCGTCCAAGGAGCTCAAGGGGGCCGACCCCGACGCGCTGACGTGGCACACGCCCGAGGGGATCGAGGTCAAGCCGCTGTACACGGCAGCCGACCTCGCGGGCGTGCCCGACCTCGACTCGCTGCCGGGCCTGCCGCCGTTCACGCGGGGCGTGCGGGCCACGATGTACGCCAACCGGCCGTGGACGATCCGCCAGTACGCCGGGTTCTCCACCGCCGAGGAGTCGAACGCCTTCTACCGGCGGAACCTCGCCGCCGGGCAGATGGGGCTGTCGGTCGCCTTCGACCTGGCCACCCACCGGGGCTACGACAGCGACCACCCCCGGGTGGAGGGCGACGTGGGCAAGGCCGGCGTGGCCGTCGACTCCGTCGAGGACATGAAGGTCCTCTTCGACCAGATCCCCCTCGAGAAGATGTCGGTCTCGATGACGATGAACGGGGCCGTGCTGCCCTGCCTGGCCGCCTTCGTGGTGGCGGCCGAGGAGCAGGGCGTCGACCAGGCCCGGATCAGCGGCACCATCCAGAACGACATCCTCAAGGAGTTCATGGTCCGCAACACCTACATCTACCCGCCCGAGCCCAGCATGCGGATCGTGGCCGACATCATCGAGTACACGGCGCAGCACATGCCCCGGTTCAACTCGATCTCGATCTCCGGCTACCACATGCAGGAGGCGGGGGCGACGGCCGTCCAGGAGCTGGGGTTCACCATCGCCGACGGCTTGGAGTACGTGCGCTACGCCACCGGCCGGGGCCTCGACATCGACAGGTTCGCCGGGCGCCTGTCGTTCTTCTTCGCCATCGGCATGAGCTTCTTCATGGAGGTCGCCAAGCTGCGGGCCGCCCGCCGCCTGTGGCACCGGGTGATCTCGGGGTTCGACCCGAAGGATCCCCGCTCGGCCATGCTCCGCACCCACTGCCAGACCAGCGGGGTGTCCCTGACCGAGCAGGACCCGTACAACAACATCGTCCGCACCGCCGTGGAGGCCATGGCGGCGGTGCTGGGCGGCACCCAGAGCCTCCACACCAACAGCTTCGACGAGGCGCTGGGCCTGCCCACCGACTTCTCCGCCCGCATCGCCCGCAACACCCAGCTCGTGCTGGCCGAGGAGACGGGCATCCCCAAGGTCGTCGACCCCCTGGCCGGCAGCTACTACGTCGAGGCCCTCACCGACCGCCTGGCCACCGAGGCCTGGGCCCTGGTCGAGGAGGTCGAGGGCCTGGGCGGCATGACGAAGGCGGTGGCCTCGGGCATGCCCAAGCTGCGCATCGAGGAGTCCGCCGCCCGCCGCCAGGCCCGCGTCGACCGGGGCGAGGAGGTGATCGTCGGCGTCAACCGGTACCAGGTGGCCGAGCCCGAGCACGTCGACGTGCTGGCCATCGACAACACCGAGGTCCGCCGCCGCCAGGTCGCCCGGCTCCAGCGGCTGCGGGCCGAGCGGGACGGCGAGGCGTGCCGCGCCGCCCTCCGCCGCCTCACCGAGGGGGCGGCCGGCGACGCCAACCTCCTGGAGCTGTGCATCGAGGCCGCCCGGGCGCGGGCCACGGTGGGGGAGATGAGCGACGCCATGGAGCAGGTGTTCGGGCGGCACAGGGCCGAGGTGCGCTCGATCCACGGCGTGTACGGCGCCGCCTACGAGGGCGACGACGCCTTCGAGGCCACCCGGCGCGACGTCGAGGCGTTCGCCGAGGCCGAGGGGCGCCGCCCCCGCATCCTGGTGGTGAAGATGGGCCAGGACGGCCACGACCGGGGCGCCAAGGTGATCGCCACGGCCTTCGCCGACCTGGGGTTCGACGTGGACGTCGGTCCCCTCTTCCAGACACCGGCCGAGGCCGCCCGGGACGCCGTCGACAACGACGTGCACGTGGTGGGCGTGTCGAGCCAGGCCGCCGGTCACCTCACGCTGGTGCCCCAGCTGCTGGCCGAGCTGCGGTCGGCCGGAGCCGGCGACGTGGTGGTGGTGTGCGGCGGGGTGATCCCCCCCCAGGACCACCAGGCGCTGCGCGACGCCGGGGTGGCCGCCATCTTCGGTCCCGGCACCAACATCCCCGACGCCGCCCGCAAGGTCCTCGCCCTGCTGCGGTCAGGCAGCGCGGCGGCGTAGCCCACCTCCCACGGTCGAGCGTGCGGTCAGCAGCACGGCCAGCCCGGTCGCGGCCGCGACCAGCAGGACCCCGCCCGTCGGCCACGGGCTCCATGCCAGCATGCCCCGCACCGCTCCCCACCGGCCCGGTCCCCGCCACGCACCGCGCAGGACGTCCACGAGCATCCACGCCTGCAAGGTGACGGCCACCACCAGCACCGCGGCAGGGCAACGCCGCCCGAGGAGCCGGTGCAGGCCGAGCGCCACGGTCGCCAGCGGGGGGACGAGCACCGAGAACAGGTAGCGGCCCTGGATGAAGGCGAGCATCCCCGTCGTCTCGTACAGGCCCCAGGCGCGCTTGGCCACGAACGCCACGACCAGCCCGAGGGGTGCCCACGCCAGCACGGCGTCGACGCGCCGCGGTCCGCCGGCCGGGTCCCGGCCGGGTGCGGCCGAGCGCACGGCGGCCACCGTCGCCACCACCACCGCGACGCTGAGCACACCCACGACGAGCGGCGGGAGCTCGAACTTGGGCGTGCGGTACCCCACCCAGGCCCACGTGCGCGAGGCCAACCGGCCGGCGAAGGTCCAGGCGAACGCGACGGCGTCGGCCGTGAACCCGGCGGGGCGATCGTCGACGGTGCGCGTCAGCGTCTCGGTGGTCGGTGCCACCTGTCCCTCGCGCACCAGGTTGGCGACCCACCACGCTCCCCCCACGCCGGCCAGCGCCGTGGCCACCCCCAGCCCCGCCGCCGCGTCCCGCAGGCGCCTGGTCGTCCAGGCCCCGACCAGGTAGGCGGCAGCCACCCAGGGGAGGTACATCACCGCGAACGCCTTGGTGAGCAGGGCCAGCGCCAGGAGCAGGCCGACGGCCAGGTCGGTGCGCCTTGTCCGTGCCCCGCGCCCCACCGCCACCACCAGCGGAGCCAGCGAGCCTCCCAGGAGCACCAGCAGGTTGTCGTTGTTGACCGAACCGGCCACGTGGAGCAGCTGCGGGACACCCAGGGGCAGGAGGCTCGCGGCCGCCGCCGCCGACTCGGAGCCGCCGAGCCGCACGACGGTGGACCACGCCAGGATGGGGAGGGGCAGGACCAGGACGACGTCGACCAGCCGGAGGAGGCCGACCTCCCGGTCGAGCGGGGGCCGGTCCCCGGGCAGCAGGGCCCGCTCGAGCCGGACCACGCCCGCCATCGCCAGGTAGTACAGCGGCGGGTGCTGCGGCATCTGGTTGTAGACGTAGGGATGGTCAGGGCGCCGGGCGTCGGGCGGACGGGCGCGGGGATCGGGCGCCGTGCCACCGAGGTCGTCGACGCCGGGGCGCCGCCCCCGGGCCGGGGCGTCGGCGGCGTCGAAGCGCGGCCAGCGGTGTCGGGAGTCGGCGAGGTACCGCTTGGCGGCGAGGCCGACCTCCGCCCCGATGTAGCGCCCGTCGTAGCTCGGGTAGCCACTGCCCTCGGCGAGGTGCATGACCAGGTCGACGTGGGCGGCCTCGTCCGGGGCACGCATCTGGGGCACGACCACCGACCACAGCGCGCCGAGCAGGCCCACCAGCGCGGTGGCCCACCACACGGTCGGGTGCGGCCCGCGCCGCGGCGCCGGCACGGGCCGGCCCGGCACCCCGCCCGACGGGTCCACCACCGACCCCCCGCCGTCCGCCCCGTGGACGTCGACCGGTGCCGCGGCGCCGCTCACCCGTCCCCCGTGAAGCCCAGCGGCGGCGGCTCGAGGGACGGGGCCGCGGGGAGGGGGTCGAGGGCGAAGACCCGGGCGACGCGCCCCTCGGCCCGGACCTCCTGGACCAGGCGCAGACCAGGCACCTCGTCGACGTGCAGGAGGAAGGAGAGCTCGGGGACGAGCCTCTCGACGGTGTACCAGTCGGCCACGACGTAGCGGACCCCGTAGTGGCGGGCGTAGGCCAGCACGTCGGCGAGAGGCGCGTGGGGCAACGCCGCCGACGGCCGAGCCGCGTAGTGGTCGACGATCATGCTTCGGGTCATCACGAGGTCGCCCGGCCGCGTGTGCCCGGCCAGCCACTCGCCGGCCCTGCGTTGCTCGGTCTGCTCGACCGGGTGCCACCACCCCGCGGTCTCCCCTCGGAACGTCAGCACCGAGGTCCCGGTGGCCACGGCCACCGCCAGCCCGGCCACGAGCGGTCGCCACCGGTGGGCCACCTGCGCGCTCGCCACCCCCATGGGCACGGTGGCGAGCGCCAGGCTGACCGTGAGGTAGCGGGGCTGGACGAAGAAGGCCAGGGCCGAGGCGGCGGGCACCGTGGCGACCGCGACCACCAGCCACAGCACCGGGGACCGACGGGACCGCCATGCCCCCCACGCGGCCAGGATCCACAGCGGACCGGGGATCAGCGACCATCGGGGAGCCATGCGGAGGAGCTGCCCCAGGTTGGTGCGGAGGATGGCCCGGTACCCGTCGGGATCGCGGCGGGCGAGGGTGGTGAGCGGCGAGTACTCGGCCGAGAACCGGGCACCCGTATCGTCGAGGGCGTAGATGACCGCGTTGCGGGCGGCGCGGTCGCCCCGGGCCACGGCGTGCCAGGCCTCGATCGAGGCGTCCTGCGTCTTGGCCGTGAGCTGCCACGAGCCGGTGTTGGCGTGGAGGTACGCGGCGTAGGGGACCACGCAGGCGGCGAGGGGGAGCAAGAAGGCGGCACCGGCCCGTGCCACCGGCCCACGGCGCCACCGCGCGGGCGTCGCGGGCCCGCTCCCCTCCCGCCGGCGCCGGGCGGCGTGCTCCCCCACCTCCCGGCGGCCGAGGGCCAGCGCCGCCGCCCCGAGGGGCACCGCCACCGCCAGGCCCTCGGGGCGGGTCAGGTAGGCCAGGCCCACCAGCAGCCCGGACGCCGCCAGGCGCCACGACCGGGCCGGCCCCCTCCGGCGGGCGGCCGACGCGGTGGACCACAGGGCCGAGGTGACGAGGAGCCCGTACTCGGCCTCCGAGCCGGTACCCCGGATCTGCGGCATGGTGGAGAGGCCGGGCACCAGGGCGGCCAGCCACGCGGTGGCGATGCCGGCACCGGCACCGCCGAGCCGGCGGGCCAGCAGGGACAGCGGCAGGACGAGGGCCGTCGACGACAGCACCGTCAGGGCCACCACACCCGTGTGCGGGTCGTCGACGACGAGGTCGACCAGCCCGATGGCCGCCGGGAGCAGCGGGGGGAAGTGCAGCTCCGGGTGGCCGTCGCGCCGGAAGCCGTCGCCGGCGACGAGGGAGGTCCCCGACTCGGTGTAGGCGGTCTCGTCGGTGGAGGCGGCGTCGTCGGTGAGCCCGATGGCGACCCGCAGCACCAGGCCCACACCGATCGCCAGGGCCAGCATGGCCCGCTCGTGGCGCCGCCACCAGGGCGGCTGGGGCTCCGGCGCCAGGCTCGTCCCGGGGTCGCCGCCGGGCGCGCCCTCCGGTGGCCCGCCGGGCTCAGCGAGCGCGGTGGGCACGGGCGCGCACCATCGTCCACGGGAACGGTCGGCGCACCGCCACCACCTCGAACCGGCTCCCCACCAGGGAGGAGAAGCGGCGCGACGACCAGTGCTGGACGTGGCCCGGCGTGTTCCCCAGCGCCCGGAGGTACCTCCCGCGCGCCATGTTGGCCGCCCGCCACACCGGCTCGCGCGGCACCGAGACGACCAGGTCCCTCCGGCACAGCCGGTCGAGCTCCGCCAGGGCGGCGGGTGGGTCCGGCACGTGCTCGAGCACCTC
>DASUJB010000230.1:0-5336 GCA_036279475.1 Acidimicrobiales bacterium | reverse complement strand
TCCCGAGCGCACGACCGCGCCCCGGGCCAGGACGTGGACCACGTCGGCCCGCAGCTCGTGCAGCAGCCGGTTGTAGTGGGTGATGGCCAGCACGCCGAGGCCCGTGCCGCCCGCCCCTGCCGGCTGGGTCTGCGCCTCGATGCGGCGGGCGCACGCCCGCAGGGCGTCCACGTCGAGGCCCGAGTCGAGCTCGTCCAGCACGGCGATGGCCGGTCCCAGCACGCCCAGCTGCAACGTCTCGTTCTTCTTCTTCTCGCCTCCCGACAGGTCGACGTTGAGCGGCCGGTCGATGAGGCGGGGGTCGAGCGCCAGGCGGTCGGCCTCGGCGGCGATGGCGGCGGTGATCCCGTCGCTGGGACGGCCGGCGGCCCGGGCCGACGTCTCGAGCATGTCGTGCAGGGAGACCCCGGGGACCTCGGTGGGGTACTGCAGGGCGAGGAACAGGCCGGCCTGGGCCCGCTGCCACGGTGCCAGGGCCAGCAGGTCGACGCCGTCGAGCGTGGCGGAGCCGCCCATCACCTCGTAGCCGGGACGGCCCATGAGCACGTGGGCCAGCGTCGACTTGCCCGAGCCGTTGGGGCCCATGACGGCGTGGACCTCGCCCGAGCGGACGGTGAGGTCGACGCCGCGGAGGATCTCCCGCCCCGCCACCCCGGCACGGAGGGCGCGGACCTCGAGCACGTGGCCGCCGCCGACCGCGCTGGCCGCGGCATCAGCCATCGGACACCACCACCACCTGGCCGTCGTCGACCCGGGCGTCGTACACGGGGACCGGCCGCGTGGCCGGGAGGGTGAGCGCCTCCCCCGTCTCCAGCGAGAACTGGCTGCCGTGCTTCCAGCACTCGATGGTCCGCTCGTCGGCGTCGACCTCCCCCTCGGACAACGACACCCGCTGGTGCGAGCACACGTCGCCGATGGCGTACACGCGCTCGTCGAGGCGGACGACGGCGATCTCCCGCCCGTCCACCACGAACCGCCGGGCCTCGCCCGAGGGGAGGTCCTCCAGGGCGCACAGGGTCACCTTGGGCACGGCTCAGGCATCCTTCCGCTCGAACTTCGCCGCCACGGTCGCCCGCAGGCGGGGCACTATCCCGGGGATCGGCAGGCGGGCCAGCACCTCGTCGAAGAACCCGGTCACGATGAGGCGCTCGGCGTCCTCGCCGGGCACGCCCCGGCTCTCCAGGTAGAAGCGCTGGTCCTCGTCCACGGGCCCGACCGCCGAGGCGTGGCTGCACCGCACGTCGTTGTTCTCGATCACCAGGTTCGGCACCGACTCGGCCCAGGCGCCGGGCGACAGCTTGACGTTGCGGTTGGTCTGGAAGGCGTTGGTGCCCCGGGCCTCGCGGCCCACGTGGATCATGCCCGTGTAGACCGACCGCGACCTCCCCCCGCCGGCGCCCTTGAACAGCAGGTTGGACGTGCAGTCGGGGGCGACGTGGTCCTGGAAGGTCCGGAAGTCGAGCGTCTGGTCGCCCTCGCCGAAGTAGACGGCGTCCAGCTCGCCGGTGGCGCCACGACCCACCATGCGGCAGTCGGTGCGAAGGCGGGCGAAGTCGCCCCCGAAGCCGACGCTGGTCGTCCGCAGCGACGCCGCCGCGTCGACCCGCGACGCCTGGGCGCCGATCTGCCATGCCCCCGGGCCGAGCTGCTGCACGGTGACGTGCCCGACCCGTGCCGCCCGGCCGACGAGGATCTCGGTCACGGGCACCACCAGCACGCGGTCGTCGCCGGTGGACGCCTGCACCTCCAGCGTCGACACCTCGCTGTCCTCGCCCGCCCGCACCACCAGGTGGGGAAACGTGGCGCCGCCGGGGCCCCCGGCGACGTGCACCACGACGACGGGCCCGGGGACGGTGACCCCGGCAGGCACCTCCACCACCACCGGGTCGGCCACGAAGGCGTCGTGCAGCAGGAGGAGGGCGTCGGCACCCCCCTCGCCGGCCAGCCCCACCAGGTCGCCCTCGTGGCGGGCCGGGCCCACCCGCACGCCCTTGGCCGCCATCGCCTCGTCGAGCCGGACCGCCACGATCCGCCCGTTGCCCACCAGGACCGTGGCCGAGGGGTCCGGCACCGCGTCTACCAGCGCCCGGGCCGGCGGCGGCACCACCGGGTCGGCGAGGGGGCCGGCGGGGGCGAAGTCGTCGAGGGAGAGATCGTCGATCCGGCTGTAGCGCCAGACCTCCTCGTCGGTGGTGGGCAGCTCGGCACCGCCGAACGCCGCCACGGCCACCGCCCGGCGGGCCCGCAGCCACGGCGGCCCGTCGAGCGCGGTGGAGGCCTCGGGTGTGAACGTGCTCAGCGTGGATCCTTTCGAAGCGTGGCGCGGCGGGGCCGGTGCCTACCGCCGGCGGAGCCAGCGCCGCCAGCGGGATGCCCGCCGACGGGCGTCCTCGGCCGCGACGTCGGCCATGATCTCGGGGCCGGCGGCGTTGATGATCTCCTCGGCCTCGTCCAGGAGGCGGGCCACCGACCCGTCCTCGCGGTCCAGGGCGCCCAGGGGCTCGTCGGGCGTGCTGGGGGTGACGAGCGTGCCGTGCGCCCAGTTCACGTCGGCCATGCGCCGCTCGTAGCGGGGGCAGTCGTCGGGGCAGCGCCAGGGCGCCTCGGGCGCGAGGTCGAGATCGCACTTCCGGACCGTCTCACCGTTCCGGTAGGTCCGCGACTCGAAGTGCTTGCAGTCCTGGCGCATGGGCACCGGTGCAGTCTGCCAGGGACGGGCCGACCTCCGGTGGTCGGCCCCCCGGCGCGTCACCCGACCGAGCCCTCCATCTGCATCTCGATGAGCCGGCTCCACTCCACGGCGTACTCCATGGGGAGGGTGCGGGTCACCGGCTCGATGAAGCCGTTCACGACCATGCTCATGGCCTGCTCCTCGGAGAGGCCGCGGCTCATCAGGTAGAAGAGCTGCTCGTCGGCCACCTTGGACACGGTGGCCTCGTGGCCGATGTCGGCGTCGCGGGCCCCCACCTCCATGTAGGGGAACGTGTCGCTGACCGAGTCCTCGTCGAGGATGAGGGCGTCGCACTGCACGTGGCTCCGGCAGCCGCGGGCGTCGTCCTCGACCCGGACGAGCCCCCGGTACGACGTGCGACCGCCGTCCTTGGAGATCGACTTCGACACGATCTTCGAGGTGGTCTCCGGGGCGGCGTGCACCATCTTGGCCCCCGCGTCCTGGTGCTGGCCGGCCCCGGCGTAGGCCACCGACAGGACCTCGCCCGAGGCCTTGGGGCCGACCATGTAGACGGCCGGGTACTTCATGGTGAGGCGCGAGCCGATGTTGCCGTCGATCCACTCCATGTGGCCCTCCGCCTCGACCCGGGCCCGCTTGGTCACCAGGTTGAACACGTTGGACGACCAGTTCTGGATGGTGGTGTAGGTGACTCGGGCCCCGGGCCTCACCGCGATCTCGACCACGGCCGAGTGCAGGGAGTCCGTGGTGTACACCGGGGCCGAGCAGCCCTCGATGTAGTGCACCTTCGAGCCCTCGTCGGCGATGATGAGCGTCCGCTCGAACTGGCCCATGTTCTCGGCGTTGATGCGGAAGTAGGCCTGCAGCGGCATCGCCACCTCGACGCCGGGGGGCACGTAGATGAACGACCCGCCCGACCACACCGCCGAGTTGAGGGCCGCGAACTTGTTGTCGTTCTTGGGGATGATGGTGCCGAAGTTGGGCTTGACCAGCTCCGGGTGCTCGCGCAGGGCGGTGTCCATGTCGCAGAAGATGACGCCCTGCCGGGCGAGGTCCTCGCGGTTGCGGTGGAACACCACCTCCGACTCGTACTGGGCGGTCACCCCGGCCAGGTACTTGCGCTCGGCCTCGGGGATGCCCAGCCTCTCGTAGGTCGTCTTGATCGAGTCCGGCAGCTCGTCCCACTCGTCGACCTGCTGGTCGGTGGGCTTGACGTAGTAGTAGATGTCGTCGAGGTAGATCTCCGACATGTCCCCGCCCCACGTGGGCATGGGCCGCTTCTGGAAGTGCCGGAGCGACTTCAGCCGGTAGTCGAGCATCCAGTCGGGTTCGCCCTTCATCCACGACATCTCGCGGACGATGTCCTCGCTCAGTCCCCTGCGGGGCTTGAAGACGTAGTTCTCCTCGTCGGACCAGCCGAGCTTGTAGCGGCCCAGGTCGAGATCGGCAACGGCCATGCGTTGTCCCTCCGGACATCGTGCAGGACGGATTTCTCCTACGGCGATAGTAGCAATGCCCTCCGGGGGCTCCACCCCCGGGGCGGCATCGCACCGGGTGGACCCGGTCAGCGGGCGGCTCCCGGCCCCAGCCGGTCGAGGTCGCGGCCGCCGGTGTCGAGGTAGCAGGAGTCGGTCACGGCCTCGCCGTCGCCGGCCAGGTACTGCACGGTGAGGGCGTCGTAGCGGACGTCGGGGTCGTCCGGGTCACGGCGGGCGGCGACCCGGTCGAGCGCCTGCCGCAGGGACCGGCGCGTCCCCTCGTCCGAGGAGCCGATCGTCCCCCCCGTGACCTGCACGTCCTCCGCGGGCACCCGGTAGCGGGCCGCCAGCTGCCGGGCCACGAAGTCCCGGTAGTCGTCGCCCAGGAACCGGCGCAGCTCGTCGCGGGGGCAGGCGGACGCCGCCGCCGTGACCTCGGCCGCCCGGGCCACGAAGCTGACGAAGTCGCCGTGGAAGCTCGCCGGAGTGTCGTCCTGCCGGAAGGCGGCGTCGTTCCCGGGGGTGTGCTCGAGGGTCGTGTCGCAGACGACCAACGAGCCCATGTCGACGTCGAGGGCGAGGACGCGGCCGTCGGCGTCGGCCCTCGTGGTGGCCAGGGTGCCGTCGGCGCAGTAGTCGACCGCCACCCGCAGGCGGGCCGGGTTGCCGCGCGCGGCCGGGTCGGAGACGCTCGACGTGCCGTTGGTCGGCTGGAGGTCGCCGTCGATGAGCCAGCCGGGCGTGTCCCAGTCCTGCTTGGCCTCGACCGCCACCACCGCCTCGCCGTCACCGACGTCGACCAGGAAGCGCTCCGAGGCGGTGCGCGCCTCCTGGCCCTCGTAGGTCACCGACCCGCGGGGCGCCGGGTCGCTCTCGCCGCCGCCGAACCAGTCGGGCAGGTCGAGGAAGGTGGTGTCCAGCACGGCCAGCAGCACGACCGCCGCCACGACGACGGCGAGGCCCCGTGCCGCCCACCGGCCCCGGTGGCGCCGGGACTCGCCTCGCCTCGCTCGCATGCCCAGCACGACGCCTCCTGGCTCGCTCCCCGCGTCCACCATGGCTACCCGATCGGGACGGTCGCGACACCGGTGCCCCCGGCCGGCCCGCCGGCCACCCAGGCGGCGTGGAGGCGGGCGTAGGCACCCCCCCGGGCCACCAGGTCGTGGTGG
>DASUJB010000229.1:0-7159 GCA_036279475.1 Acidimicrobiales bacterium | reverse complement strand
GATGCCGATCATGTCGGCGCTGATGGCCTCGAGGTCCTCGGCCGTCGGCTCCTCGACCTCCTTGGGGTCGAGCTTGGTCGGCCCCTCGATGGGGAGCTTGGCCGCCGGGTCGAGCGAGCCGTCGTCGACCACCACGACCTCGTAGCTGGGCGCGGTCTGCGCCTCGAGCGCCGCCAGGCAGGCGGCCAGCGGCCCGGGGCGGTCGCGGGTGGGCACGACCACGCTCACCGCGGGGCCGGGCGCGGCGACCGTCACCGGCCCCCCGCTCCCAGCACCGCCGCCACCGCCAGGAGCGACGCCGCCACCAGCCGGCCCCCCGCGGCACCCGGCAGCCGCCGCACGGCCACCAGGACGCCGGCCACCACCCCGACGAGAGTGGCGGCGGTACCCCCCGTCGCACCGTGGGAGGGGACGAGGGCCGCCGCGCCGACGAGGAACCCGGCGGCGCTGGCGACGCCCGTGGCCAGCGCCGCTCCCGGCTGCAGCCGCAGGGCCGCCGCCTGCACCAGCAAGGACGACAGCGGGGCCAGCACCACGGCGGCCAGGGCGGGGCCGAAGGCGCCGGCGGCGTCCCCGTACCGGGCGCCGGCCACCGCTGGGACCAGGGGATCCGCCAGCACGACCCCCAGCACGCAGGCGGGGGCGAGCACCGCCAGCAACCCGCCGGCCAGGCGCCGCAGCACCCGCTCGGCCTCGGGGACGGCCGACGGCCCGGTGGTGGGCCCGGAGAGGTGGGGCAGGGCCACCGTGAACGCCTGGAGCACGGCGTAGGTGGCGCCGAGCGCCACGCCCACCGCCAGGGCCGCGTAGCCGGCCTGCACGGTGGAGCCCGCCAGCAGCGCCACCGCCACCACCCCGCCCCGGTGGGCCGCCTGCACCAGGGCGGCGCCGGCGGCGTGCAGCGCCCCGAAGCGGATCGCTCCCGAGGGGACGGGCACCGGGACCACCTGGGCCCGCCACACGGGAGCCACCACCACCGCCGCCAGCCCGCAGGCAGCCAGGGCCGACACGGCCAGGGCCGCCACGGCGCCCACCGGACCCGCCACCGCGTGCAGGGCCAGCACGGCCACCACCAGGACGGCGTTCTGCAGCGGGTAGCGGGCGCTCCACGGCCCGGGGCGGCTCAGGCCGAGGCCCACCTGGAGGCCCACCGAGGCCGCGACGTTGAGGGCCAGCGCCGCCACGACCAGCACCGTCTCCAGCGGCGGCACCCGGTCGGGGGCGGCGACCGACGCCGCCAGGGCCACGGCGGCGATCGCCGCCACCTGCACCGCCCGGCCCCGGGCCAGGCGGCCCCCGACGGCACGGGCCAGCGCCACCCGCTCGGCGGGAGGGGCGGCGGGCACGAACCGGGCCATCAGCGTCGGGCCCCCGAGGGTCATGGCCAGCGAGCCCAGCGTCACCAGGGTGAGGGGCACGGCGAAGCGGCCGTAGTCGTGGGGTCCCAGGGCGCGCGGCACCACGGTGGCCAGCAGCACGAGCGTCACCATCTCCACCGCCTTGCCCGCCAGGCTCGTGGCCACCGAGGCGCGCAAGCCGGCTCGGGAGGGCGCGGCGGTCACCGGCACGGGGCGAGCGTAGCGACGACGGGTCCTCGTGACCGCGGCGGGGGCCAGCGGCGGGCCGCGGGCGCCGGGGTGCCAGCCGCCGGTCCCGGCGCGATCATGACCGCCATGCCGGGAACCGAGTCGACCCTCCCGCCGCCGGGCGAGCCCGCGGCCCCCCAGCGCGTCACCGGGGTGCTCGTGCCCTTCGACGGCTCCGACTTCTCGCGGGCGGCGGTCCCCGTCGCCACCGCGCTGGCCCACCGGCTCGACGCCGAGGTCCACGTCCTCAGCGTGGTCGACTCGGTGCAGAAGGTGGAGGCTCGTCAGCACGCCCTCGCCGGCCTCGACGTCCCCGGGCCGATGGCCCACCGCGAGGTCGTGGTCGACCGCGACCCCGCCGGGGCCATCCACGAGGCCCTGCACAAGCTGGACGACGCCGTGATCTGCATGGCCACCCACGGCCGCGCCCGCAGCGCCGCCCTGCTGGGGTCGGTGGCCTCCGACGTGGTGGCCCGGGGCCGTGATCCCCTCGTGCTGGTGTGCCCCCTGGTGGAGCGGGCTCCGTGGGGGACGGGGGTGGTGGCCTGCGTCGACGGCGGCCCGGCGTCGGCTCCCCTGGTGGCGGTGGCGGCGCGGTGGTCGGACCTGCTGGGCGAGCCGCTGACGGTGCTCACCGTGGCGGAGGACGCCCCCCGGCCCGTCACGGGCGGACCGGTCCGGCGCCGCTTCGGGCCCGACGGCGACGCCGGTGCGGTCCTCGACGCCCTGGCCGCGCCGCACCGCGAGGGGGGCCGGGACGTGGCCACGGTGGTGTGGCCGGAGCCGGTCAACGTGGGCATGGGGATCGAGGGCTACCTGGGCGAGCACCCGGCGGCGCTGGTCGTCACCAACACCCGGTCGACCACGGGCCTGCGCCGGCTGATCCTGGGCAGCGCGGCGGCGGCCATCGTGCGCCACAGCCCGTCACCCGTGCTCGTGGTCCCGCTGCCGGCCGGGGGGCCGCAGCCGTGACCGCCACCACGGTCGTCACCTGCCCGGGCTGCGGCCGGAGGAACCGGGTGCCGGCGGCAGCGTCGGGCGTGCCACGCTGCGCCGGCTGCCACATGCCCCTCCCCTGGGTCGTGGACGCCGGCGACGACACCTTCGCCGAGGTCGCCGAGGGCGCGAAGGTGCCGGTGCTGGTGGACCTGTGGGCACCGTGGTGCGGGCCGTGCCGGGCCGTCAGCCCCGCCCTGGAGAGCCTGGCCCGCCAGCGGGCCGGCCGGGTGAAGCTGGTGAAGGTGGACGTCGACCGCTCGCCGGCCGTGGCGGCACGGTTCGGGGCGCAGAGCATCCCCACGTTGCTGGTCCTCGACCGCGGCCGGGTCGTCGCCCGCCAGGTGGGCGCCGCTCCCGAGGCCGCCCTGGGCCAGTGGCTCGACCGGTCGCTCGCCGAGGCCCGGCCGGCCGGCCCCCGCGACCGGGCCTGAGCACCGGCAGGCCGGGAACCGGGGGAGCACGGCGAGCGACCACCGTCCCGGGGCGGTGGCCGGGCGAGCCCGCCGGCACGGCCGCCCCCGGCCCCGACATGCCGACACACGACGACGAGAGACGACGACACCGACGCGGTGGTGGTCGCCGGCCACCGGCGGCCCGCTGGGCCGCCGCCCTCGTGGCAGCCGGCCTCCTGGCCTCCGCCCTCGGCGCCGGCTGCGCCGGTGGCGGCGGCGGGGGCCGGGCCGGCGACCCCCTCCCCGACGTGGACCTCGAGAGCCTGGACGGCGGCGCGCCCCTGCGGCTGGCCGACGTCGGCGATGGCCCGGTCGTGGTGAACCTGTGGGCCACGTGGTGCGGGCCGTGCCGGGCCGAGATGCCGGCCTTCGACGAGGTCGACCGCGCCCTCGGCGGCAAGGTGCGGGTGGTGGGGGTCAACGTCGGCGACGACCCTGGTGCCGCCCGGCGCTTCGTCGACGACGTGGGGGTCGGCTTCCCCCAGTACCTCGACCGGGACGGCACGGTGCACACGGAGCTGGGCGCCACGGGCATGCCGGCGACGGCCTTCGTCGACGACGGCCAGGTGCTCGACCTCCACACCGGTGCCCTCGGCGCCGGGGAGCTGCGCGACCGCATCGAGCGGCAGCTCGGCGTGACCGTGCCGGCCGGCCCGGCCCCCGCCGGGAACCGGTCCGCTCCCGGCGACGACCACTGAGCCGTGAAGCGCCGCCCCCGCCGTGCCCTCCTCGCCCTCGTCGTCGCCGGGCTCCTGACCGCCGGCTGCGCCGGCGACGGTGGCGGCACCGAGACCGGCGGCGCCGGTAGCACGGTCACCGGGATCGAGCGGGACCCTGCCCCCGACGTGTCGACCGTCGCCCTCCCCGACGCCGCGGCAGCCGGGCGTCCGTTCCGCACCGTCGCCGGCGACGGCTCGCTGCTGCTCGTCTATTTCGGCTACACGAGCTGCCCCGACGTGTGCCCGACCACGCTGACCGACCTCCGCACCGCCCGGCGCCGCCTCGGCGACGCCGCCGGGCGGGTCGACCTGGCCATGGTCACGATCGACCCGGCACGGGACACCGGCGAGGTGCTCACCCGCTACGTGCGCTCGTTCGTCCCCGGGGCCCACGCCCTCCGCAGCGACGACCCCGCGGCGCTGCGGGCGGCCGCCGACGCCTTCGGCGCCGACTACTCGGTGTCGCCGGGCCCATCCGGCCGGCCCGAGGTGGTCCACACGGGCAACCTCTACGTGGTCGACGACACCGGGCACCTCGTCCTGCAGTGGCCCTTCGGCACGGCCGCCGGGGACATGGCCGCCGACCTGGCCCTCCTGCTCGGCCGGACCGGCTCCTGAGCCGGTCCGGCCGTCCCCCCATCCCACCCCACACGGAGAGAGCTCCCATGCCTGCCACTCCCACCCGCACCCGCCTCGCCGCCACCGGCCTCGCCACGGCCCTGGCCCTCGCCCTTGCCGCCTGCGGTGACGACGACGCCGACAGCGCCTCGGCCGAGCCCGAGGAGGTCACGGTGAGAGACGCCTGGGCCCGGCCCACGGCGGCGGGTCAGACCGCGGGTGCCGCCTACATGGTCCTGACCGGCGGCACCGAGGACGACAGGCTGGTCGGCGCCGAGGTCGACGGCAGCGTCGCCCGCACCGCGGAGATCCACGAGACGATGCCCGCCGGGGGCATGGGCGGCGGCGACGCCATGACCATGAGGGAGGTGGACGCCGTCGACGTCCCCGCCGGTGAGGAGGTGGCGCTGGAGCCCGGCGGCTACCACGTGATGCTGCTCGGGCTGGCCGGGCCCCTGGAGGAAGGCGACACCGTGGAGGTCGACCTCGAGCTCGAGCACGCCGGCACCATCGAGGTGACGGCCGAGGTGCGCGACCGGTGACCCGCCGCCGGCGCGCCGTGCTGGCCGTCGGCCTCGTGGCCGTGGTGGCGGTGGCCGTCGCCGCCCGCTTCCTCGACGACCGGGGGGACCGCACCACCGGTCCGGCCACCGAGGTGGTGACCGACGCCCAACCCGAGCTCGACTACGTGATCCCCCCGGGCACCGCCGACCTCGTGGCCGCGGGCGAGCAGGTGGAGATCCTGCCTCGCCAGATCACCGCCCGGGTGGGCGACGTCATCCGCATCGACAACCGCGACGGGGACGCCCACACCCTGGGCCCGTGGTACGTGGGGCCCGGAGAGGTGGTCACGCAGCGGTTCGCCTCGGCGGGCACCTTCGAGGGCGAGTGCAACGTCCACCCCAGCGGACAGCTCCGGGTGGTCGTCGAGCCCTGAGGGTCAGCCGAGCGCCTCGATGTAGGCGACGAGCTCGTCGACCTCGGCGTCGCTGAGGTCGACGTCGGGCATGATCGGCGCGTACCCGTCGACCACCTCGGCGTCCGGCTCCCGGATGGCGCGCACGACGTAGTCGCGGTCGGCGGTCACCGTGGTGCCGTCCTCCAGCTCGACCTGCGACCCCCACAAGCCCTTCCAGGTGGGGCCGCTGCGGTCGTCACCGCTCGCCGTGTGGCAGCTGGTGCAACCCCGGTCCCCGGCCACCTCCCGGCCGGCGGCGGCCGCCCCGTCGAGCGGGGGCTGCCCCGCCCCGCCGAGGCCGTCGCCGCTGTCGTCGTCGCCACAGCCGGCGCCGAGGGCCACGAGCGCGGCCACGACCGACGCCGCCACCACGCGGGCCCTCACGCCGTCCCCCTGGCCCGATCGGTGGCGGCCGGGCCCACGGCCCGCAGCAGCGGCGACCGGGCGGGCGGGCGGGCGCCGGTGCCGGCGGGCCGCCGCCGGCGGGGCACGGTGAGCGACCAGACCAGCACCACGCTCGCCAGCTCGGGCAGGTGCACCACCTCCCCGGCCAGGGGCACCCCGCCGCGGGCCACGTCGACCACGGCGGTGAGGAGGAGGGCGGCGGCCAAGGTGGCCGACACCGGCAGCAGGCTGCGGGCCCGCGCCGGCCGCCACACGACCAGCAGGAGGCCCGCGCCGTACGCCAGGGTGAAGGCACCGAGGTGGCGGGCGCCGTGGTCCGACGGTGGGCCCTCTCCCAGCAGGGCGGGCACCGACAGGACGACGATCTGCACGGCGACGACCGCCAGCAGCGCCCGGCCGGTGCCCCAGCGGCTCACCCGGTCGGCGACGCGGTCGAGCCGCGAGATCCGGGGGGCGAGGTCGGGCTGGGCCCCGATCCCGCCCACGGCGTAGGCCCGTCGGACCAGGTGGACGTCCTCGGCGAACGCCTCGCAGCCGGCACAGCGGGCCCGGTGGGCGGCGACGAGGGCCGGGTCCATGCCGGGGTCCTCGCCGTCGGCCATGGCCGACAGGGCTTCACGCCACCTCGAGCAGCTCACGACCAGGAGTGTCGCAGGAACGGACCGCCCGGTTCCCGTCGCGCCCGCCCGGCCTGGCACGATGCCGCCGTGACCCCTCCCGATGAGCTGCGCCCGCTGGCCGACGCCGCGGCCGCCGGCGACGACCGCGCCCTCGAGGCGCTGGTCCGGGCCACCCAACCCCTCGTGTGGCGCACCTGCACCCTCCTGGGCTCGGCGGGCGAGGAGGAGGACCTGGTCCAGGAGACCTACCTACGGGCGTTGCGGGCCCTGCGCTCCTACCGGGGCGAGGCCCCGGTCGGGGCGTGGCTGTTCGCCATCGCCCGCAACGTCTGCGCCGACCACGTCCGCCGCCGGGCCCGCCGCACCCGACTGGTCGAGCGGCTCCGCGCCCAACCTCCCGGCGCCGCCGCCAGCGGCGAGGCCGACACGCTCGAGGACATGCTGGCCGCCCTGCCCGACGAGCGCCGCGAGGCGTTCGTCGCCACCCAGGTGGTGGGGCTGAGCTACGCGGAGGCGGCGGCGGCAGTGGGCTGCCCCGTGGGCACGATCCGGTCCCGGGTCGCCCGGGCCCGCCACGACCTCGTGGCCATGGTGCGCGCCGCCGAGGCCCAGTGACCGACGTGCCGCGCGCCGCGTAGCCGAGCGTGTACGCTCCCCGACGTCGCCCCCGGCGGACGGGGACGATCGCCGCACCCGGCGGAGAGGGAGCGGCGCACTCCTCGGCGCCGTCGGCGTCGGGCAGATCGAGCAGGCGGATCAACACATGCTCCAAGAACACGGCGGAGGGACCGGCGGGCCCGTC
>DASUJB010000228.1:0-6994 GCA_036279475.1 Acidimicrobiales bacterium | reverse complement strand
GCCGATGATCACGATGGGGGCCTGGCAGCACGAGGTCTGGGACGACGACTGGACGGCCGTGACGGTCGACCGGGGGCGCACCGCCCAGTTCGAGCACACGCTGCTCGTCCTCGACGACGGGGTCGAGATCCTCACCAGCCTCGACTGAGGGGCGAGCGGACCGCGCGCCTCGCGCCCCGCGACGGCTGGTCCCGTGGCACGTCGCGCCCGTCCCCTCGACGGCTCCGGGCGACATGCCTAGGGTGGCGGCCATCTCGTGACCGCGCTGGGACAAGGGGAGAGCCGCCGCATGCGCAGGAGCAACGTCGTCGTCGTCACGGCGGCAGGAGCGCTGGCCCTCCTGGCGTCCTCCGGGGTCGCCACGGCCCCGGTCGCCGGTGCCGGCCCGTCCCCCACGGCCACGCCCGGTCCCACGGGGGGCGGCGAGCTCGTGGTCGCCTTCGAGGGCGACGCCCAGCGGGCGGCGGACGCGGTGGCGGCCGCCGGGGGCACGGTTGTCGACGTCAACGAGCGGCTCGACATCGCCCTCGTCGAGGCGACCAGCTCGTCGTTCGCCACCGACGTCCGGGCCTCCGGGGTGGTCACCGCCGTGGCTCGCAACCACTCGGTGGGGAGCGCCCGCCCCGGCCAGCCCCACCGCGTCGTCGAGGAGAGGCCGACGGTCGCCGAGCGGGCGGTCACGGCCGGTCGGCCGGGGCGGGCCGGGCCGGGTGGCGGACGGCGCGAGCCGCTCGCCCACCTCCAGTGGGACATGGCCCAGATGCGCACGGACGCCGCCCACCGCCGGGCCACCGGCCGCGGCGTGACCGTGGGCATCATCGACACCGGCATCGACGCCAGCCACCCCGACCTGGCCGCCAACGTCGACGTCGGCCTCTCGCGCAACCTCACCACCGACATCCCCGCCATCGACGGTCCCTGCGAGGTGCCCACCTGCGTCGACCCGGTGGACGTCGACGAGGGGGGCCACGGCACCCACGTCGCCGGCATCGTCGCCGCTGACGACGACGGCCTGGGCATCGAGGGCGTGGCGCCCGACGCCACCCTGGTCAACGTCCGGGCCGGGCAGGACTCGGGCTACTTCTTCCTCTACGAGACGGTGGGCGCCCTCACCTACGCGGCCGACGCCGGGCTCGACGTGGTGAACATGAGCTTCTACACCGACCCCTGGCTCTACAACTGCGACTCCCCCGACGACTACGTGTCCGGACCGGTGACCGAGGAGCAGCTCGCCGAGCAGGCCTTCGTCAAGGAGACCGTCACCGCCGCCCTCGAGGACGCCCACGCCCGGGGGGTCACGCTGGTGGCGGCGGCCGGCAACGAGGCCACCGACCTGGCCGCCCCCACGCGGGCCGACGCCACGAGCCCCGACCACCCGGCGGGCGGCGAGGTCGAGCGGGTCGTCACCCGGGACTGCCCCGACCTGCCCGCCGAGGGGCCGCACGTCGTCACGGTGTCCTCCACCGGCCCTAGCAGGACCAAGGCCGACTACTCGAGCTACGGCGAGGGCGTGGTCGACGTGGCCGCCCCCGGCGGCTACGCCCGCGACCTCTTCGGCACGCCGGGCTTCGACGCCCCCGGCAACCGCGTCCTGTCCTCGTTCCCCCTCGCGGTGGCCGTCGCCGAGGGCCTCGTCGACGAGGGCGGGGTGCCGGTCGACGACTTCTCCCGCACGAGCTGCGACCGGGGGGGCCGGACGTGCGGGGTCTACACGTACCTCCAGGGCACCTCGATGGCCGCTCCCCACGTGGCGGGGCTGGCCGCCCTGGTGATCGAGCGGTACGGCGCCGGCACACCGGGCCACGGCCACTCGATGGACCCCGACGCGGTGGTGGACCGCATCGAGCGGACCGCGGCCGACACGCCGTGCCCGCCGGGGGGCGTCGAGGACTACGCCGACGAGGGCCGCCCGCCCGAGTGGAACGCCACCTGCACCGGTGGCGCCGCCGACAACGGGTTCTACGGCGAGGGCATCGTCGACGCCGCTGCCGCGGTGGCCTCCCGCCGCTGACCGCCCGTCACCCGCTGCCGCGGCCGCCCGCCGCCCTCGCCGCGCCCGGCGCCGTGTCTCGGCTCCGCCCGCCGCCGGGCCTCCCGCCCGTCCTCCCCACGGGGCCGTCGCCCGGCGGCACCGCGCCCGGGGGGGCCGGGTTCAGCCCGGGGGCCGGGCGGCGTGGGCGGCGGCGCAGAAGTCGTCGATGCGGGCCCGGAGGACGTCGAGGCTGGCGTCCCAGAACGCCGGCCGGGCCAGGTCGATGTCGAAGCGCCGTGCCAGCTGGTCGGCGGTCTCGACGCCGGTCGAGGCCAGCATGTCGGCGTAGCGGGCCTGGAAGCGGTCGGCGTCCTCCAGCCAGCGGGCGTACAGGCCCAGGCCGAAGAGGAGGCCGAACGTGTACGGCCAGTTGTAGAAGGCCGAGCCGTAGTAGTGGGGCTTGGCCGCCCACATGAGCGGGTGCAGCTCGTGGTGGTCGAGGCCGTCGCCGTAGGCCTCGGCCTGGGCGGCGGCCATCACCTCGGACAGCTCGCGGGCGGGCACGGTGGCCGTCCGGCGTCGCTCGAACAGCCGGGACTCGAACAGGAACCGGCTGCGGATGTCGACCACCACCTGGCACGCGCCCTGCAGGTCGGCCTCGAGGAGGGCCAGGCGCTGGCCGCCGGTGGTCGCGTCCAGGGCCCGGTCGGTGAGGATGGTCTCGCAGAAGATGCTCGCCGTCTCGGCCAGCGCCATGGGCGTGGCCCGCTGCAGCGGCGTGCGCTCCGCCAGCACCTGGTTGTGGTAGGCGTGCCCCAGCTCGTGGGCCAGGGTGTGCACCGAGTCGACGGAGCCGTCGTAGTTCATGAGGATCCGGCTGGCGCCGTCGCCCACGGGCATGCAGAAGCCGCCGCCCACCTTGCCGGCCCGGGGCCCGGCGTCGACCCAGCGCTCGGCGAGCGCCCGCCGGGCGAGGGCGGCGAGGTCGTCGCCGTAGCCGGCGAAGGCCTCCTCCACCATGGCGGTGGCGTCCGTCCACGGTCGCGGGGGTGCGTCGCCGACCGGGGCGAACAGGTCCCAGAAGGCGCAGCGGTCCTTGCCCAGCAGCCGGGCCTTGGCGGCCAGGTAGCGGCGGAAGTCGTCGAGCGACGCGTCGACCGCCGCCTGCATGGCGTCGAAGGCCGGGCGCTCGACGGCGCTGGCCTCGAGGACCGGCGCCAGCGGGTCGTCCCAGCCCCGGTGCCGGTCCAGCGCCAGGGTCTCCCCCTTGATGGCGTTGAGGGCGGCGGCGATGGGGGTGGCGCTCGCCTGCCACGCGGCCAGCTCGGCGCGGAAAGCCGCCTGGCGCACGGCGGGGTCGGGATGGGCGGCGAGCCCCCGCACCGCGAAGATCGGCAGCTCCTCGGAGGGACCGCCGGGGTGCTCGACGGTGGCCGTGACGCCGGCGGTGACGTCGTCGTAGAGGCGCTCCCATGCCGTGGAGCCGGTGACCGCCATCTCGGCGGCGATCGCCTCCTCCGGCTCGGACATGAGGTGGGCGGCCCGGCGCGCCGCCCGGCGCAGCGGCCAGGCGTGGGCGGCCGCCTGGGGGCTGGCGGCCACCACGGCGTCGAGGTCGAGGGTCCCCAGCCAGGCGTCGAGGCGGGTGCCCAGCACGGCGATGCGGGCCTCGAGCGCGCTGAGGCGGGACAGCAGCGCCTGGGCCGCCTCGTCGCCGCTGTCGGTGCTGACGTGGCCGTAGGCGAACGCCTCGAGCCGGGCGTCGCGCTCCAGCACGTCGTTGGTGGCCGGCAGCACCTCGTCGAGCACGGCCGCCGCCACGGCAGGGGGCGGGCCGGCCCCGACGGCCGGCCGGGTGGCCCCGGCGAGAGCGCCGGGCGGGGCGCCGCGCACGCCGTGGCGGTCGTACAGCTCGGCCAGGGCGGTGACCGCCTGACCGAGCGCCGCCTCGGCCGCGGCCACCTCGGGGTGGTCGACGGCGGGGAAGAGGGGGGTCAGGTCCCAGCGGGGCGGGCCGTCGGCCGGCGGTGCGGCATCCGTGGTGGTCACCCTGTCATGGTGCCAGCCCCGGGGCGCCCGGGGGACGGGCCCGGTGGCGCGGTGGGTGGGGCTGCCGGGCCCGGTGGCGCTGCGGGGGGCGGCGGTGCGGGGACGGGCCGGTCCCGCGCCGCCACGGCCGCCGCCAGGCGAGGGGCCAGGTCGCCCCGGGGCTCGACGGCGACGCGGGCGAGGCCCAGCCAGCCCGCCACGGCCGCCAGCTCGTCGGCCAGCTCGCCGGTCACCCGGTCGACCCCCCCGGCCGCCGCCAGGACGGGCCCGGGCTCGCCCCACGCCGACGGGACCCGCAACACCCCTTCCCGCCGGTCGGCCTTGAGGTCGACGCGGCCCACCAGCGCCTCGTCCAGCAGGAAGGGCAGCACGTAGTAGCCGTGCACCCGCTCCGCCGGGGGGACGTAGATCTCGACCCGGTAGCGGAAGCCGAAGAGCCGCTCGGTGCGGCCACGCTCCCACACCAGCGAGTCGAAGGGGGACAGCAGGGCCCGGGCCGCCCGGCGCCGGCCGGGGCGGGCGGCGTCGGGGTGGAGGTAGGCGGCAGGCCGCCAACCCTCCACCCGCGCCGCCACGAGCCGGCCCTCCTCGACCAGCTCGGGCAGCAGCCGTCGGGCCTCGGCGACGCCGAGGCGGTAGTAGTCGGCCAGGTCCCGTGCCGTGCCCAGGCCGTGGCACCGGGCCGCCACCTCGAGCAGGCCCTTGCGGGCCTCGTCGGGGGCGGGCGTCGGGGCGGCCAGCACCTCGGCGGGGATCCAGAGCTCCGGTGCCAGGTAGCTGCGGGTGAAGCCGTCGGGGCGGATGGCGGTGACCTGCCCGGCGTGGAAGAGGGCCTCGACCACCCGCTTGCCGTCCCCCCATCCCCACCAGCTGGCCGCCCTCCGGGGCGCCCGGCGGTTCACCTCCATGTCGCCGATGCCGACTGGCCCCCGCTCCCGCACCTCGGCCAGCGCCTGGGCCACCAGGTCCGGGTGGCGCCGGGCGACCTCCCGCACGCCCTTCCACCGGTGCTCGTCGGCCATGCGCCACCGCAGGAGCGGGTGGCGGCCCACCGGGTGGAGCGACGCCTCGTGGCCCCAGTACTCGAACACCTCGTGGCTGCCCCACAGCCAGCGAGCCAGCGCCGCCCGGTCGTAGCTGCCGAGGCGAGAGAAGAAGACCAGCTCGTGGCTGCGGGCCAGCACGTTGACCGAGTCGAGCTGCACCGTGCCCAGCCGGTCGAGGACGCCACGGAAGTGGCGGGCGCCGACCCGCCCCGCCGGTCGGGGGCGGGTGAGGCCCTGGGCGGACAGCGCCACCCGCCGGGCCTCCCGCCGGCCGACCTCCACCACGCCGCCCGCCGCCGGACCCGTCATGCCGCCGGCAGCGTAGCGGCGAGCCCCCGGGCCCGGCTGCCCGCCGGCATCGGAGCTAGCTTCGCGACCGGCAACAAGGTCCCGGAAGAGGAGGCCCGCACATGGGCTACCGCGTCGTGGTCGACTTCGACCTGTGCGAGAGCAATGCCCGCTGCATGGAGGCGGCACCCGAGGTCTTCGAGGTGCGCGACGACGACTACCTGTACGTGCTGACCGAGACCCCGCCCGACGAGCTGCGGGGCAAGGTGGAGGAGGCGGCCCGGCGCTGCCCCAAGGCGGCCATCACGGTCGTCGACGAGTAGCGGCGTGAGCGCGCTCGAGGGGCGGCGGGTCGTCGTCGTCGGGGGCTCGCTGGCCGGCCTGCGCGCCGCCGAGCAGCTCCGCCACCAGGGTTTCGAGGGCCGCATCACGCTGGTCGGGGACGAGGCCCGCCGACCCTACGACCGGCCGCCGCTGTCCAAGCAGCTCCTGGCCGGGGCGTGGGACGAGGACAGGATCGTGCTGGGAGCGGCCAACAAGGGGGGCGTGGACGGCCTCGACATCGACTGGCGGTTGGGGCGGCGGGCCACCGGGCTCGACGTCGAGGGCAGGGTGGTGCGGCTGGCCGGGGGAGAGGACCTCCCCTACGACGGCCTCGTCATCGCCACGGGGGCCAGGCCCCGCCAGCTGCCCGGCACCACGGCCCTGGCCGGTGTGCACACCCTGCGCACGCTGGACGACGCCCTGGCCGTGCGCGCCGCGCTGGACGCCGGTGCCCGGCGGGTCGTGGTGGTGGGGGCGGGGTTCATCGGGGCCGAGGTGGCGGCGACGTGCCGCACCGCCGGTTGCGAGGTCACCATCCTCGAGGCCCTGCCCGTGCCCCTGGGCCGGGCCCTGGGCGAGGAGATGGGCGCGGTGCTGGGCGAGCTCCACCGTGACCACGGGGTCGACCTGCGGCTCGGGGTCGGCGTGGCGGCCTTCGAGGGCGGCGACCGGGTCACCCACGTCCGGCTGGCCGACGACACCCTGGTCGACGCCGACGTGGTGGTGGTCGGCATCGGGGTCACGCCCAACACGGCCTGGCTCGAGGGCTCGGGCCTGGCCCTCGACGACGGCGTCGTGTGCGACGCCACCACCCGGGTGGCGCCGGGGATCGTGGCCGCCGGCGACGTGGCCCGCTGGCCCAGCCACCGCTTCGGCGAGCTGCTGCGGGTCGAGCACTGGGACAACGCCATCGCCATGGGGGCCCATGCCGCCCGCCGGCTGCTGGCCGACCTGGCGGGCGACGACTCGGGGGGAGCGGGCTCCACCGAGCCCTACGACCCGGTGCCGTGGTTCTGGTCCGACCAGTACGACCGGAAGATCCAGCTCGCGGGGTGGCCGTCCGGTGCCGACGAGGTGCGAGTGGTGGACGGCTCCGTCGACGAGCGGCGGTTCGTGGCCCTGTACCGGCGCGGCGACCGCCTCGTGGCCGTCCTCGCCGTCAACCGCCCGCGCCCGCTGGTGGCGTTCCGGGCCCTGGTGGAGCGGAGCGCGGGCTGGGACGAGGCCCTGGAGGAGGCGGCCGCCTGACGGCCCGCCGGCGGGCGGGCGCCACCGGGGGAGCGGTGTCCTGCCGGGGGGCCGTGCCCCACGACGG
>DASUJB010000227.1:0-7635 GCA_036279475.1 Acidimicrobiales bacterium | reverse complement strand
CGTCCGCCACGTCCTGGAGGCGGCGGGCGATGCCGGCGTGGGCCACCTCGTCGTCCTGTCGAGCGCCCTCGCCTACGGCGCCTGGGCGAACAACCCGGTGCCCCTCACCGAGGAGGCCCCGCTCCGCCCCAACCCCGGGGTGCCGTTCTCGGCCGAGCGGGCCGAGATCGAGCGCCAGGCGGCCGAGTGGCGCGACCAGCACCCCTCCGCCACGGTCACCGTGCTCCGCCCCGTCCGGGCCGCGGGGGGCCCCGACGACTGGCTGGTGCGGGTCCTGCGCCCCGCCGCCGCCGTCCCCGACACCACCGACGAGCCGCCGGTCCAGTTCGTCCACCTCGACGACCTGGCCTCGGCGGTCGACCTGGCGTGGCGGGCCGGCCTGTCGGGGGCGTTCAACGTGGCGCCCGAGGGCTGGATCCCCGGTGACCGCGCCCGGTCCCTCATCGGCGTGCCCCCCACGGTGCCGGTGCCCGAGCGGGCGGCCCGGCGGCTGCTGCGGTGGGGGTCCCGCTGGGGCCTGGGCGGCCCCGTGCCCGAGCTGGTGCCCTACACCGTGCACCCCTGGGTGGTGGCGAGCGATCGGTTGCGGGGCCACGGCTGGGCGCCGACGGTGTCGAACGAGGAGGCGTGCGTCGAGGCCCACGAGGCGGGGCCGTGGGCGACCCTCAGCCCCCGGCGTCGCCAGGAGCTGGCCCTCGGACTGGCCGGTGCCGGCCTCGTGGGTGCCACCGCGGCCGCGACGCTGGCCGCGCGCCGCTGGTGGCGGTCGTCGCGGGCGGTCGTCGTCGGCCGCCGCCCGGGTCCCGGCGGGTGACCGGGGCTCAGGTCGCGGAGGTGGGCCCGGCATCGAGCCGCAGGTCCACCGTGGTGCGGCCACCGCCGTCGTCGACCACGCCCACCCGGACGTGCTCTCCGGGCGCGTGGGCCCCCAGGGCCACCACCAGCGCCGGCGTGTCGGCGACGGTGCGGTCGTCGACCTCGACGACCCTGTCGCCGGCCTCGATGCCCCCGTCGTCGGCGGGGCCGCCGGCCACCACCGAGGTGACCAGCATCCCCCCACCACGGCCCGGCCCGGCGTCCCTCCCCTCGACGCCCATCCTGGCGGCCGGCGCCGTCCCGGTGTCGATCATCTGCCGCGCCACCCGCCGGGCCACCTCGACGGGGGCCATGTAGCAGGCCTCACCGGGCTCGACGGCGACGGTGACGCCGAGCACGGCTCCCCGCCCGTCGACCACCGGCCCCCCCAGGGTCGCCGTGTCGGCCCGGCCCGTGACCTCGACACCGTGGAGCAGCCGACCGCCCGTCCCGACGTGACGACGGGCCGCCCCCACGGTGCCGGCCGTGCTCTGGAGGTCGCCGCCGTCCCGGCCGACGGCCTGGGCCGGCCTGCCCGTCACCACGTCGTCGCCGACGGCGAGCACGCTGGGGGCGAAGGGGCCTCCGGCCACGTCCAGCACGGCCAGCCCCGTCAGCTGGTCCACCCCCAGGACCTCGACCTCCGGCTCTCCCCCGCCGGGGAGCACCACGGAGGGGAGCTCCGGCCCGGCGACGAGGGCGGCGGCGGTCACGACGATGCCGTCGTCGCGGACCACGACACCTGATCCCGCCGGTCCCGTCGGTGTCGACACGGTGACCACGGTCGGCGTGGTGGCGACCGGGCCCCGGCGGACGGCGTCGACCCCGGGGGCGGTGGTGCCCATCGCCACCCGCTCGACGACCGGCCGGTCGACCACCGTCTCGTGGTCGCCGAGGAGGGCGACCCCCGTCCCGGCCAGCACGGCCCCCGTCACCCCGGCGACCACGACGGCACCCCAGGGGCGGCCCGGCCGGTCTCTCCGGGGGGCGGTGACGTGCGGGCCCGCCGGATGCCTCCCACCACGGTCGACGGCGGCGATCGGGTGGGAGCGCAGCTCCGAGGGGTGGCGCCAGATCCGGTCGTCGGGGTGCGGTGGTGGGCGGAAGCCCCGCGTGTCCGCTTCGCCGTCATCGTCGAAGGGCACGTGGCGAGACTAATGGGGCCCACCTCCCCCAGTGGCGCGGGTCCGCCGCCGTCCCTGCCCTAGCATGAGGCGATGGACCCCCGTGCCTCGCTCGATCCTCCCGGGGGCGACACCTGGCTCGGCCTGTCGGCAGCCACCCTCCCCGTCGGCCGGGCCGTCGAGTGGTCGACGCGACCGGACTGCGGGGGCCTGGTGCTGTTCGTGGGCACGGCCCGCGACCACGCCGAGGGCCGACCGCAGGTCGAGCGCCTCGAGTACGAGGCGTACGAGGGCCAGGTGGTGCCCAAGCTGGGCGAGGTGGCGGCCGAGGCGCGGGTCCGTTGGCCGTCGTTGGGGCGCCTGGCGCTGCTGCACCGCACCGGCGTGGTGGAGATCGGCGACGCCGCGGTGGTCGTCGTGGCGTCGGCCCCTCATCGCGACGAGGCGTTCGTCGCCGCCCGCTTCTGCATCGACACGCTCAAGCGGTCGGTGCCGATCTGGAAGCGCGAGACCTGGGCCGGGGGAGAGAGTTGGGGGTTGGACGCGCAGCACATCGTCGATGCGGGAGCAGGATGACACGGTGAACGCCATCGCCTTCCTCATGATCGCCGTCGTGATCTCGGTGGTCGGTTCCACCGTCCTCTACCTGAGGAGCCGGGCTCCCAGCTCGCTGGAGGCCGGCATCGACACCTTCCGCCGCGAGATGCAGGCCCTGGCACCCCGCGACGGGGCTCCACCGACGCGCCGTCGGCGCAAGCGATAGCGGGGGGCGCCACCGTGTCCCGGGACCTCGCCATCGACCTCGGCACCGCCAACACGCTCGTCTACGAGCGGGGCAAGGGCATCGTCCTCAACGAGCCGACGGTGATCGCCCTCAACACCCGCACACGCGAGGTCCTGGCCATGGGCCACGACGCCTGGCAGATGATCGGGCGCACCCCCAGCCACATCGTGGCCGAGCGGCCGTTGCGCCAGGGTGCCATCACCGACTTCGACGTCACCCAGCGCATGATCCGCCTGCTGCTCCACCGCGTGCGGGTGGGTCGGTTCAACCGGCCCCGGGTGGTGGTGTGCGTGCCGTCCGCCATCACCGAGGTCGAGCGCCGTGCCGTGGCCGAGGCGGCCCGCCGGGCCGGGGCCACCGACGCCTTCCTGATCGACCAGCCCATGGCCGCGGCCATCGGCTCCGGCCTGCCCATCCACGAGCCGGTGGCGAACCTGGTGATCGACGTGGGCGGCGGCACCACCGAGACGGCCCTCATCTCCCTGGGCGGTGTGGTGGGCCTCGACGCGGTGCGGGTGGGCAGCTTCGACTTCGACGCCGCCATCCAGGCGTACGTCCGGCGTGAGTACGGCATCGCCGTCGGCGAGCGCACCGCCGAGGAGATCAAGGTGGCCATCGGGTCGGCGTGGCCCGTCCGCGACGAGCTGAAGGCGGAGGTGCGGGGCCGCGACCTGACGTCGGGGCTGCCGAAGACGGTCGTCCTCACCCCGGCCGAGATACGCGAGGCCCTCGACGACGTGGTCGTCGAGATCGTGGAGTCGGTCATCACCTGCCTGGGCGGCGCCCCGCCCGAGCTGGCCCACGACCTCATCACCCAGGGGATGTTCCTGGTGGGAGGGGGCGGCATGCTGGCGGGGCTGGACCAGCGCATCCAGCACGCCACCGAGATCGACGTCCACCTGGTCGACAACGCGCTGGAGTCGGTGGTGCTCGGGGCGGGGCGCTGCATCGAGGATCCGGCGGCCCTGCGCGTCGCGTTCCAGGCGGCGGCCCGCTGAGCTCCGGGGCCGGCGCTCCGGTGCCACCAGGGATCTGGTGGTCGTGGGTCCCGGCAGGCCGGGCGGGCGGCGGGGCGGTCACCCGGGGCGACCTCGGGACGGCCCGCCCGGGCCAGGCCGGTGAGGTGGGGCGCCACCAGGGGCAACTAGGGTCGCGGTCGTGTCTGCTCCTGCGTCCGGGACGCCTGGTACCGACCTGATCGACGCCGCCCGCCGGGCCCTGGTCGAGGACCGGCGCCACCTCACGCCGGACGAGCTGGCCGCCCTCGCCGCCGTTCCCGACGACGACGTGCCGACCCTGGCCGGGGCCGCCCACGCCGTGCGGGTGGCGTGGTGCGGGGACACGGTGGAGCTGGAGGGCATCCTGTCGGCCAAGACCGGGGGGTGCCCCGAGGACTGCCACTTCTGCTCGCAGTCGTCCCGCTTCGAGTCGCCCGTGAAGGCCGTCCCCTTGCTGTCCCACGACGAGATCCTCCGGGCGGCCCGGGAGACGGCGGAGCTGGGGGCCAGCGAGCTCTGCCTCGTGTACGCCGTGCGGGGGCCCGACGAGCGCCTGATGCGGCACCTGGAGGAGGTCGTGCCCCTCGTCGGCGAGGAGACCGGCCTCGACGTCGCCGTCAGCGCCGGGATCCTCGACCGCTCCCAGGCCGCCCGCCTGGGGGCCGCGGGCACCCACCGCTACAACCACAACCTGGAGACCGCCCGGTCGCACTTCGGGGCGATCGTCACCACCCACACGTGGGAGGAGCGGTTCGCCACCTGCCGCCTCGTCCTCGACCACGGCATGGAGCTGTGCTGCGGGGTGTTGCTGGGCACGGGGGAGACGGACGCCCAGCGCCTGGAGCTGATCGGCCAGCTCCGGCAGGTCGAGCCGGCAGAGGTGCCGCTCAACTTCCTCGACCCCCGCCCCGGTACCCCGCTGGCCGACCGCCCCCACGTGGCCGCCCTGGAGGCGATCCGGTGGATCGCGCTGTTCCGCCTGGCCCTCCCCGACGTGATCCTGCGCTACGCGGGCGGTCGCGAGGTCACGTTGGGCGATCTCCAGGCCATGGGCATGACGGCGGGCGTCAACGCGCTCATCACCGGGAACTACCTCACCACCCTGGGGCGGTCCCCGCAGGAGGACGTCGTGATGCTGGAGGGCCTCCGGATGCCCATCGGCTCGCTGTCCAGGGTGATCTGAGCCCGTGCCGGTGCCTGCTGCCTTCTGCACCGGATGCGGTCGGCCGGTGGGCGAGTGCCCGGGCTGCCAGGGGCCCTCGGACCCGTGGCACCACTGCCCCCGCTGCGGGTCGTGGCTGGCGGTGCAGGTGACGCCCACGGGGTGGCACGCCGCCTGCCGAGGGTGCCAGGCCGTCCACGGCGGCACCCACCTCTGAGGACGGCGCCGGGCGGGCCGCTCAGCCGCCGGTACCCGGTCGGCCGACGTCCTCGGCGGCCTGCCGGACCTGCCAGTCCCGGTCGGCGCGCGCCCGCTCCAGGGCCGCCTCGACCTCGGGACCGGCGAACGGGGCCAGGGCCAGCACGGCTCGGCGCCGAACGGCCGGCCGGTCCCTGGTGGCCGCCAGGACGGCGGGGAGGCCGTCCGGATCGCCCAGGGCCCCCAAGGCGGCCACGGCCGCCTCACGGCACAGGGGATCGTCGTGGCTCACCGTGACCGTGGCCAGGAGGCTCACCACGCCGGGCTCGGCGGGTGACCGCTCGCCCGACGCCCAGGCGGCCGCCTCCACGACGGAGGGATCGGGATCCCGCAGCGCGGCGAGGAGCGACGGCGGTTCGTCACCGGGCCGGGCGGCGGCCAGCTCGACGGCACGGGCCCGGACCGCGGCCGCCGGGTCGGCCATGGCGGCCACCAGGTCGTCGACGGAGAGGCCGCCGGCGCGCTCGAGCGCACCCAGCGCCGTCGCCCGCACGACGGGGGCGGGGTCGGCGAGCAGGGAGCGGGCAGTGGCCCGGTCGCCGAGGTGACCGGCGACGGCGGCCTCCCGCCGTCGGGCCGCCTGGCCCGCCCCCACCTCCTCGCCGGCCGTCACCGGATCCCCACCGCCACGCCCCTGGGGTGCCGTCATGGCCGTCACAACCCCCTGAGGGCGGCTACCCCGGCCAGGGCCGCCGCCCCCACGAGGACCGCGGTGGCCGTCCCCACCAGCGCCACCATCAGCACCAGCCCGCTGGCCGCTCGCAGCCGCGACCGGGCCGGGGGATCGAGGGGGACGACCACGCCGTGCCGGGGACGGGGGCGTCCCCCGCCGGCCTCGGTCCGCTGGGCAGGGGGGCGGTCGTGGACGAGGCGCCCTGTCGGGGCGTCGGATCGCCTGTCGGGGAGGGGGACGGGACGGAGGACCCGTCGCGTCGCCGCCACCGCGGCCAGCGCCCGTCGCCCGATGCCGGCGGTGGCCGTGCTCGCCCTGCGGCGGACGCCGGTCGAGGCGTCTCGCAGCGTCCTCCGGGCCAAGGCGGTTCCTCTCCCGGTGGCGCCGGCGGCGAGTTGGGCGAGTCGGGTGGTGGCCCGGGCGAGGAGCTGGGTGGCCCGGACGGCGAGCTCTGCGGCCCGGGTCGTGGTCCGTCCCGTGGTCCGTGCCGTGGCGCGGGCGGCGAGCTGGGCGGCCCGGGTGGTGGAGCGGACGACGGCCTGGGTGGCGCGGGCGGCGAGCTGGGCGGCCCGGGTGGCTGTCCGCGCTGTGGCCTGGGCGGCCCGGGCGAGGAGCTGGGCGGCCCCGGTGGTTGCCCGCGCCGTGGCCCGAGTGGCGGCCCGGGAGGCCCTGCGGCCGGCGCCACCGGCGGCGCGCCCGCCCCGGCGCCCGGCCACGGCCAGGTCGAGCGCCCGCTCCCGGGCCCGGGCCAGGGCCGGCCACACCTGTCGCCTCCAGCGCCGGCCGGCCTGCCTCTGCGCCGACGACCATGCGGTGGTCGCGCCGCTCGCCAGGCCGAGCCGGGCCCGACGTGCCTGCCGGGCGAGGCGGCTGGTGGCCGCGGGGATGTGGCGGGCGCCGCGGGCGGCGTGGCGGAGGGCCACGGCGGCCTGGCGGCTTGCTCGACGGCGGCTCCCTGTGCCACCTCGCCACCGCCGTGCCGCCACCGGGCCGTCGGGGGCGAGAGGGGACGGTGGTGCGACCGTGCCGCCCGGTGGTCGAGGGGACGGTGGTGTCGTCCCGCCGGAGACCCGAGGGGACGGCAATGGGACGGCGTCGCGGGCCGGAGCGCGAGGGCCGGAGGTGCCCACCGCCTCGCCGTCCCCGCGGGCGCGGTGACCCTCCCCGCCGATGCCGGGATCGCGTCGTTGCGTGGCAGGCTGTCCGGAGACGGCGCGGCCCACCTCGGCCGAGACCAGGACGGCGCACGACGCCAAGGCGACCACGCAGAGTACGAGGGAGATCACGCCGGACCGGATGGTAATGGACCCCGACCCTCGTGCCCACGGGCCGGTGACGCCCGGTGACGGGCGTCGCGACGTCGTGCCCGACCCGCCGCCTGACGATGCCCCGGCCCGCGCCGGCTCGGGGCCGGCACCCCCCACCGGGGCGGTGCCGGGCTCCGCCGCCGGAGGCGCCGCGGCGACCGCCGGCGCCCTCCCCGTCCCCTCGCCGCCTCCCCCTCCCCCGTCGGCCCCGCCGCCGGCGGCGCCGCCTCGCCGCCGTCGGCACCGCCTCGCCCTCGCCCTCGCCGCCTTCCTGGTGGTGGCGTTCGTGGTGGGGGCGGCGTTCGTGCCGCTCCCGTACTACCTGTTCAGGCCGGGGTCGGTCCGCGACACCGAACCGCTCATCGGCGTGGAGGGCGCCCAGGTGTACCCGTCCGCCGGGTCGATCGGCTACACGACCGTGTCGCTGCGGCAGGCGTCGCTGCTGGGCCTCGTGCACGGCTGGTTGGACGACGA
>DASUJB010000226.1:0-26916 GCA_036279475.1 Acidimicrobiales bacterium | reverse complement strand
ACCCACGGGTTGGGGGAGGTGGCAGCACGCACGCCGGCCGCCAGCGCCAGAGCCCGGCGCATGTGCCGGGCGTCGGCCTCGACCGTGGACGTGGTGCGCACGGCGGCAGCGTACGAGTGGCCACCACCACCACGAAATCACGGCGCGCCGGCGCCCGTGCCTCAGTGCGGGTGCCCGCCCGACAGCAGGTCGAGGGCGTGGGGCACGACGTCGAGCACGGCGTCGAGCGTCTCCACCGCACCCTGGGACGAGCCGGGGGCGTTGAGCACCAGGGCCCGGCCCACCGTGCCGGCCACCGCCCGCGACAACCGCCCCAGCGGGCTGGCCAGCCGCATCGCCTCGGCCAGGCCTGGTGCCTCTCGCTCGAGCACGGCCCGGGTGCCCTCCGGGGTCAGGTCCCGGGGCCCGAAGCCGGTGCCGCCCGTGGTCACCACCAGGCCGACGAAGTCGGCGGCCAGCTCCTGCAGCGCCGCCGCCACCTCCGCGGACCCGTCGGGCACCACCCGCCGGTCGACCACCGTGAACCCGGCACCGTTGAGCCGGGCCACCAGGGCGTCGCCCGAGCGGTCCTCGCGTTCCCCCGCCGCCACGCCGTCGGACACGGTCAGCACCTTGGCCGCCCACCCGCGCTCGTGCTCCGTCATGGCCCGGCACTGTAGGGGGGACGGGGCGGGACCCCGGCGACGCCGCCGGCAGCCGCCCGGCGCCGGTCACCCCGTGCGGCGGTAGCGGAACAGGCACATGCCGTCGGTCCCCGCCGACTGGGGCAGGAGCACCGCCCCGCGCCCCCACGGCTCCCACGGGGGACCCGGCACGCCCTGCGGCTCGAGGTCGGGCCGGGCCGCCGCCACCCACGCGTCGACCCCGGTCGACTCCTCCGCGGTGAGCGTGCAGACCGAGTAGGCCAGCACCCCACCCGGCCGGACCAGGTCCGCCGCCGCTGCCACCAGGCGCACCTGGAGGTCGGCCAGCCGGGGCACGGCCCCGGGCTCCACGCGCCACCGCAGGTCGGGCCGACGCCGCAGCGTGCCGAGGCCCGAGCACGGGGCGTCCACCAGCACCCGGTCGAACGAGCCGGCACGGAACGGCGGGAGCGTGCCGTCGGCGGCCAGCGCCACGACGCCGCCGGCGCCCACCCGCGCCGCGTTGGCCCGGACGAGGGCGGCCCGGCGCGGGCGAACGTCGGCGGCGGTCACCCGGGCGCCGGTGGCGGCCAGGGCGGTCGCCTTGCCGCCCGGGGCCGCGCACAGGTCGAGGACCACGTCGCCGGGGCGAGCGCCCACCGCCCCGGCCACCTGCTGCGAGGCGGGATCTTGCACGTACCCGTCCTCCCGCTCGGTCACCGTGGCCGGTGCGTCCATCGCCTCGACGGCGGCCACGGCCCGCTCGGCGCCCAGCGACGCCGTGAGGGTGGCGAGCACCCAGTCGGGCACGCTCAGGCGGGTGGCCTCGTCGGGCCACCGCACCGGGGCCCGGGCCACCCGCCGCAGCACGGCGTTGACCAGCCCCCGGGCCGGCCGGGGGGCGACCGCCACCGTCTCGCCCACCGCGGCGTGGGGCGGCACGCCGGCGAAGGCCAGCTGGTAGGCACCGAGGCGGAGGGCGTTGCGCACCCGGGGCTCGACGGGACGCACCAGGAACCGGTCGACGAGGAAGTCGCAGGCCCGGCGGAGGCGGGTCGTGCCGTAGACGAGGTCGGTCACGAACCGCCGGTCGGGGTCGGGGAGGCCCGACCGGTCGAGGGTGGCCGGCAGCACGAGGTTGGCGTAGGCGCCCCCCTGGTCCACCCGGTCGAGCACGTCGAGCGCGACCCGCCGCGCCGTCACCGCCACGGGGGGCGGCCGCCGCTGCCGGTCGGTGGGCGACCGGCTCACCGGCCCAGGCCGGCGGCGGGGTCGCCGGCCAGACCCCGTGCCCACGCCGCGGCCGACATGCGGCGCCGCCCCTCGGGCTGCACCTCCACCAGGTGGACGGTGCCGTCCCCGGCCGGGGCCGGGATGCTCTCCCCCGGCACGGGCCGGCGGGACGTGCGCCAGACCTTCAGCCGGCCGCCACGATGGGTGGTCCAGGCTCCGCCCACCCGGACCTTGCGGTGGATGTCCTCCACCGGCGCCGACCAGTCGAGGGCCAGCTCCTCGACGGTGATCTTGGGGGCGTAGGTGGGTGTGCCCACCTGGGGGACCGGGTCACCCAGGCCGGCGGCCAGGGTGTCGACCAGCAGCTGGGCGCCGATGGCCGCCAGCCGGGTTCGCAGCTCGTCGGCCGTCTCGTCCGGTCCGATCGCCACCTGCCGACGGGCGTAGACACCGCCGGTGTCGAGGCCCTCCTCCACGGCCATGAGGTCGACCCCGGTCGCGTCGTCCCCCGCGAGGATGGCCCGCTCGACCGGTGCCGCCCCCCGCCAGCGCGGCAGCAGGGAGAAGTGCAGGTTCACCATGGGCAGGGCCGCCAGGACGTGGGGGCGGATGAGGCGCCCGAACGCCACCACCACCCCCAGGTCGGCCCCCACCCCGAGGACGTCGTCCACCGCGTCGGCGACCGGCAGGCCCAGGTCGAGCGCGGCTTGCTTCACCGGGGAGGGCGACGTCCGGCCCCCCCGGCCCCGGCGACGGTCGGGCTGGGACACCACCAGGGCGACGTCGTGGCCGGCTCCCACCAGGGCGCGCAAGGGGACCACCGACGCCTCGGGGGTGCCCAGGAAGACCAGGCGACCCGGGTGCCGGGGCGCGGCCGGCAACGTCACGGGGGCGGCGTCAACGACCGAAGGACAGGCCGGCGACCCCGGGCCCGGCCGGGGACCGGGAGGCGTCGGCACCGATCCCGCGCTCCCGGATGGTCCTGAGCGCCTGCTTGCGGGTGTCCGGGTCGAGCCGCTCGAGCAGCAGCACGCCGTCGAGGTGGTCGATCTCGTGCTGGAGGCAGCGTGCCAGCAGGTCCTCGGCCTCGATGGACACGTCGCTGCCGTCGAGGTCGACCGCCCGGACGTGCACCCTCCGGGGGCGCACGATCTCCCAGGACAGCCCGGGGACCGACAGGCAGCCCTCCTCGTAGGCCCACTCCCCGTCGCTGTCCACGACGACCGGGTTGACCAGGGCGTGGGGGCCGTCGCCCACGTCGTAGACGAACAGGCGCTTCTCGACACCCACCTGGGGAGCGGCGAGCCCCACCCCCGGTGCCTCGTACATGGTGGCTACCATGTCCTCGGCCAGCTTGGCCAGGCGCCCGTCGACGGTCGTGACCTCGGCGGCGCGCTGCCGGAGCACCGGGTCACCGACCATGCGGATGCTGTAGGGAGCCATGAGGGGCAAGGCTACCGTCGGGCACCGTGAGCGAGGGTCCCGCAGGTCACTACTTCTCCCCGGTGCCGTCGGCGGCGTCGCGGCCCGCCCCCGTGCGCCTCGACCTCCCCGACCTGTCCCTCCGCCTCCAGGCCGACCGGGGGGTCTTCTCCGCCGGGCACGTCGACCCCGGCACGCGGCTCCTGCTGTTGGAGGCGCCACCCCCGCCCCAGCGCGGCGACCTGCTGGACCTCGGCTGCGGGTACGGGCCGGTGGCGCTGGCCCTCGCCACCCGCGCCCCCGAGGCCACCGTGTGGGCCGTGGACGTGAACGAGCGGGCCCGCGCCCTAACCCGGGCCAACGCCGCCGCCGCCGGGCTGGCCAACGTGCGCACGGTGGCGCCCGCCGAGGTGCCGGGCGACGTCCGCTTCGCCGCCGTGTGGTCCAACCCCCCGGTGCGCATCGGCAAGGTCGCGCTGCACGACCTCCTGCGCACGTGGCTGGGCCGGCTCGCCGGTGGCGGGCACGGGCTGCTGGTCGTGCACCGGCACCTCGGTGCCGACTCGCTGCAGCGCTGGCTGCAGGGCGAGGGCTTCCAGGTCGCCCGGCGGCTGAGCCGTGCCGGCTACCGCCTCCTCGAGGTGACCAGGGTGGGCGACGCGTGAGCCGGGCCCTCGACCCCACCGGCCTGAAGCGCCTCCACCGCGGTTGGCGGCGACGCACCACCGCACGGCTGGGCCTGGTGCTCGACGGGGTGCAGTCGCCGTTCAACGTGGGCTCGATCGTCCGCACCGCCGCGGCCCTGGGGGTCGAGCACCTGTGGCTGGCGGGCCAGTGCGCCACCCCCGCCGATCCCAAGACGGGCAAGACGGCCCTGGGCACGCAGCGCCTCCTCGAGTGGTCCCACCACGGGACGGCGGCGGCAGCGGTGGCCGAGGCCCGGGCCGCCGGGTTCCGGGTCGTCGGGCTCGAGCTGACGGCCGACGCCGCTCCCCTCCCCCGCGCCCGCCTGGAGGGCGACGTCTGCCTGATGGTGGGCCACGAGGATCACGGGTTGTCCCCTGCCTCCCTGGCCCTGTGCGACGAGGTGGCGTACGTCCCCCAGCTCGGGAGGGTGGGGTCGCTCAACGTCGCCACGGCCACGGCCGTCGGGCTCTACGAGGTCCGCCGGCGGGAGTGGGCGGGCGCGGGGGCACCTCCCGACGACGGCCACGACACGCCGTCGGCTCCCGGGCCGCCCGGCTGAGGGTGCCGCGGCCATACGTCGCCGCCGGACGGCGGGACGCCGGGCGCCCCCCTGCCTAGGCTCGTGGACCGGGCGCTCGCCGGGCAGCGACGCCGCACCGCAGCCGACGCCGGAACGCCCGCGACCGCGACCGCGACCGCGACCGCGGGCCATGCCACGGAGGTGCCAGCATGGCCGACCCCGAGGTCCACCCGCTCGACGAGGGCGACGCCGCCGCCCTCGTCGACGTCCAGCGCACCGCCTTCGCCCTCGGCCCGGCCGACGACGCCCTGGTCCAGGCATGGCGGGCGACGACCGACCTCGGCCGCGCCCTCGGGGCCTTCGACGAGCACGGCCGGCTGTGCGGCGTGGCGCGGGCCTTCCCCACGCCGCTCACCGTGCCCGGTGGTGCCGTGGTGGCGACGGCCGCGGTGACGGGGGTGGGGGTGCTGCCCACCCACACCCGGCGCGGTCACCTCACCCGGCTCATGCAGGCGCAGCTGGCCGACGTCGCCGGCCGGGGCGAGCCGCTGGCCGCCCTCATCGCCGCCGAGTACCCGATCTACGGCCGCTTCGGCTACGGACCCGCCACCGAGGCGGTGGAGCTGCAGCTCGACAGCCCGACCGCCCGCTGGCGCGACCAGCCGGTGGGCACGGTGGAGCTGGTCGAGGCCGAGACCTGGGTGTCCCTCGCCGAGGAGCTGTACGACCGGGTGCGGGTGGAGGTGCCCGGACACGTGGGTTGGGACACCGGGCACTGGCGGTCGCAGGCCGGGCTGGCCCCCCCGGCGTGGGATGACGACGGCGACGCCGGCAGCGCCCGGCAGGTGGTGTGGCGCGACGCCGATGGCCGGGTGCAGGGCGCCACCTCCTACACCGTCGAGAGCCGGTGGACGGCGAACCGGCCCACCGGCCGCCTCCGCGCCTATCCCCTGGTCGCCGCCACCGACAGGGCGGAGCACGAGCTGCTGCGCTTCCTCACCACCGTGGACTGGGCCCGGACGGTGGCGGTCCCGCTCCGGCCCGTCGACGATGCCGCCCCCCTGGCCATGGTGGACGGCCGGGCCGCCACCCTGGCCGACCGGGGGGACCACCTGTGGCTGCGGATGCTCGACGTGCCGGCGGCGCTGGCGGCGCGCCGCTACGCCCGTCCCGGCACCCTGGTCCTCGAGGTCGCCGATCCCGCCGGTCACGCCACGGGCCGCTTCCGCCTGGACGCCGAGCCCGGCGGGGCCACGTGCGCACGCACCGGCGAGGACGCCGACCTCACCGTCCCGGTGGGGGCGCTGGGGGCGGCCTACCTCGGCGGCACCGGGTGGGGCCGGCTGGCCGCGGCCGGCTGGGTGGACGAGCACCGTGCCGGGGCGGTGGCCCGCGCCACCGCCCTCTTCACCCCGCCACGGGCACCGTGGTGCCCCCGCACGTTCTGAGCGGCACCGCGAGCCGGGTCCGGCACCCCCGGGCGTCCCAGGCGGCGCCGAGCCGGCACCCCTCGCGGAGCGGCGGCGGTCAGACCCGGAGGGGGTCGACCGCCACCCGTAGCCGTCCCGGGGGGCGGGGCACGGCGGCCAGCGCGCCGCACAGGGCACCGTGGCCGTCGGCCCGCACCAGCCAGCGTCCCCGCGACGGCCCGATCACCTCGACGCCGGCCGGCGCTCCCAGCGCCTCCACGAACGCCGGCGCCGCCTCGCCCGACAGCTCGGCCATGGCCGTCACCGGAGGGAGGCGCAGCAGCTGGCGACGGGCACGCTCGGCGGCCTCCACCCCGGTGGGCGTGCCGTGCACGGCGGCCTGCACGACCTCGTGGTCGGGGACGTGGGTCTGCAGCACCAGCCGGCCGCCCCGGCGGCGGCCGCCCACGGCCCGGGCCGCCCGGGCCACGAGGGCCATCGCCTGCTCGGCGGCCCGGTAGCGCGGGGCCAGCAGCTCCTGGTCGAGGTCGAGGAACGCCACCACGTCGGCCCGCCGCACCTGGTGGAGCGTGGCCTCGGTCCCCACCACGACCCGCGCCCCACCCGGCGGGCCCGACGCCCCGGTCACCTCGGCCACCGGCTCGCCGACGAGGGCCTCGATCTCGTCGCGCACCCGGGTCACCCCGGGACGCACGACCGCCAACCGGGCGGCCCCGCAGCCGGCGCACACCACGGGGCGCTCGAGGTCGCAGCGGCCGCACGCCAGCGCGCCCCCCGCCGTCTGGCCCACGGCGGCACCGCACCGCTCGCAGCGGGCCAGCTCGCCACAGGCCCGGCACGCCAGCAGCCGGGCCCGGCCCGTGCGGTTCAGGACGCAGAGCACCCGGCGGTCGCTGCGCAACCACCGCACCAGCCGCGGCGGCAGCAGCCCCGTCCGGGGGTCCTCACCCCGCATGTCCACGACGTCGACGACCGGCCAGCCGTCGCGCTCCACCCCCCGCGGGGGTGCCAGGACGGGGGCCGCCCCCAGCGCCTCCAGGCTGGGGCACGGCGAGGTCAGCAGGCACGGCACCCCGGCCCGGCGGGCCCGCTCGACGGCCACGTCCCGCGCATGCCAGGTCGGTGCCTGCTCCTGCTGGTGGGACTCGTCGTGCTCGTCCACCACGACCACGGCAGCCAGGCCGCCGACCGGTGCCCAGGCCGCGGCCCGGGTGCCCACGACGGTGGCCCCCGCCGCGCCCTGCGCCCAGTCGCCGGGGTGAGCAGCCACCGCGACCCCGGCCGCCCGCAGCCTGCGGGCGACGTGGTCGGCCAGCACCGCCGTGGGGCACAGCACGAGGGCGTGGCCCCGGGCAGCGGCCGCCACCGCCGCCGGCGCCGGGTCGGTGGCGGGGCCCAGGCGCAGCAGCGAGACCGGTCGCCGCAGCCCCTCGGCGGCGAGCGCCGCCACCGGGTGGTCGGGGCCCGCCGTCCCCCTCCCCGGCGGCCGCGCCGCGACCGGGGGGAAGGGGGCCGGCAGCCCGGTGACGACCCGTCCGGGCGAGGCGGTTCGCAGGAACGAGGCCGGCCGGCCCGCCCACCGCCACGCCGCCCACCCGGCCAGGGCGATGAGGTCGGGCCCCGGGCCCCGGCCCGACCACCGGGCGAGGGGCTTCAGGTTGACGCCGGGAGGCGGCTCGACGCCGACCTGGACCACCCAGCCACCCACCCGGCGGGGCCCCAGCGCCACCCGCACCCGGTCGCCGACGCGCACCTGGTCCCCGAGCGACGCGGGGACCAGGTAGTCGAACGCCTTGTCGATGGCCGGTTCGTCGACGAGGACCCGCACCGCCCGGGCCGTCACCGGGAGGGGGACCGCCTCTCCCGTGGCCGCGTCACAGGCCGAGAGCCGACTTGAGCTCGTCCACCCGGGTGGTCTGCTCCCAGGTCAGCTCCTTGTCGTTGCGCCCGAAGTGCCCGTAGGCCGCCGTCTTCTTGTAGATGGGCCGGCGGAGGTCGAGGTCCCGGACGATGGCCGCCGGTCGGAGGTCGAACACCTCGGTGACCGCCTCGGCGATGCGGGCCGGGTCGACGGTCTCGGTGCCGAACGTCTCGACGAGGGTGGACACCGGTCGGGCCACGCCGATGGCGTAGGCGACCTGGACCTCGGCCTTGCGGGCCGCTCCCGCCGCCACCAGGTTCTTGGCCACCCAGCGGGCGGCGTAGGCCGCGGACCGGTCGACCTTGGACGGGTCCTTGCCCGAGAACGCACCGCCCCCGTGGCGGGCGGCGCCGCCGTAGGTGTCGACGATGATCTTGCGGCCGGTGAGCCCGCAGTCGGCGTGGGGCCCACCCAGCTCGAAGCTGCCCGTGGGGTTGACCAGCACGCGGTACTGGTCGTCCTGGAACGCCGGCGGGATCAGCGGCCGGATGACGTGCTCGACGAGGTCGGGCTTGATGAGCGTCTCGGCGTCGAGGCCGGGCTGGTGCTGCGTGGAGATGAGCACCGTCTCGAGGGCGACGGGCACGCCGTCCTCGTACTCGAAGGTGACCTGCGTCTTCCCGTCGGGCCGCAGGTAGGGGAGGATGCCGGCCTTGCGCACCTCGGCCAGGCGGTGCGCCAGCCGGTGCGCCAGCCAGATCGGCATGGGCATGAGGTCGTCGGTCTCGTCGACCGCGTAGCCGAACATCATGCCCTGGTCGCCGGCGCCCTGCGTGTCGAGCTCCTCGTCGGCGGTGCTGGTGCGCTCCTCGTAGGCGCGGTCCACGCCCTGGGCGATGTCGGGCGACTGGGGGTCGATCGACGTGACGACCCCGCAGGTGTTGCCGTCGAAGCCGACCAGCTCGCGGTCGTAGCCGATGCCCTTGATCGTCTCGCGGACGATGGAGGGGATCTCGACGTAGGCGCTGGTGGTGATCTCGCCCGCCACCATGGCGAGGCCCGTGGTCACGAGCGTCTCGCAGGCCACGCGGGCCATGGGGTCCTGGGCGAGGATGGCGTCGAGGATCGAGTCGCTGATCTGGTCGGCCATCTTGTCGGGATGGCCTTCGGTCACGGACTCGGACGTGAAGGTCCAACGGCTCACGGTTGCTGTCTCCTGTCTCTGACGGCGTCGAACACGGCGCGGGCGACGACCCGCTTGTCCGCCAAGGGCACCTCGTGCTCGGTGCCGTCGGCCTGAACCAGCACGACGCTGTTGGTATCGTGCTCGAACCCAGCGCCCCCGGCCGTGACGTCGTTGGCGACGATCAGGTCGGCGCCCTTGGCCGCGAGCTTGGACAGCGCATTCTGCCTCACGCGGTCGGTCTCCGCGGCAAATCCGACGACCGTCTGGCCCGGGCGCTTCCGGGCACCGAGGCCGGCCAGGATGTCGACCGTCGGCTCGAGGGCGACCTCCGGCACGCCCGCCCCCTTCTTCAGCTTCCGGGGGGCGACCCGGACCGGTCGGAAGTCGGCCACTGCCGCCGCCATCACGATGACGTCCGCCCCCTCGGCCACGGCGCGCACCGCGTCGTCCATCTCGGCGGCCGTCTCCACCCGCACCAGGTCGGCGCCCCGGGGGGCGGGCAGGTCGACGGTGGTGACGAGCGTCACCTTCGCCCCCCGGCTGGCCGCCTCGGCCGCCAGTGCGTGGCCCTGCTTCCCCGAGGAGCGGTTGCCGATGAAGCGGACGGGGTCGATGGGCTCGCGCGTGCCGCCCGCCGTCACCACCACGTGCAGGCCGTCGAGGTCGTGCCCCGACCGCAGGGCCGCCTCGGCCGCCGTGACGATGGCCTCGGGCGTGGCCAGCCGGCCCCGGCCGACGTCACCCCCGGCCAGGCGGCCCTCGTCCGGCGGCACGACGTGGACCCCCCGCCGGACCAGCGTGGCCACGTTGTCCCGGACCGCGGGATGGGCCCACATCTCGGCGTGCATGGCCGGCGCCACCACCACCGGGGCCTCGGTGGCCAGCAGCGTGGCCGTGAGGAGGTCGCCCGAGATGCCGGCGGCGTAGCTACCCAGCACCCGGGCGGTGGCCGGCGCCACCACCACGAGGTCCGCCCCCTGGCCGATGCGGGTGTGGGGGATGGGGTCGGCGTCCTCGAACAGCGACGTGTGCACCGGCTCGGAGGCGAGGGCCGAGAACGTGGTGGGACCCACGAACCGGGTCGCGCCCCGTGTCATCAACGGCACGACGTGGGCGCCGGCGTCGACCAGCCGGCGGCACACCTCGACCGCCTTGTAGGCGGCGATGCCGCCGGACACCCCGAGGACGACTCGGCGTCCCTCGAGCACCGGTCCGCCTCACCCCTGGCCGGGGGTCGACCCCTGGGTGCCGTCGCCACCGTCGTTCGCCGCCTCGCCGGGGACCGACTCGCCCGGGTGGACCGGGACGATCTTGTCGTTGGCGATCTCCTCGAAGGCGATGGACAGCGGCTTGCGCGCCACCGAGGTGACCTGGGGCGGCACCACCGTCCCCAGGCCCTCGCCGAGCTGGTTGAAGTAGGCGTTGATCTGCCGGGCGCGCAAGGCGCTGAGGGTGACGAGCGAGAACTTCGACCCGGCGCGAGCCAGCAGCTCCTCGATCGACGGGTTCATCATGGTGCCTTGGCGTGAGGCCATAGCGGGCGACCTTCGTGCAGCCGGACGGGACGACCGGCAAGGGTACCGGCCACGACGGCCGGGCGGGAACCAGCCCGCCTCCCCGCCTCGCGCTCAGCCGAAGCGGGCGCGGGCGGCGGCGGCGATCTGGTCGGCCAGCTCGGGGGGACGGCGGGCCCGCGAGTCCAGCACCAGGTCGTAGACCGACCGGTCCTCGATGTCGATGCCGTACAGCGCCAGGTAGCGGCGGCGCTCGACGCGCTCGCGCTCGGCGTTGTCGGCCACGGCCCGGGCCACGTCGATGCCCTCCCGCTCGGCCACGCGGGCCGCCCGCACGCCGGGGGGGCACTCGAGGTAGGTGGTGACGGCGTCGAGCCCCTCGTGACGGGCGATCCAGCCAGCGAGGCGGGACTCGATGAGCACCCCGCCGGCCCGGGCCCGCTTGGCCAGGCGGGCATCGAGCTCCACGTCGACCTCGGGGTGCTCGGCGGCGTACGCGCCGAAGGCGGCGAGGCTCATCCCCCGCTCGTGGGCCATGGCCCGGAACACCGCACCCCCGGGGAGGATGTCGACCCCCAGCCGGGCGGCGACGAGGGTGGACGTCGTCGTGGTGCCCGACCCCGGCGGGCCGGAGACCGTGACGAGCAAGGGGAGGTCAGCCGGAGAACGTCTCCAGCAGCGACCGGCGCTGCTGGTCGCCGAGGCCCTTCACCCGGCGGCTGTCGGCGATCCCGATCTCGTCCATGGCCCGCCGGGCACGCACCTTGCCGACGCCGGGTAGCGACTCGAGGACGGCGAGGACCTTCATCTTGCCGATCGTGTCGTTGCCGTCGGCCTGGTCCAGGAGATCGCTCAAGGTCAGCGACCCCATCTTGAGCTTCTCCTTGAGCTCGGCCCGGGCACGCCGCGCCTCGGCGGCCTTGGCCAGTGCTGCTTCACGCTGCTCGGGGGTCAGTTGCGGTGGCTGCGGCATGGGGGCCAACCTAGCGCGCCCTCGACCGCCGCTCGCGTCGCCAGCAGGGCTTGCCGCCCAGGTCAGGCCAGCGACGCGGCCAGGGAGCGGGCGGCGGCGACGGGGTCGGGAGCACGGGTGACCGGCCGGCCGACCACCAGCATGCCCGCCCCGGCGTCGAGGGCTTCACGGGGCGTGGCCACTCGCCTCTGGTCGTCGGCAGCCGCCCCCTCGGGCCGGATCCCCGGCGTCACGAGGAGGGCGCGCGGTGCCAGCTGGCGGACGGTGGCGATGTCGCCGGCGGCGCACACGAAGCCGGCGCACCCGCCGTCGAGCCCCGCGGCCACCCGCTGGTGGAGCACGTGGGGGGTGGCCACGGGATCGCTGGTGAGGACGGTCACGCCCAGGACCCCGCGCTCCTGCCCGCCGGCACGGGCCGTGCCCTCGCGGAGGCCCTCGACCGCGGCCCGGACCATGGCCGCCCCACCCGCCGTGTGGACCGTGAGGTAGCGGGCGCCGAGGGCGCCCACCACCCGGGCCGCCCGGTGCACGGTGGTCGGGATGTCGTGCAGCTTGAGGTCGCACAGCACGTCGGCACCGAGGTCGACGAGGGTGGCGATGGCGTCGGGCCCGGCCGAGCAGTACAGCTCGAGGCCCACCTTGACGGTGCCGAACCACGGGGACAGGTCGCGGGCCAGGCGCAGGGCGGGGACGAGGTCGTCGACGTCGAGCGCCACCGCCAGCCGGGACCGCAGCTCGGGCGGGGCGCCCGCCTCGCGGGGCCGTCCACCCGGGGGGCCGCCGGGGGCGGTCGAGGTCTCGTCAGCCATGGATGTCTCCGATCACGTCTCTCAGGCGGGCGACACCCTGGCGGACCGCCCACGTCTCCAGCTCGTGGCGCACCCGCGCCGGCGCCCGGGGGTCGGCGAAGGTCGCCGTGCCCACCTGCACCGCCGATGCCCCCGCCAGCAGCATCGTGGCGGCGTCGGCTCCCGACGCCACGCCGCCCACCCCCACGATGGGAAGGTCGGGGACGGCGGCGTGGACGTCGAAGACGGCACGGACGGCGACGGGGTGGATGGCCGGGCCCGACAGCCCTCCCCCGCCCGGTCCCGAGCCGAGGCGGAAGGTGCGGGTCCCGGGGTCGATGGCCATGCCCATGACGGTGTTGACCAGGGTGACGGCCTCGGCGCCCCCCTGCCGGGCGGCCACGGCGATCTCGGGCAGGTGGGTCACGTTGGGGCTGAGCTTGGCCCAGCGGGGCCGCCCGCACCCGGCGGTGGCCGCCACGGCGGCCCGGGTGGCCTCGGCCGAGTGGGCGAACAGGTCGCGGCCCGCCTCGGTGTTGGGGCAGGAGAGGTTGACCTCGACGGCCACGACCGCCGCGGGCGCCCCCGCCAGGAGGTCGGCGGCACGGCCGAACTCCTCCACCGTGCGCCCCCAGATCGACGCCACCACCCGCGCCCCCGTGGCGGCCAGGGAGGGCAGGTCCCGGGCCAGCCACCCCGGGACGCCGGGACCCTGCAGCCCCACCGAGTTCAACATCCCCGCCGGCGTCTCGTGCAGTCGCGGGGCCGGGTTCCCCGCCACGGGCTCGGCGTGCAGCGACTTCACCACCACCGCTCCCAGGCCGGCCAGGTCGAGGTAGGGCGCCAGCTCGGCCCCGTGGCCCGCCGTCCCCGACGCCGTCATCACCGGGTTGGGCAGGGCGGTGCTGCCCACCGCCACCGACATGTCGGGCCGGCGCCGGTCCCGCCGGCCGGCGGTCACCTCGGGCCGCCCGCCACCCGGCGAGGGCCCTGGTGGTACTCCTGGAGGGTACGGACCCGCGGGTCGTGCCGGGACCGGTCGACCGCGCTCTCGGCCGCCGCCACGGCGGCGGCGCCGGTGGTGAGGCACGGCACCCGGTGGACGTTGGCCGCCCGCCGGATGTAGGCGCCGTCGGCACGGGCGCCGCTCCCCCGCGGGCTGTTGACGACGAGGGCCACCTTGCCGTCAGCGATGAGGTCGACGGCGGTGGGCAGCCCGGCCCCACCGTCGACGTCGGGAGGCTCGCCGTCGCCCGCCACCTTCGCCACCCGCTGGGCCACGGGCACCCCGTGGCGCTCGAGGTGGTCGGCGGTGCCCCGGGTGGCGGCGATGCCGAACCCGAGCTCGACGAGCTGCACGGCCGCCCGCAACCCGGCCGGCTTGTCGCGGTCGGCCAGCGAGAGGAACACCAGCCCGCCGTCGGGCAACCGGTCGCCTGCCGACGCCTGCGCCTTCCCGAAGGCCAGCCCGAAGGTCCGGTCGATGCCCATCACCTCCCCGGTCGAGCGCATCTCCGGCCCGAGCACGGTGTCCACGTCGGGGAAGCGGTTGAACGGCAGGACCGCCTCCTTCACCGCCACGTGCCCGCCGGCCAGGGGCGGGCGCAGCAACCCCTCGTCCCGCAGCTCGGCCAGGGTGGCGCCCACCATCACCCGGGCCGCCACCTTGACCAGGGGCACTCCGGTGGCCTTGGCCACGAAGGGCACGGTACGGCTGGCGCGGGGGTTGGCCTCGATCACGAACACGTGCCCCTGTTGCACGGCGTACTGCACGTTGATGAGTCCCCGGACGTCGAGGGCGTCGGCGAGGCGACGGGTGTGGTCCTCGATGAGGGCCACCGTGCCGGCGTCGAGCGAGTGGGGGGGGATCGAGCAGGCCGAGTCGCCCGAGTGGACGCCGGCCTCCTCCACGTGCTCCATCACGCCCCCGATCACCACCTCGCCGGCGTGGTCGCGGAGGGCGTCCACGTCCACCTCGGTGGCGTCCTCGAGGAACCGGTCGATGAGCACCGGCCGCGACGCCGACAGGCCCCCCTCACGACCCAGGCTGCCGAAGCCGGCCAGGGCGGCCATGGCCCGGCGCAGCCCGGCCTCGTCGTCGACGATCTCCATGGCCCGGCCGCCGAGCACGTAGCTGGGCCGGAGCAGCGCGGGATAGCCGATGCGGTCGACCACCTCCAGGGCCTCTTCCACCGTGGTGGCGGTGCCCCCCGGCGGTTGGGGGATCCCGAGGCGGGCGCACAGGGCGCTCCACAGCTCGCGGTCCTCGGCGGCGTCGATCGACGCCGCCGACGTCCCGAGCACCAGGCCCGGGGGCAGGGCCCCCGCCAGCTTGAGCGGCGTCTGGCCGCCCAGGGCGACGACCACGCCGGCCAGGTCGCCGAGCCGCTGCTCGGCCTCGATGACGTTGAGGGCGTCCTCGAGCGTGAGCGGCTCGAAGTACAGCCGGTCGGACGTGTCGTAGTCGGTGGAGACCGTCTCGGGGTTGCAGTTGAGCATGACCGTCTCGAACCCGGCGTCGGCCAGGGCGAAGCTGGCGTGGACGCAGCAGTAGTCGAACTCGATGCCCTGGCCGATGCGGTTGGGCCCCGACCCGAGGATGAGCACCTTGCGGCGGCCGCTGGCCACCACCTCGTCCTCGTCCTCGTAGGTGGAGTAGTGGTACGGGGTGGTGGCGTCGAACTCGCCACCGCAGGTGTCGACGGTCTTGAAGGTGGGCCGCACCCCGGCCGCCAGCCGCTGGCCGCGGACCTCGGCGGCGTCGGTCCCCCACAGCCACGCCAGCTGGGCGTCGCTGAAGCCGAGCTGCTTGGCCCTCCGCCAGCCCCGGGGCGTCATGCCGGCCAGCCCCACCTCGGCGAGGTGGGCACGCTCCTCGACGACCCGCAGGATCTGGTCGAGGAACCACGGGTCGACGTGGGTCCGGGCGGCCAGGGCGTCCACGTCGACACCCCGGCGCAACGCCGCCTCCAGCTGGAACGGTCGGTCGGGGGTACCGACCGAGGCCCGGCGGATCAGCTCGTCGTCGCCCAGCGCCTCCAGCTCGGCCTCGGCCGGGTCGCAGTTGAGCCCGGCCCGACCGTGCTCCAGGCTGCGCAGGGCCTTCTGCAGCGACTCGGGGAACGTGCGGCCGATGGCCATGGCCTCGCCGACCGACTGCATGGACGTGCCCAGCACCGCGGGGCTGCCCGGGAACTTCTCGAAGGCCCAGCGCGGCACCTTGGTGACGACGTAGTCGACGGTGGGCTCGAAGCTCGCCGGCGTCCGCCGCGTGATGTCGTTGGGGATCTCGTCGAGGGTGTAGCCCACCGCCAGGCGAGCGGCGATCTTGGCGATGGGGAACCCCGTGGCCTTGGACGCCAGGGCCGAGGATCGGCTGACCCGGGGGTTCATCTCGATGATGACCATGTCGCCGCCCGCGGGGTCGAGGGCGAACTGGACGTTCGACCCCCCGGTCTCGACCCCCACCCGGCGGATGCAGGCGAACGCCGCGTCCCGCATCGCCTGGTACTCCACGTCGGTGAGGGTCTGGGCGGGGGCCACGGTGATGGAGTCGCCGGTGTGGACCCCCATCGGGTCGAGGTTCTCGATCGAGCACACGACCACGCAGTTGTCGGCGCGGTCGCGCATGACCTCCAGCTCGTACTCCTTCCAGCCGGCGATCGACCGCTCGACCAGGATCTCCGAGATCGGGCTGGCGGCCAGCCCCCCGGCGGCCAGCCGGTCGAACTCGGCCGGCGTGGTGGCGATGCCGGTGCCCCGGCCCCCGAGGATGAACGCCGGCCGGATCACCACCGGGAGGCCGATGCGGTCCACCACCTGGCGGGCCTCGTCCATGGAGTGGGCGATGGCCGACGGGGGGACGTGCAGCCCGATCTCCTGCATGGCGACCTTGAACCGCTCGCGGTCCTCGGCCGTGGCGATGGCCTCGGCGTTGGCCCCGATCAGCTCGGGCCGACCGGGCACGCCCACGACCTTGCGCTCGGCCAGCTCCATGGCCAGGTTCAGCGCCGTCTGGCCGCCCAGCGTCGGGAGGACGGCGTCGGGGCTCTCCCGCTCGATGATGGAGGTCAGGTGGTCGGCGTCGAGGGGCTCCACGTAGGTGGCGTCGGCGAAGTCGGGGTCGGTCATGATGGTGGCCGGGTTCGAGTTGGCCAGGATCACCCGGTAGCCCTCGGCCCGCAGCACCTTGCACGCCTGGGTTCCGGAGTAGTCGAACTCGCACGCCTGGCCGATGACGATGGGCCCCGCCCCGATGAGCAGGATGGACTCGAGGTCGTCGCGACGGGGCATCAGCGGGCCGCCCCGGTGGACCGGGAGGCGTCGACGAGGGCGGCGAACTCGTCGAACAGGTAGGCGGCGTCGTGGGGCCCGGGACCGGCCTCGGGGTGGTACTGCACCCCGAACGCCCGCAGGTCCCGGCTGCGGATCCCCTCGACCACGCCGTCGTTGAGGTTGACGTGGGTGACCTCGGCGTCGCCACCCAGGGTGCCCTCGGCGACGGCGTAGTTGTGGTTCTGGCTGGTGATCTCCACCTGGCCCGTGGCCAACCGGCGGACCGGGTGGTTGCCGCCGTGGTGCCCGAACGGCAGCTTGACCGTGGTGGCGCCCAGAGCGGTGGCCATCAGCTGGTGCCCCAGGCAGATGCCGAACAGGGGGACCTGGCCGAGCAGGCCCCGCACCGCCTCCACCGCCTCGGCCGCGGCACCGCCGGCAGCGGGGTCGCCGGGGCCGTTGGACAGGAAGACCCCGTCGGGGCGGCGGGCCAGCACCTCGTCGGCCGGGGTCGCCGCCGGCACCACCGTCACCTCGCCGAGGCCCGAGAGGTGGCGCAGGATCGTGCGCTTGATGCCCAGGTCGTAGGCGACGATGCGCCGGTCGCCGCCCCCGGGGCCGGCGGGGACCGCGTAGGGGGCGGCACAGGTGACGGTGGCCACCAGGTCGACGCCGGCGGTGCCGGGCTCCCGGGCGGCCGCGGCCGCCAGCGTGGCCTCGTCGGCCGAGCCGAAGGCGCCGGGCAGGGCACCGGCCCGGCGGATGTGGCGCGTGAGCCGCCGGGTGTCGACCCCGGCGATGCCGGGCACGCCGTGGGCCCGCAGGTAGGCGTCGAGGTCGCCGGTCGACCGCCAGCTCGACCGGCGCCGCGCCATCTCCCGCACCACGACCCCCCGGGCGAACGGTCGCCGGCTCTCGTCGTCGTCGCCGTTCACGCCGTAGTTGCCGATGTGGGGATAGGTGAAGGTGACGATCTGGCCGGCATAGCTGGGGTCGGACAGCACCTCCTGGTAGCCGGCCAGGACGGTGTTGAACACCACCTCGCCGGAGGCGACGCCGCCCGGTGGCTCGGCGCCCACCAGCTCCCCCGCGAAGGTGGTGCCGTCGGCCAGCACCAGCAGCCCCTCGCCGGGGGTCACGGCCGGGCCTCCGGCAGAGCTGTCTGCATGGTCATGCAGCCTAGCGAATAATCGCTGCCCTTCACCGTTGCGCCTCCCCGTCCACGACCACGGCCTCCCCGGCGAGCACGGTGTGCCGCACCCGGCCCTGCAGCTGCATGCCGGCGTAGGGCACGTTCCGGCTGCGGCTCGCCAGCGCACCGGGGTCCACGGTCCACCTCGCCGCCGGGTCGACCACGCACAGGTTGGCGGGCCGGCCCTCGGCCACCGGGCCGCCGTGCACGTCCTCGACCCCGAGGAGGCGGGCCGGTTGCCAGGACATGAGGGCCAGGACCCGCTCCACCGGGAGGCCCAGGTGGGTCGTGGCCAGGGCCAGGGCCGTCTCCAGCCCCAGCATCCCCGGGGGGGCCTCGTCGAACGGCCGCTCCTTGGCCTCGGGAGGGTGGGGGGCGTGGTCGGTGGCGATGCAGTCGACGATGCCGGCACCGAGGCCGGCCCGCACGGCGGCGACGTCGTCCTCGGTGCGCAACGGCGGGTTCACCTTGAACACCGGGTCGAACCCCTGGCAGGCGGCGTCGGTCAGCGTGAAGTGGTGCGGCGCCACCTCGCAGGAGACGGCCACGCCCTCGGCCCGAGCCGCCGACACGAGGGCCAGCGAGCGTCGGGTCGACAGGTGCTGGAGGTGGATCCGGCCCCCGGTCATGCGGGCCAGGGCGATGTCGCGCATCACCATGACCTCCTCGGCCTCGGCCGGCTGCCCCGGGACGCCCAACGTGGCCGACCACGTCCCCTCGTGCATGGCCCCCCCGGCGGCCAGCCCGTCGTCCTCGCAGTGCTCGGCCAGGACGACCCCGAGCCCGCGGGCGTACTCGAGGGCCCGGCGCATGAGGCGGGCGTCCTGGAGCCCGTGCCCGTCGTCGGTGAAGAACCGCACGCCGAGGCGGGCCAGCTCGGCCATGGGGGCGAGGTGGGCGCCAGCCCGCCCGACGGTGATGGCGGCCGCGGTCCGCACGTCACAGGGCGCGTCCCGGCCCAGCTCCAGCACCTCCCGGGCCACGCCGGCCGAGTCGACGGCGGGCGTCGTGTTGGGCATGGCCAGGATGCAGGTGTAGCCACCCAGGGCGGCGGCCCGGGCGCCCGTCTCGACCGTCTCCGCCTCCTCCTGCCCCGGCTGGCGCAGGTGGGTGTGCAGGTCGACGAGCCCGGGGGCGACCACGCAGCCCGCGGCGTCGAGCACCACGTCCGCCCGGAGGGGGCCGTCGGCCGCCACGGCCGCCACGCGCCCGTCGGCCACCAGGACGTCGGCACGGCGCCGCCCCCCGGCGTCGACCACGTCCCCCCCGCGGATGGCGATCGTGCTCATCGCTCACCGGGCCGCGACGCCAGGTCCCGCCCCGACCCCAGGAGGTCGAACAGCACGGCCATGCGGACGGCCACGCCGTTGCGCACCTGGTCGATGACCACCGAGCGGGGCATCTCGGCGACGTCGGCGGCGATCTCCACCCCCCGGTTCATCGGGCCCGGGTGCATGACGATCGCCTTGTCGGCCAGCCGGTCCACCCGGCGCGGCGTCAACCCGAAGCCGGCGGTGTACTCGCGCAGCGAGGGCAGCAGCGCCTCGGTCATGCGCTCCCGCTGCATCCGCAGCAGGTAGACGACGTCGACGTGGCCCAGCACGTCGTCGAGGTCGTGCGTGACCCGCACCGGCCAGCCCTCGGTGGTGGCCGGCAACAGGGTGGGCGGCGCCACCAGCGTCACCTCCGCCCCCAGGGAGGTGAAGGCCCACACGTCGCTCCTGGCCACCCGGCTGTGGTTGACGTCGCCGACGATGGCCACGTGGCGTCCCTCCAGCCCTCCCAGGTGCTCCCGGATGGTGTAGCAGTCGAGCAGGGCCTGGGTCGGGTGCTCGTGCCACCCGTCCCCGGCGTTCACCACGCTGCCCGACACCCACCGGGCGACCTGCTGGGGGACACCGGCGGAGCCGTGGCGCACCACGATGCAATCGACGCCCATCGCCTCGATCGTCTCCACCGTGTCGCGCAGGGACTCGCCCTTGCGCACCGACGAGCTGGGGACCGAGAAGCTGAGCGTGTCCGCCGACAGGCGCTTGGCCGCCTGCTCGAAGCTGAGGCGGGTGCGGGTCGACTCCTCGTAGAACAGCCACGAGACGGTGCGGCCCTGGAGCGCCGGCACCTTGGGCACCCGCCGGCGGTTGACCTCGACGAAGCTGTCGGTGAGCGTGAGCAGGTGGTCGATCTCCTCGGCGCCGAGGCCGGCGACGCCCAGCAGGTGCCGCCGACGGCCGGTGGTCGCGGCCGGGCTCACCGGTGGCCGTCCTTGACGACCTCGCCCAGCTCGACCCCGTCGATGGTGGCGTTCACGACCTCGTCCCGGCGGGTGGGCAGGTTCTTGCCCACGTAGTCGGGCCGGATGGGCAGCTCGCGGTGGCCGCGGTCGACCATCACCGCCAGCTGCACCGCCCGCGGCCGACCGTAGGTGTGCACCGCGTCCAGCGCCGCCCGGATGGTGCGGCCGGTGAAGAGCACGTCGTCGACGAGGACCACGACCCGGCCGGTGAGGTCGACGGGGATGTCGGTGACGGCGCTGGGCAGGACCGGGCGCAGGCCGATGTCGTCGCGGTGGAAGGCGACGTCGAGCTCGCCCAGCGGCGGGGCCTTCCCGTCGATCTTCTCGATGGCGACCGCCAGGGCTGCCGCGAAGGCGACGCCCCCCGTCTGCAGGCCGACGAGGACGAGGTCGTCGAGCCCGTGGTTGCGTTCGAGGATCTCGTGGGCCATGCGCCACACGGCTCGACGCACGTCGTCGGCGTCGAGGACCTGGCCCCGGGCAACGAAAACGCCCCCGAACGGGGGCGTGGACCTGCGTTCTCGCTCTGCCAATCCGGGGACCTCCCCATCGCTCTGTCCGTCCGGGCCTCGCGGGACCCGCTTCACGGTCAGGAGGGCAGGCTAGCACCCGGCCGGGGGCGAGGGCGCGGCCGCTCGGGCCCAGACCTCGACGCCGGCCGCCCGACCCAACCGGGCCAGCCCCGCCGCGCCCGCCACCCGCGCCGACGCCGTGTTCGAGGGATCGATGCGGCACCACACCTGGGCCAGGTCGGTCGGGCCCCTCAGCGCCCACCCCACCAGCAGGCGGGCAGCGGCGGACGCCACCCCCCGCCCCCGGCCGGGGACCGCCGTCCACCAGCCGACCTCCGCCCGGCGACGGACCCCGTCGACGTTCCGCAGCCCCACCTCCCCCAGCACGTCCCCCCCGCCCGCCGCCGGGCCCACGACCAGGTCGAGGGCCAGGCCCCGCCGGCGCCGGCCCGGCTCCTCCTCGATCCACCGGGCGGCGGCGACGGCCGAGCCGTCGCCCGGGACCCGACCACCGGCCACGATGGCCGGATCGGCCCAGGCCGCGGCCAGGGCGGCGACGTCGGACGGCGTGGGCGCCCACGGGCGGAGGCGGACCCCGGCGCCCGCGTCGACGAGCGGTGGGTCCGGGAGCACCAGCGGCAGCCGGCGCTCCTCAGGGCAGGCGGGGTGCTCCTGGTGCTCCGGCACCATCGTGCCCGCCGGGCTTCCGGCGGCCCTCACCCTTCCCGTCCGGTGGCTCCCCAGCCTTCCCGTCCGGTGGCTCCCCGGCCGCGGGCCGGCGGGTGGTCCCGCCCGGGCGGGCCTCGGCCGCCACCGACGACAGCACGCCGTTGACGAAGCGGGGCGAGTCGTCGGTGCCGAAGCGCCGAGCCAGCACCACGGCCTCGTTGATGACCAGCGCCGGCGACCGCTCGGGCACCTCGAGCAGCTCGTAGGCCGCCATCCGGAGGATCGCCCGGTCGACGGCCGCCAGCCGCGGCAACGACCAGCGGGGGGCCACCAGGCGAGCCAGCACGGCGTCGATGCGGTCCCGGTGCCGCTCGGCGCCGGTCACCAGCTCGACGGCCAGGGGGTCCGGGGCCACCGGCAGCCCGGCCAGGACCTCCCCCACCGTGACGCCCTTGGCCTCGGCCTCGTAGGACAGCTCCAGGGCCCGCTCCCGGGACGACCGGCGGCTCTCCGCCTCGGTGGGCTCGAGGTCGCCCACGTCGGCGACCGGGCGCCGGCGCGACGGGCTCATGCCCGGGTCAGGTACTCGGCGCTGCGGGTGTCGACCTTGATCCGCTCGCCCTGGTTGACGAACAGGGGCACCTGCACCACCAGGCCCGTCTCCAGGGTGGCGGGCTTGCGGGCGCCCGACACGCGGTCACCCTGCACGCCGGGCTCGGTCTCGGTGACCTGGAGCTCGACGGCGGCGGGGAGGTCGATCCCGATGATCTCGTCCCCGTAGAACTGCAGCACCGCCGACGCCCCCTCCACGAGGTAGTCGGTGGCGTCGCCCAGGGCCTCCGGGCCCACCTGGATCTGCTCGTAGGTCGAGGTGTCCATGAAGACGTAGTCGCCTCCGTCCCGGTAGAGGAACTGCATGTCCCGCTTCTCGACGACGGCCTGCTCCACCCGCTCGTCGGCGCGGAACGTCTTGTCGAGGACGCCGCCGGAGCGCACGTTGCGCAACGTGGTGCGGACGAAGGCCGGACCCTTGCCCGGCTTCACGTGCTGGAAGTCGACGACCTGGAACAACCCCTCGGTGAGGTCGAGCGTCATCCCCTTCTTCAGGTCGTTGGTCGTGGTGGCGGCCATCGGTGCGGCTCCTGGCGCGAGGGTCTAGGGACGAGGGTCCTTCGGGGCCCGGGTGAGCGTGCGGCTGCCCTCGGCGGTGACCACGACCGTGTCCTCGATGCGGACGCCGCCGTGCTCGGGAAGGTAGACGCCGGGCTCGACGGTCACGACCTGGCCAGCCGCCAGGCTACCAGCCGCACCGGCGGCCACCCGCGGCGCCTCGTGGATGTCGAGGCCGACGCCGTGCCCCGTGCCGTGCAGGAACGCCTCCTCCCACCCCGCGCCGCGCAGCACGGCCCGGCAGGCGGCGTCGACCTCGCCGACGGGCACCTCGGCCCGGACCGCCGCCACCCCGGCCGCCTGGGCTTCGGCGACGGCTGCCAGCATGCGGTGCTGGACGTCGGTCCCCTCGCCCACGAGGACCGTGCGGGTCATGTCGGAGTGGTAGCCGTCGACGAGGGCGCCGAAGTCGATCACCACCAGGTCGCCCTCCGACACCCGCCGCCCACCCGCCCGGTGGTGGGGCATGGCACCGTTGGGTCCCGAGGCGACGATGGTCTCGAACGACGGGCCGTCGGCGCCGAGGTGGCGCATCTGCCACTCCAGCTCCAGCGCCAGGTCCGCCTCGGTCGCGGCCTCGCCCAGGCGGGGCCGCACCACCGCCAGGGCGGCGTCGGCGACGGCACAGGCGGCGGCGATCCGCGCCACCTCTCCCTCGTCCTTCACCGCCCGCAGGGCCTCCACCAAGCCGGCGGTGGGCACCAGCTCGGCGTGGGGGAACCAGTCCCGGGCGTAGCGCCTCTGGGCGGCCCACGACACGTCCTCGGCCTCGAGACCGAGCCGCCCGCCGGGCGCCACCGCCGCCGACAGGGCCCTCCGCTGGTCCTCCGCCGTCCGGCCGACCCGCACCTCGGCGGAGATCCCGGCCCCGGCCAGCTCGGCAGCGGCCTGGTCGCGGTAGCGGCCGTCGGTGACGAAGGCGAGGTCGCCCCCCGCCCCCACCAGCAGCAGGGCCGCCGACCCGGTGAACCCCGTGAGGTAGCGGACGTTGGCGAGGCTCGTCACCAGGAGGGCGTCGCACCCGGCAGCTCCGAGCTGCTCGGCCAGCCGGTGGGCCCGGCCGGGCACGTCCATCGGGGGGAGCGCGGCACGGTCGATGAGCACGGCGGCAGGATAGGGCGGCACGACGAGCGGGCCACCCGCCGGTCGCGGCTCAGGGGCCGAGCAGGTGGGCGCAGGCCTCGACGGCCAGCACGTAGCCCAGGCCCCCGAGGCCCGTGATGGTGCCCGTCGCCACCGGGGACACCACCGAGGTGCGGCGCCACCCCTCGCGGGCGGCCGGGTTGGACAGGTGGACCTCGACGACCGGGCCGGGGAAGGCGGCCAGGGCGTCGTGCAGGGCCCAGGCGTAGTGGGTCAGGGCACCGGGGTTGATGACGATCGCCGCCGCTCGCCCCCGGGCGTCGTGGATGGCGTCGACCAGGTCGCCCTCGTGGTTGGACTGGAGGTCCTCCACGGCCAGGCCCAGCGGACCGGCAGCGTGCCGGACCGCGTCCAGGTGCTGGTCGAGCGTCGCCCGGCCGTAGACGTCCGGCTCGCGCTCGCCCAGGAGGTCCAGGTTGGGACCGTTGAGCACCACCACGAGCCGGCTCGCACCGGAACGGGCGCCGGGGCCGCTCACGGGCGCGCCCTCATCACCTCGAGGGCGGCGCGGGCCTCGGCCGGGTCGACGCCCGGCACCACCTCGACGCCGTCGGGGCCGTCGAGCACGAACGTCAGGCCGTCGACCGCCTTCTTGTCGCGCGCCATCAGGGCCATCAGGTCGTCGACCTCCGCCGCCTCGGGCAGCTCGGCTCCGAGCCCGTAGGCGGCGACCACCCGGCGGTGGTCGTCGACCCGGGCCCGGTCGACGCGCCCCAGGCGGTGGGCGAGCTCGGCCGCGTACACGAGGCCCACGGCCACGGCCTCCCCGTGGCGGAGGTCGTAGCTGCCACCGGTCTCCAGGGCGTGAGCCAGGGTGTGGCCGTAGTTGAGCGTGGCCCGGCCCCGCCGGGAGGAAGGGTCCTCGTGGGGGTCGGCCGCCACCACGGCGGCCTTGGTGCGCACGCAGGCGGCGATGCGCCCGCCGAGCGGGAGCCCCGACAGGTCGTCCCCCGTCAGGAAGTGGTACTTCGCCATCTCGCCCAGGCCACTGCGCCGCTCGCGCTCGGGCAGGGTGGCCAGGGCGTCCGTGTCGCACACGACGGCCGTGGGCTGCCAGAAGGCACCCACCAGGTTCTTGCCCTCCGGCAGGTTCACGCCGGCCTTGCCCCCGATGGCGGCGTCGACCATGCCCAGCAGCGTCGTGGGCACGTGCGTCACCCCGACACCGCGGTGGTAGACGGCGGCGGCGAAGCCGGCGACGTCGGTGACGACCCCTCCACCCACGGCCACCACGTGGTCGACCCGGGTCAAGCCCCACCGCGACCACGCCCGGCACAGGCCCTCCACCGTGGCCAGGGACTTGGCACCCTCCCCGTCGCCGATGGCGAAGACCTCGTGCTCGCGGCCCGGGTCGACGGCGAAGCCGATCCCCGCCTGCGTCACCACCGCCACGCGGCGCCCCCGCTCGGGCAGCAGGTCGCCCAACGCCGAGCGGGCGCCGGCGCCGACCACCACGGGGTAGGTCGCGCCGCCGGCATCCACCTGGACGACCGTGGGCGCGCCCACCGGGCCGCGGCCGTCCCCGGGCGCGCTCACCGGGCCGCGGCCGTCCCCGCCACCAGGGCGGCGATGTGCCGGGCCAGCGCCCGCTTGGGCTGTTCGCCCTCGACGTGGAACGGCTCGACGTCCACGGCGACGTCGGCCACGGACGCGTACAGGGGGTCGCGCTCCGCGGCCAGGCGATCCAACGCCTCGGCGGCTCCCCCCGCCAGGAGCGGCCTGTGGGTCGGGTCGACCCGGCCGGCCAGGAACGCCGGCGACGCCCGCAGCCACACGACGTAGGCAGCCGACCGGGCGAGGGCCGCCCGGTTGGCGGCCGCGCCGACCACACCACCGCCGCCGGCCAGCACCAGCGGGGCACGGACCGCCAGCAGGTCGGCCAGGACCTGGGCTTCCAGGGCACGGAAGGCGGCCTCTCCGCCCCCGGCAAAGATGTCCGGCACGGTGGCGCCGGCGCGCAGCTCGACCTGCTCGTCCACGTCGGCGAACGGGCGCCTCAGCTCCTTGCCCAGGCGGCGCCCCACCGTGCTCTTCCCGACCCCCGTGAGGCCGACGAGGACGACGTGACGTGCAGGATCGCCCATCAGCGTCGTTCCCGACGACCAGGGCACGGAGGGCGCGGCGCGGCGAAGGCGGTGGTCACGGGCCGACGATAGCGGTGGCCGCCCCGGCGCTGGCAGGCCGACGACCACCAGGACCGGCGATGGCCACCCCGGCCCCGGCAGGGCCGGTCACGACCCACCGCCCGTGGCCAGGCACACGGCCAGGCCCCCGACGGCCAGGGCCGGCCCGAAGGGGAACGGGAGGTCGCGCCGCCGGACGGCCAGCAGCACGATCCCCACCACCGTGCCCACCAGGCCCGCCACCAGCAGGGTGTGGAGGGCGCCCTGCACCGGGGTGGCCAGGGACCGGTCGGCGCGCCAGGCGCTCCAGCCCGCCGCCGCGCCCACCAGGCCGCCCAGCCGCACGTCGCCCAGGCCCAGGGCGGCCGGTGAGGCGAGGTGGACCACCAGCAGGGAGCCGCCGGCCACCGCCATCCCCACGAGAGCTCCCCCCAGGCGGGAAGCCGGGCCGCCCGTCAACGCCACCAGGGCCATCCCCGCCCCCACGCCGACGAGGGTGAGGCGAACGAACCGGGTCGGGATGCGCATCACGACCAGGTCGGTCACCGATGCGGCGACGAGGCCGGGGACCAGCACCATCATGGGTACCAGGGCCGGCGCCCAGCCCACCACCGCGCCGAGCGCACCCGACGCCGCTCCGCAGGCCAGCTCGATGGCCCCGTAGCCGGCCCTCAGCGGCTCGCCGCACCTCCGGCACCGGGCACCGAAGGGCAGGACGGGGAGGACGGGGAGGGCGAGCGGCGCCAGAGAACCCGCGCACCGGCGGCACCTCGCCCGGGGGCGACCCAGCTCGGCACGATCGGGGACGCGCCCCAGCAGCAACGGCACGGCCACGTGGTGACCGATCCAGACCAGCACCACGTGCACGACCACCGGCCCGGCCAGCACCGCACCGACCACGGCCGCCACGGCGGCAGCGGACAGGTCGCTCAGCGGACCGAGGACAGGAAGCCGATGAGGGGGCTGCGCTGCGCGATGTCGTCGCCGGGACGGCCCCCGACGCCACGGGAGCCGCCGGAGTTGCCCACCGAGCTCTGCACCGCGGCACGGGCCTCGGGGCTCATGGCGGCCACGTGGGGGGCGACCTCTCCCTCCGAGGGCCGGGAGCGACCCGATCCCCTGCTGCCCAGGCCGGCGAACGGGGACGAGGGCCCTCCGGCCTCCGGCCGGCTACCCACGTCGTCGGCCGCCCACGAGAGGTCCGAAGGGAGCGACGACGAGGGCACCGACCTGATCTGGCCGGTGTCGCTCCGGCCGGGGGCCGGTCCGAGCCGGCCGGTGTCGAACGGCGACGAGGCAGCG
>DASUJB010000225.1:0-8858 GCA_036279475.1 Acidimicrobiales bacterium | reverse complement strand
CCCAGCTCCATCGGTCAGAGCTCGATCGGGTTGACGATGTCGAGGGACATGGTGGTGACCCCGACCACCATCAGGACGAGGAACACCGCGTAGGTGAGGGGCAGCAGCTTGGCGAAGTCGGCGTGGTACCGCTGGCCCCGCCGGGAGCGGATGCGCTCGTAGACGGCCAGGGCGGCGTGGCCACCGTCGAGCGGTGGCAGCGGCAGCATGTTGACCGCCCCCAGGACGAGGTTGAGCTGGAAGAGCATGGCGAGCATCAGCGCGGCGCGGTGCTCGGTGTCCTGGGATCCGAGGTGGACGACGCCGATGATCGAAACCAGCTCGCTCTCCCGACCGCCGCTGGCCGAGCCGCCGCCGCGAGCCTCGGGCGATCCCGCCGAGGAGTCGTCGGTGGGGTGTCCCTCGTCGGTGGCGTTGGCCACGCTGTCGGCCAGGTCGCCGAGGCCCGACGGGCTGAACGCCCGGCCGAGCCCGGCCAGGCTGGCGGTGGTCGTGCGCCACATCTCCCCGGGCGTCTCCACCACGGCGCGGCCGACGCCCATCGGCTCGGCCGAGGTGTGGGGCGGGGCCTCCACGCCCAGGAACGGCGAGCCGGGGTCACCACCCTGGCCGGCAGGACGGCCCCGCAGGGTGGCCTCCAGCACGATCTCGTCGCCCCCGCGCTCCACGGTGAACGCCACCTCGTCGCCGACGTCGAAGGTCGACAGGGCGTCGGAGAGCCTCTCGGTGCCCGCCACCGACCGGCCGTCGACCGCCACGATGCGGTCACCGACCGCGAACCCGGCGGCCTCGGCCGCGCTGCCGTCGACGATGTCGTCGACGTCGAAGCCGTCCACGCGGGGGTCGGTGAGGCTCCCGCCCGGCATGCCCACGACGCCGAACAGCACGATCCCGATCACGAAGGCCTGGACGACGTGCGACAGCGATCCGGCGCTCACCACCAGCAGGCGCCGGGGGAAGGACTGCTGACGGTAGGAACGTGGCTCGTCGGCCGGGTCCACCTCCTCGAGGTTGCTCATCCCGGTGATGCGCACGTACGCGAGGACGGGGATCAGCTTCACGCCGTACTCGACCTCGCCCCGCCGGAACGACCAGATCTTGGGGCCGGCCCCGATGAAGAACTCGGTGACCTGCATGCCCGACCAGCGGGCGGTCAGGTAGTGGCCGAGCTCGTGGAGGAACACCGACGTGGCCACGCTCAGGATCATCACCACCAGCGGCCAGCCGAACAGCACGCCGACCGCCACCACCGACCCCACGAGCAGCGCCAGGCGGATGCCCCCCGTCTGGTAGGAGCCCGGGCGGCCGGGAGCGGGCGGCGGGGGGTGGCGCCGGGCGGTCTCGGCCGGGGACGGGCCAGCGGCGGGCCGGTCGACGGCGGAGCCGGTGGTGTCTCGTTGCATGTCGGTCATGCCGCCATCCTCTCGATCTCCCGACGGGCGGCCCGGCGGCCACGGCGGTCGGCATCGATCACGGCGTCGACCCCGTCGGCACGACGCCCATCATGCCGGGACAGGACGGCGTTGAGGACGTCGGGGATGGCCGACCAGGGGATCCGTCCCCCGAGGAAGGCGGCCACCGCCTCCTCGTTGGCGGCGTTCAGCACCGCCGGCGCCAGGCCCCCGATCCTGCCGGCCGCGTAGGCCAGCCCCAGGCACGGGAAGGCGTCGTGGTCGGGCGGCTCGAACTCCAGGGGACCACACGACGACCAGTCGATGCGGCCGAAGGGCGTGGCGATGCGGTCGGGCCACGCCAGGGCATAGCCGATCGGCAGCCGCATGTCGGGCCGGGAGAGCTGGGCGATGGTCGACCCGTCGCTCATCTCGACCATCGAGTGGACGACCGACTGGGGGTGGACCACCACCTCGATGTCGTCGTAGCCCACGCCGTACGCCGCGCCGAAGAGCTCGTGGGCCTCGATGACCTCGAGCCCCTTGTTCATGAGCGTCGAGGAGTCGACGGTGATCTTCGGTCCCATGGACCAGGTGGGGTGGGCCAGGGCGTCGGCCACCGTGACGTCGGCCAGCTCGGACCGTGAACGACCCCGGAACGGTCCTCCGCTGGCGGTGAGGACGATGCGCGCCACCCGCCGGGCGTCACCCCCCACGTTGGCGGCCAGGCACTGGTGCACGGCCCCGTGCTCGGAGTCGACCGGCACGATCTCTCCGGCGCCGGGGCGCTGGAGCACCTCCCGCACCACCGGCCCACCGGCGATGAGCGACTCCTTGTTGGCCAGGGCCAGCCGCCGGCCTGCGGCCAGCGTGGCCAGGGTCAGGCGCAGGCCCGCGAAGCCGACCACGCCGTTCACGCACACGTCGGCCACCGTGCCCATCTCGGCCAGGGCCGTCGCCCCCGCCGCCACCTCGGTGCCCGGGGGGACGTGGCCCGCGACCTCGGCGGCACGGGACTCGTCCCCCACCACCACCAGCTTGGGCCGGAGCTCGCGGGCCTGGGCCACCAGCCGGTCGACCGACGACCACGCCCCCAACGCCACGACCTCGAACCGGTCCGGCTCCGCCCGGACCACCTCGATGGTCTGGGTACCGATCGAGCCGGTCGACCCGGCCACGGCAACGGTCGTCACGGCCACCCCGCCAAGCTAGTGGTCTCAGCCGAGGAAGAAGTCGCTCAGCCGTGCCAGGTACCACACGGCGGGCAGGACGAACAGCAACGCGTCGAAACGGTCGAGCAACCCGCCGTGCCCCGGTAGCACGCTGCCCATGTCCTTGATCCCGAGGTCCCGCTTGACCAGCGACTCGGCCAGGTCGCCCAGCGGCGCCACCAGGGCCACCACCACGCCGACCGCGAGGCCCTCGTGCCAGTCGTCGAACGGGTGCACGCCGACGACGGCGAACACCACGGCCGTGACCACCGCCACGAGCATGCCGCCGGCCAGGCCCTCGACCGTCTTGTTGGGGCTGGCCGTCGACAACGGGCGGGAACCGGCGCTGCGTCCCACGAACAGGCCCCCGATGTCGTAGCCGATGGTGGGGAGTAGGGCAACCAGCAGGAAGGCCACGCCGTCACCGCCCGGCGCCGCCAGGAGCAGGCCGGCGAAGGAGCCGAACAGGCCGACCCAGCCGACACCCAGGAGCGTCACCCCGATGTTGGCCACGGGCCGGTCGCCGCCCGCACCCACCAGGTACCAGAGGAAGCTGGCCGCCACCGCCAGCACCAGCACCAGCGGCAACGCCTCCTCGCCGACGTTGTAGGCGGCGACGGCGGCTCCGGCGGTGGCGGCCACCCCGACGGGCATGGGGGCCTCGAAGCCGGCGGTGTTGAGGGCCACGAAGAGCTCGTACGCCGCGTACGCGAGCACGGGGACGGCGACGACCATGCCGCCCAGGGGACCGAGCACGGCGAAGAGGCCCAGCGCCACCGCCAGGAAGCCCCCGCCCACCAGGACCGCCGTGCGCATGTCACGATCTGCCGAGGGCACCGGCCGGCGCCGGGCCGTCCCGGCTGCCGGAGGAGGACCGGGCGCGGCGGGCTCCTCGTAGGCGTCCTCGTAGGCGTCCTCGTAGCCGTCGTCGTAGGCGGGGTCGTACTCGTCGCCGTACGCATCCTCGGGATAGGCCGCGGCCCGCGTCGGCCGGGCGGGCGGGTCGAACACCGACCGACCGGGAGGGGAACCGGCGGGTGGGCCGGCGGTGCCCGGACCGCCCTGACCCGTCCGGTCGTCGGCACCCCGGGCGTCTCCCCACCCGCGCCCGGCCGGCGGCCCGCCCCGCTCGCCCTCCCAACCGCCGGGGTCGGGAGGGGGGACGCCGTGCGAGCCGGGCCAGGACGGATCGGGTCCGGGCCGTGACCACGTGTCATCGCCCCGTCCCGGTCCTCGACCGCTCATGTGCGGCACGTCCTCGGCGGCCGAGCCGGCCCAGTGCGACAGCTCCGGGACCTCGGTCGGCCCGTCGACCGGCACCACCGGCGGCCGCTCGATGGCGTTGGGATCGTCGTAGGAGCCGAGGGGGAACCGAAGGGCGGGCCGGGGCCCGCCCGCGGGGGGAGCGGCCGGCCGGTCGCCGAACCGGGGACGGTCCTCCGAGAACCGGTGGCGGATGTCGTCACGCTGCATGACCTCGGCCACCTCGTCGGCACCGAGCAGGCGCACGCCCTCGGTGGGATCGGGCGGGCGCTCCTGGCGGCGGTCGTCCCAGTCGCTCACTGTGCTCTTCCTCTCGTCGTCACCGCTCCCGGGAGGCGGTAGAGCCATCCGCCCGGACGTCCTCGCCCGGGTGCACCCCACCATCCTGCACGTCTCACCGGCGCGTGTGGTGGCAAGCGCCAGGTGCACCCCTCGCGCCACCCCGGGGGACGGCGCCCTCCTCAGACCTCGAGCAGCTCCTGCTCCTTGTGCTCGAGGGCGTCACCGACGGCCTCCTCGAAGTGGTGGGTGAGACGGTCGAGGTCCTTCTCGGCCCGGGCGAGGTCGTCGACGGAGATGTCACCGTCGCGCTCGAGCTCCTCGAGGTCGTGGCGGGCACCGCGCCGCGCGTGCCGGATGCTGACCCGTCCCTCCTCGGCCATGCCCCGCACGACCCGGACGAGCTCGCGGCGGCGCTCCTCGGTGAGGGGCGGGAAGCTCAACCGGATGACCTGGCCGTCGTTGCTGGGCGACAGGCCCAGGCGGCTGTTCCGCAGCGCCTTCTCGATGGCGCCGATCGCGGCCTTGTCGTAGGGGCTGATGACCAGGAGGCGCGCCTCGGGGACCGTGAAGCCGGCGATCTGCTGGAGCGGCACCTCGGTGCCGTAGTAGTCGACCGGCAGCTTCTCGACCAGCGCCGGAGCCGCCCGACCGGTGCGCACCCCCGTGAACTCGGCGCGAGCGTGGTCGACGGCCCGGGACATCTTCGCGCGGGCGTCGTCGAGGACCATGGCGATCATGTCGTCGTCGGGCACGGGTGCTCCTGGCTGGCGGGCGACGGCAGCGGCCGCCTAGTGGATGAGCGTACCTATCGCCTGGCCGTCGACGATGGCCCGGATGTTGCCCGGGCCCAGGAGGTCGAACACGACGATGGGGAGGTGGTTGTCCATGCACAGGGTGATGGCCGTGGAGTCCATGGCCTTCAGCCCCCGGTTCAGGACGTCGAGGTAGCTCACCTCGTCGAGCCGCGTGGCGTCGGGATCGGTGCGGGGATCGGCGGTGTAGAGGCCGTCCACCCCCGAGTGCGTCCCCCGCAACATGCCGTCGGCCTCGATCTCGACGGCCCGAAGGGCGGCTGCGGTGTCGGTGGTGAAGAACGGGTTGCCCGTCCCGCCGGCGAAGATGACGACGCGACCCTTCTCCAGGTGGCGGATGGCGCGCCGGCGGATGTACGGCTCGGCCACCTGGGCCATGTGGATGGCAGTCTGGACGCGGGTGGGCTGATTCAGGCGCTCGAGCGTGTCCTGCAGCGCCAGGGCGTTGATGACCGTGGCCAGCATGCCCATGTAGTCGGCCTGGGCCCGGTCCATGCCCGCGCCGGTGCCGGACATCCCCCGCCAGATGTTGCCCCCACCCACCACCACGGCCACGTCCACCCCCGACGTGCGGACGGCGACGATCTCCTTGGCGATGTACTCGGCGAACGTGCCGTCGATGCCGTAGCCCACGTCACCGGCGAACGCCTCGCCGGAGAGCTTGAGCATGATCCGGCGGTAGGGCACGGCGGGGGTGACGGCGGCCGGCGTCGGGGACGGTTCGGGGGTCAACCGCCGATGAACAGCTGGGCGAAGCGCACGATGGTCGCCCCCGCGCCTTCGGCCAGCTGGCCCACGGTCACCTTGTCGTCCCGGACGTAGGGCTGGTCGAGCAGCACCCGCTCCTTGTACCACCCGTTGAGCCGGCCCTCGACGATCTTCGGCCAGGCCGCCTCGGGCTTGCCCTCGGCCCTGGTGATGTCGAGCAGCGTCTGCCGCTCCTCGGCGACCACCTCGTCGGGCACCTCGTCCCGGGTGAGGTACTGGGGCTTGGCGAAGGCGACGTGCACGGCGATGTCGTGCGCCAGCTCCTGGCTGCCGCCCTGGAGAACCACCACCACGCCGTTGACGCCACGGCCCTCCTGGCGGTGGAGGTACGTGTCCACGGTCTCGCCGCCTGCCAGCTTGACCTGCACCACCCCGCCGACCTCGATGTTCTCCTTCAGGGTGACCTTCAGGTCGTCGACCGCCCGCTGGTGGGTCGCCACGCCGGACTCGCCCTGGGCCGCCACCGCCTCGGCGAGCGCCTGGGTGAGGCCGACGAACTCCTCGGACTTGGCGACGAAGTCGGTCTCGCACTTCAGCTCCACCATCCCGACCGTGCCCTCGCCCGTGGCGATGGCCACCGCGCCCTGGGCGTTCTCGCGCCCGGCCCGGTCGTCGGCCTTGGCGAGGCCCCGCTCCCGCAGCAGCTTGCGGGCGGCGCCCATGTCGCCACCCGTCTCGGTGAGCGCCTTCTTGGCGTCCATCATGCCGGCGCCGGTGGCCTGGCGCAGGGCTTGGACGTCCTTGGCGGTGAACTCGGCCATCGGGCTCAGGGCTCCTGGGTTTCGGTGGGGGTGGCCCCAGCGGGAGCAGGTCGCTCGCCGGGACCGCTGGCGGTGGCCTCGGCCACCTCGGGGGCGACGCTGTCGGTCAGGGGGAGGTCGCCCACGGGCGTGCGGGAGGCGGGACGGACGTTGCCGGCCACCCGCTGCTCGCGCACCTGGGACTCGAGGAGGGCCAGGCGCCGGGCCTCGGCCTGCCCGGCGGCGATGCGCTGCTCGTCCTGCACCGACCGGGAGGCCGTGGGTGCCGTCAGGGACGCCATGTGCTTCCCTTCCACCACGGCGTCGGAGATGACGCGGCACAGCAGCGTGCCGGCGCGGATGGCGTCGTCGTTGCCCGGGATCACGTAGTCGATCACATCGGGATCGCAGTTGGTGTCCACCACCGCCACCACCGGGATGCCGAGCTTGTTGGCCTCGGTGACGGCGATGTGCTCCTTCTTGGTGTCCAGCACGAAGAGGGCCTGTGGCAGCTTCTCCATGGACCGGATGCCGCCCAGGTAGCGCGTGAGCTTGTCGAGCTCCCGCGTCTTCAGCAGCGCTTCCTTCTTGGGCATCGCCGAGAAGTCGCCGACGTTCCGCTGGCGCTCCAGTTCGAGCATCTTGCCGATCCGCCGCGACATGGTCTGGAAGTTGGTGAGCATGCCGCCCAGCCACCGCTCGTTGACGTAGGGCATGCCCGAGCGCTCGGCGTACTGGCGGATCGGCTCCTGGGCCTGCTTCTTGGTACCGACGAAGAGGACCGTGCCGTCCTTGGCGGCCACGTCGCGCACGAAGGTGTAGGCCGTCTCGATCCGCCTGAGCGTCTGCTCCAGGTCGATGATGTAGATGCCGTTGCGCTCGCCGAAGATGAACCGCTTCATCTTCGGGTTCCAGCGCCGGGTCTGGTGCCCGAAGTGGACACCGGCCTCGAGGAGCTGCTTCATGGTGACGACAGCCACGGTGGTTGTCCTTTCCCATCGGTTGGCGTGACCGGCCCGGCGCCCGGGGGCGACCGTGGGGTGGGCCGGAGGCGATGTTCGGAGGAGCCGGTCGGGCGGGCCGGCCGGTGTGCCACGGGTGGTCCCCGAGGCGCCCGGGGATCCTACCGGCGCGGGCACGATCCGTCATCCCGAGGCCCCCACCACGGCGCCCAGGTGGCTCTCCAGGCCGGTCACGGCCTGACCGACGAGGACGTCGGCCAGGACGTCGTGCCAGGGCTGGCAGCCGGGCGGCTGGTCGGCCAGGGCCCGCGCCACCTCGGCGGCCGCCGCCGGCGAGGTCACGACGGCGGTGTGGGCGCCGGGCCCGGACACGGGCAGCGTGACGTTGACGGCGCCGTCGACCTGCGTGCGAGGCGCCGGCACGATCGGATCGCCCCGCGCCCCCAGCGACAGCAGGCGCACGCCCTCCGGGACGCCGGCCTCGGCGAGGTCGGTCACGACGCCGGAGCGCTCGGCGAGCTGCGCCAGGACGGCGGCATCGGGGTCCAGGTCGAGGCCGAGCCGGGTCGACGCGCCGTCCAGGACGGTGCCGGCGACCGGCCGCCCGGCGAGCCGGGCCAGCACGGTGGCCAGGTCGGCGCCGCGGTGGGGCGAGCTCAGGGTGACGACGATCCCCAGGCGGGACAGGGGGAAGCCGCCACGCTGGAGCCGGTCCAGCGCCAGGCGCACCACCAGGCCGCCCAGCGAGTGGGCGTAGAGGTCGACGGTGGCCTCCGGGTCGGCCGCCGCGGTGGCCTCGACCAACGTCGCCAGCCGGGAGGCGGCCCGATGCACGTCGCCCTGCGTGTCCGCCGACGTGTACGCCCGAGGCGCCACCTCCGGCACGACGTCCTCCCCCGTGCCCGGGGTCCGGCCCCCGGCGTAGCTGAAGCGCACCACCGCGCCCCGGTGGTAGCCCAGGTCCCGGAAGGGCAGGTCGTCGATGGTGGCCGGGCCGCTGCTCGAGCCCAGGCCGGCCACCGTCACGGCCACGCGTCGGGCACCCGCCGCCGGGTGGGCCGGTGGCGGGCCCGACGAGCACGGTCCCGGGGCCGCCAGCCCCTCCACCAGGTCGGCGGCCATCGCCAGGCCGGCCGGTCCCGGCGGGCGCACGGCGAGCCGGTCGGCCAGCCACGACGCCGCGGCCCGCAGGTCGACCAGGTGCGGGCCGCGGCCCAGGGTGAGGTCGACCAGCGCCCGCCGCTCCGCGTCGGGCGTCGACCCCGGCGCCACCTCGAAGGGCACCAGCTCGACGGCGGCGCCGTCGCCGAAGAGGGCGGCCGGGTCGAGGTAGGCGTCTCCCGCCCGGGCCCCGAGGTGCAGCCGCTCTCCCGCCGTGCCCAACCGGTCACCCCGCTCGACGTGCGCTCCCACCGCCACCGTGACGTCG
>DASUJB010000224.1:0-2760 GCA_036279475.1 Acidimicrobiales bacterium | reverse complement strand
GTGCGCGACGCCCTGAAGCGGGCGCGGGGCCGGCGGGTCTACGTCTGCAACGTGCGGGCCGAGGGGGGTGAGACGGCGGGCTACGACGTGGCCGCCCACGTGGCGGCCCTGCGGCGCCACGGGGTGGAGCCGGACGTGGTGGTGGCGCAGCGGGGGGCGCTGCCCCTGGGCGCCGATCCCGGGGTGGAGGTGGTCGAGGCCGAGGTCGTGCGCCCCCACGGCCTGGCCCACGACCCGGCGCTGCTGGGACCGGTCCTGGCCGGGCTGGTGCCCTGACCGTCCCTCCGGACGGAACCGGCGGTGTCGCTGCCCACGGCGTCGCCGTCGCCGCTGCGGGAGGTGAGAGCGCCGCTGGTGGCCCGGTCCGGTGGCCGGGCGAGCACGGCTAGGGTCTCGGGGGAGGGAACTGGCGTCGACACGAGAGGGCCTCTCGACATGACCATCCGCGTGGGCATCAACGGCTTCGGCCGCATCGGGCGCAACTTCTTCCGGGCGGCGAAGGGGGCGGGCGCCGACATCGACGTCGTGGCGGTCAACGACCTGGGCTCGGTGGAGACGATGGCCCACCTCCTCAAGTACGACTCGGTGCTGGGCCGCCTCGAGGAGGACATCGCCGCCACCGACGAGGGCATCAAGGTGGGGGGCGACACGCTGCGCGTCCTGGCCGTGCGGGCGCCCGAGGAGCTGCCGTGGGGCGACCTCGGGGTCGACGTGGTCGTCGAGTCGACCGGCATCTTCACCAGTCGGGACAAGGCGGCCCTGCACCTCCAGGCCGGTGCCCCCCACGTCATCGTGTCGGCCCCCTCGTCGGGCGCCGATGCCACCTTCGTGGTCGGCGTCAACGACGACACGTTCGACGCCGCCGCCCACAAGGTCGTGTCCAACGCGTCGTGCACCACCAACTGCTTCGTGCCGATGGTCAAGGTGCTCGACGACGCCTTCGGCGTCGAGCGCGGCCTCATGACCACCATCCATGCCTACACCGGCGACCAGATGCTGGTCGACGGCCCCCACAAGGACCTGCGCCGGGCCCGGGCCGCCGCCATCAACGTGGTCCCGTCCTCCACCGGCGCCGCCCGGGCCACCGGCCTCGTGCTCCAGTCGATGCAGGGCCGCCTCGACGGCCAGGCCCTCCGCGTGCCGGTGCCCGACGGCTCGCTCACCGACTTCACCGGCGTGCTGGCCCACGAGGCGTCAGTCGACGAGGTCAACGAGGCGTTCCGCGCCGCCGCCGGGTCGGGCCCCCTGGCCCCCGTGCTCGACTACTCCGAGGCCCCCCTGGTGTCCACCGACATCGTCGGCTCGCCGGCGTCCTGCACGTTCGACAGCCAGCTCACCCAGGCGATCGGGAGCCTGGTCAAGGTGTTCGGCTGGTACGACAACGAGTGGGGCTACTCCAACCGCCTCGTCGATCTCGTGGGGATCGTCGGCGCCGCCGACCGGGTCTGATGCCCGGGCACCTCCCGGTGCTCGAGGACCTGCCGCCCCTCGGGGGGGCCCGGGTGCTCCTGCGCGCCGACTTCAACGTCCCGCTGCGCGACGGCGAGATCGCCGACGACCTCCGCATCCGGGCCGCCCTGCCCACCATCCGCTGGCTCCGGGACCACGACGCCTCGGTGGTGGCCTGCACGCACCTGGGCCGGCCCAAGGGCAGGCCCGACCCCCGGTACTCGGTCGAGCCGGTGCGCCGGCGCCTGGCCGAGCTGGCTCCCGGGGTGGAACTGATGGACAACCTCCGCTACGACCCGGGGGAGGAGGCCGGCGACCCGGCCTTCGTGGCCCGCCTGGTCGAGGGCTTCGACGCCTACGTCAACGACGCCTTCGGCGCCTCCCACCGGGCCCACGCCTCCATCGTCGGCCCCCCGCGGACCCTGCCCTCGGCGGCGGGCCGGCTGCTGGCCAGGGAGGTCGACGTGCTGCTCGGCCTGCGCACCGACCCCTGGCACCCCTTCGTGGCCGTGCTCGGCGGGTCGAAGGTGAGCGACAAGCTCAAGGTCATCCGGTCCCTGCTGGAGGTGGCCGACCAGCTCCTCGTCGGGGGCGGGATGTGCTTCACCTTCCTCGCCGCCCGCGGCGCCGGGGTGGGCGCCAGCCTGCTGGAGCAGGACATGGTCGACGCCTGCCGGTCGCTCCTCGACGAGCACGGCGACCGGCTGGTGCTGCCCACCGACGTGACCGCCCTGGGCCCCGGGGGCAAGCTGATGGACCCCGAGGCCGGGGGCGAGGTCCGCCAGGTCGGCACCACGGTGCCGGCGGGGTGGACGGGGGTGGACATCGGGCCCGGTACCGCCGCCGACTTCGGCGACCGCATCGCCGACGCCCGGACGGTGTTCTGGAACGGCCCCATGGGCGTGTTCGAGGACCCGCGCTTCGCCGCCGGCACCCGGGCCGTGGCCCGGGCGGTGGCCGACACGGCAGCGTTCACCGTGGTGGGGGGCGGCGACAGCGCCGCCGCCCTGGCCGAGTTCGGGCTGGCCGACGCCGTCGACCACGTGTCGACCGGCGGGGGCGCCGCCCTCGAGCTGCTCGAGCAGGGCGACCTGCCGGGCCTGGCCGCCCTGCGGGGCGAGTGGGGGGACGGCGATGCCTGAGCACCGGAAGCCGCTGATCAGCGGCAACTGGAAGATGAACCTCAACCACTTCGAGGCCACGTCGCTGGTCCAGAAGCTCGTCTACGAGCTGACGACCGCCGACTACGAGGCGGTCGACGTGTCGCTCCACCCGCCGTTCACCGACATCCGCACGGTGCAGACCTACTTC
>DASUJB010000223.1:0-6194 GCA_036279475.1 Acidimicrobiales bacterium | reverse complement strand
TCGAGGCCAAGGTCCCCGGGGGCGCCAACGTCCACCTCCTGGCGGCCGCCGGCGACGGGGTGATCGCCATCCGCACCTACGAGAGGGGTGTGGGGCCGACGCTGGCCTGCGGCACCGGTGCGTGCGCCGCCGCCGCTGCCGCCCGCCGCTGGGGCCTGGTGGGCGACGCCGCCCGCGTGGACATGCCGGGCGGCCAGGCGCAGGTCGCCCTGGCCGCCGGGGCGGGGGGAGAGGTCGTGCTGCGGGGCCCGGCGACCCACGTCGCCACCGTCGAGCTGGGGGCGTCGCCGTGGCGCTGATCGAGCGGGCCGTCCGCGAGAAGATCGTCCTGGTCGGCGTCACGATCCCGCCCGAGACGGCGAGCGAGACGGAGGCGTCGGTGGACGAGCTCGCCCTGCTGGTGGATACCGCCGGGGCCGACGAGGTCGCCCGCGTCCACCAGCGCCGAGCCGCCCCCGACCCCCCCACCTTCGTGGGCAGGGGCAAGGCCGAGGAGCTCCGCGAGGTGGCGCTGGCAACCGACTGCGACACGGTCGTGTTCGACGAGGAGCTCAGCCCCGCCCAGCAGTTCAACCTGGAGAAGCTCCTCGGTCGCACGGCCATCGACCGCACGGCGGTGATCCTCGACATCTTCGCCCAGAACGCCCACAGCCAGGAGGGCAAGGCCCAGGTGGAGCTGGCACAGCTGCGCTACCGGCTGCCCCGGCTGCGGCGCCGGGCCGGCGCCCTCTCCCAGCAGGCGGGCGGCATGTCGGCGGCGGGTGGCGCCCGCATCGGCACCCGGGGGCCGGGCGAGACCCAGCTGGAGGTGGACCGCCGGCGCATCGTCCGCCGGATCCACAAGCTCGAGTCCGAGCTGCGGGAGATCGAGCGGCACCGGGGCGTGCAGCGCCGGGCCCAGCAGCGGGGCCAGCTCGCCAAGGTCGTGATCGTCGGTTACACCAACGCCGGCAAGTCGACCCTCCTCAACCGGCTGACCGACGCCGGTGTGCCGGTGGAGGACCGGCTCTTCGCCACGCTCGACCCCACCACGAGGCGCCTCGACCTGCCGGGGGGTGAGCCGGTCCTGGTGACCGACACGGTCGGCTTCATCCGCAAGCTCCCCCACCAGCTCGTCGAGGCCTTCCGGTCGACCCTCGACGTCGCCGTCGACGCCGACCTCCTCGTCCACGTGGTGGACGCCGGCGCGCCCGACGTGCCCGGCAACATGGGCGCGGTCCGTGCCGTGCTCGGCGAGATCGGGGCGGGGACGGTCCCCGAGCTGGTGGTGTTCAACAAGGCGGACCAGGCGCCCGGCGAGGCCAAGCGCCTGGTGGCCGCCCACGAGGGCTCGGTGGCGATCAGTGCCGCCCTCGGTGAGGGCACCGACCTCCTGCTGGCCACCATGGGTGACCGCCTGCGGTCGCTGACGACCGTCGTGGAGCTGGTGATCCCCTTCGACCGGGGCGACCTGCTGGCCGCCGCCCACCGGGCCGGCGCCGTCCTCGAGGAGGAGGTCGGCGAGGGTGGCATGCGCCTGCGGGGCCGGTTCGACGACGCCTCGGTGGGTCGGTTCCGTGAGTACGTTGTCGGCTGAGTGACAGAGACGCGCCGCTTCGCCCTCCCCCCCTACCCCTACGACCGGCTGGACGTGCTCCACGAGGCGGCCGCGACCGTGCCCGGCGGTCCCGTCGACCTGTCGATCGGGACCCCGTGCGACCCGCCGCCGCCGGCCGCGGTGGCCGCGCTCGCCTCGTCCGGTCGCGAGAGGGGCTACCCGCCGTCGGTGGGCACGGCGGCGTTCCGGGGAGCGGCCGCCGCCTGGCTGGAGCGCCGCTTCGGGGTCACGGTGGCGGTCGAGCACCTGGCGGCCTGCGTCGGCACCAAGGAGCTGGTGGCCGGGTTGCCCCACTGGCTCCGGCTCCGGAGCCCGGAGCGCGACACCGTCCTCTACCCCCGCATCAGCTACCCCACCTACGCCATGGGGGCGGCGCTGGCGGGCTGCCGGGCGGTGCCCTACGCCGAGCTGGACGAGGTCGATCCCGCCGATGCCGAGCGGGCCCTGTGCGTGTGGGTGAACAGCCCGGGGAACCCGACGGGCGAGGTGGAGGACCTCGGCGCCGCTGCCGCATGGGGCCGAGCCCACGAGGTGCCCGTCCTGTCGGACGAGTGCTACGTGGAGTTCACCTGGTCGGGTCCGGGCCGGACCATCCTGAGCGAGGGCCTCGACGGCGTCCTGGCGGTGCACTCGCTGTCGAAGCGGTCGAACCTTGCCGGCGTGCGTGCCGGCTTCTACGCCGGGGACCCCGAGCTCGTGCACTACCTGTCGGAGGTCCGCAAGCACGCCGGCTGCATGGTGCCGGGACCCGTGCAGGCCATGGGGGCGGTCGCCTTCGGCGACGACGCCCACGTCGACCGGCAGCGCGCCCGCTACCGCCGGCGCCTGGCCATGTTGGCCGAGGCCCTCGCCGCGGTGGAGGTCGAGTGCCCGTTCCCCGCCGGTGGCTTCTACCTGTGGGTCCCTGCCCCGGGCGGGGACGCCTGGGGCCTCGCCCGCCTGCTGGCGTCCGTCGGGGGGGCGGTCGTGGCACCCGGCGAGCTGTACGGCACCGCCGGCGCCGACCACGTCCGGATCGCCGTGGTGCAGCCCGACGACCAGCTCGAGCTGGTGGCGCAGCGGTTGCGGGCGGCGCGGGCGGGGGGTGACCGGCCGGCGGCCCGCCTCGGCGGCTGAGGCCGGCCCCCGGGCGCGGGCGCGCCGCCGCGACAGCTTGCGGCCCGTCCCGGCGGCCCGGCCACAACCTCCGTCGGTGGCCCCAACCTCCCCTCAGTCGTTGGCGTGCAGCGCCGCGTTCAGCTCGACCGCGCCTGGCTCCCGGGGGCGCGCCTCGACGGCGCCGGTGAGGCTGTTGCGGCGGTAGAGGATCCCCCCCGACCCGCTGAGGGCAGCGGCCTTGGCGGTGGTGCCGTCGGGCAGGGTCACCCGCGTCCCGGCGGTGACGTAGAGGCCTGCCTCGACGGTGCAGTCGTCCCCGAGGGAGATGCCGATGCCACCGTTGGCGCCGACGAGGCAACGGCGGCCGACCCGGATGACCTCCTTCCCCCCGCCCGACAACGTGCCCATGATCGAGGCTCCCCCGCCGACGTCGGAGCCGTCGTCCACGACCACGCCCTGGCTGATGCGGCCCTCGACCATGGCCGTCCCGAGCGTGCCGGCGTTGAAGTTGACGTAGCCCTCGTGCATGACGGTGGTGCCCCCCGCCAGGTGGGCACCGAGGCGGACCCGGTCGGCGTCGGCCACGCGGACGCCGCTGGGGACCACGTAGTCGGTCATGCGGGGGAACTTGTCGACCCCGAGCACCTGGAGCGGGGCGCCCGCCGCCCGCAGGGCGAGGCGGGTGCGCTCGAACCCCTCGGCGGGGCAGGGACCGAGGCTCGTCCACACCACGTTGGCCAGCAGGCCGAACACGCCGTCGAGGTTCGCCCCGTGGGGACGGACCAGCCGGTGCGAGAGGAGGTGGAGGCGGAGGTAGACGTCGTGGGCGTCGACCGGGGGGTCGGCGAGCGAGCCGATGGCGGTGGCCACCGCCACCCGCTCGACGCCCCGGTGCGCGTCGGGCCCGAGGGCGGCGCCGACGTCGACGCCGAGGAGGGCGGCGGCCACCGCCGCGTCGAGGCGCCGGGTGCCCGGGACCGCCGTCGTCCCTGCCGACGCCGTGGCCCGGTCGAGCTCGTCACCGGAGGCGAGGGTGGGAGCCGGGTACCAGGTGTCGAGGACCTGGCCGGCGACGGTCACGGTGGCGAGACCGACGCCCCAGGCGCCGACGTCGGAAGGGGTGGCGGGAGGCACGGCGCCACGGTATTCGGGTGCTGTGGGCCGGCCCCAACAGGCGGTCGTCGGTAACCTCGGCGACCGTGACCGACCTGCTGGAGGCGACCGCCGCCCTGGTGGCCGTGCCGTCCGAGAGCCACCATGAGGCGGCCTTGGCCGACGTGGTGGAGCGGCGGCTGCGCCGGGCCCGCCACCTGACCGTCGACCGCCTCGGCGACAACGTCGTGGCCCGGACCACCGGTGGCCAGCCGACGAGGCTGGTGGTCGCCGGCCACCTCGACACCGTGCCCGCCGACGGCAACGCCGTGCCCCGCATCGAGGGCGACCGGCTCTGGGGCCGGGGAGCTGCCGACATGAAGGGGGGCCTGGCGATCATGCTCGACCTCGCCACCCGGGTCGCGGAGCCGGCCCTGGAGGTCACCTGGGCGTTCTACGTCGCCGAGGAGGTGGAGGCCGTGCACAACGGCCTCGGTCACCTCTTCGCGCACCGCCCCGACCTGGTCTCCGGTGACGCCGCCCTGTTGGCCGAGCCCACCGGCGCTGTCCTCGAGCTGGGATGCCAGGGTACGCTCCGGCTGGAGGTGCGCCTCCGTGGGGTCAGGGCGCACACGGCACGGCCGTGGACGGGGCGCAACGCCGTGCACCGGGCCGGCCACCTGCTGGCCGCCGTGGACCGCTACGAGCCGCGTCGGCCCGTCCTCGACGGGTGCGAGTACCACGAGGCCCTGCAGGCGGTGGCGGTCCACGGCGGGGTGTCGGGCAACGTCGTGCCCGACCTCGCCACGGTCACCCTCAACCACCGCTTCGCCCCCGACCGCACGGCGGAAGAGGCACGCGCCCACGTCCACCAGGTGCTCGCCCCCCACCTCGAGGACGGCGACGACGTGGTGGTGGTGGACGCCGCCGGGGGGGCGCCGCCCGGGCTCTCCCACCCCCTGCTGGCCGCCCTGCGGGCACGTGCCGGCCTGGCGGTGCGCGCCAAGTTGGGCTGGACCGACGTCAGCCGGTTCGCGGCGGCAGGCATCCCGGCGGCCAACCTCGGGCCGGGAGACCCCCTCGTGGCCCACACCCGCGAGGAGCACGTCGACCGGTCGTCGCTGGAGCGCGTGCACGCGGCCCTCGCCGGTGCGCTGCGGGGCGGCGAGGCGGTCAGAGGCGCCGCAACACGGTGACCACCCGGCCGTAGAGCTGGACGTCACCGGGGTCGAGGTCCAGCGGCTCGAGGCGGGCGTTCGCCGGCCGCAGCACGACGCGGCCGTCCTGCCGCGTGAAGGTCTTGACGGTCGCCTCGTCGCCGGGGATGCCGGCCACGACCACGTCGCCCTCCTCGGCCGTGCTCTGCGAGCGGCAGACGACGAAGTCGCCGTCGAGGATGCCGGCCTCGATCATCGAGTCGCCACGGACGCGCAGCATGAACAGGTCCCCCTCACCGGTGAGGTCGGAGGGCAGGGGGAGGACCTCCTCGACGTTCTCCTGCGCCAGCACGTCGGTGCCGGCGGCCACGTCGCCCACCAGCGGGACGTGGCGCACCGGCCGCCGCTCGACGACGGCGTCGGAGGTGGGGTCCCAGCGGACCTCGATGGCACGTGGCTTCGTGGGGTCGCGGCGCAGGTAGCCCCGACGCTGGAGGGCACCGAGGTGGGCGTGGACGGTGGACGGCGACGTCAGGCCCACCGCCTCGCCGATCTCCCGGACCGAGGGCGGGTAGCCCCGCTCGCGCATGTGGCGCTCGATGGTCTGGAGCACCTCGCGCTGGCGCGGGGTGAGTGGGTGCTGGGGCATGGCGCGCTCCTCCGGTGTTCGCACCCGTTCGGCACTGGCTGCCAGCCCGGGTTGCCGAGGGGTTGACGGCGATGACGCAACGTGGGCCGCTACCGGTGCCCGCGCCCCGGGGCCGAACGAACGTTCGCGGGTCCGACGGTAGCATCGGCGCCCGCGAGGGGCAAACACTCGTTCGCATGGGCCCTTGACCGGAGGGGCGAGCTCTGGTTGGGTCTCGCGAGGCGAACGTACGTTCGCCTCGCCGCCAGCTCGCAGGGGCTGGCGTGTCACACCCCCCGAGGAGAGTGGTCGCATGGTCGCCACACACGTCGCCCGTCCCTCCACCCGCTTGCCGGGCGTGCCACCACGGGCGCAACCGGCTCCCACGTCGCCGGCGCGTCCGCACCGGGCACGGACCGTCCGCGCCACTGCCGCTCGCCGGCAGCGCGTCGCTCTCCTCGCCCTGCTGCTGGTCCTGGGCGTGGTGGCCGTGGCCTGCCTACGTGCCGTGGCGGCGATGGGCGACGTCGGCGGCTCCGGCCGGCCGGAGCCGATCGACGGCCCGGTGGCGGTGGCCGGCCGGCACTACGTCGTCCAGCCCGGTGACACCTTGTGGTCGATC
>DASUJB010000222.1:0-16811 GCA_036279475.1 Acidimicrobiales bacterium | reverse complement strand
TGCCGTCCCCGGCCGTGGTCCCGCCCCCTCGGGGCAGGGGGTGGCAGGCGCCGACCGCCGCGGCTGGCTGGCCCGGCATCGCTGGGTGGTGCCCACCGTGCTGGTGGGGCTGGTGGTCGCCATCCCCCTCCGCGGCGTGTTCCGGGCCCCGGGACCGCCGATGGAGGAGGGGTTCATGATCGTGTTCCCCGAGCGCCTCCTGCACGGCGACATCCCCAACAAGGACTTCCTGCACCTCTACGGTCCCGGCAGCATCTGGACCATCGCCGGCTTCTTCCGGGTGTTCGGCGTGTCGATGTGGACCGAGCGCGTCGTCGGGCTGCTCCAGCTCTTGCTGCTGATCTCGGGCGTCACCGTCATCGGCTACCGGTGGGGGCGCTACGTGGCCGCCGCCTGCGGCATCGCCACGGCCGTCGTCATCATCCCCCCCATCGGCGTCACGGCGCTGGCCTGGGTGGGCGGCATCGGCTTCGCCGTGTGGTCGGTGGGGGTGGCCACCCGGGCCCTCGACCCCGGGCAGGACCGCCGGCGGGGCCTGCTGGTCGCCGGCCTGCTGGCGGGGGCGGCCCTGCTGTTCCGCCCCGACCTGGTGGCCGCCCTGGGCCTGTCGCTCGGGGCGCTGTTCCTGTTCGCCCTGGACGGCGAGGGCCGTCGCCGGCTGGCCCTGGGGGCTGCCATCGGGGTCAGCCCCTACCTCCTGCACCTGGCGATGGCCGGACCCGGCAACGCCATCCGCGGCATGGTGGTGGAACCCGTGTTCGAGCTGCGGGCGGGGCGCCGGCTCCCGTTCCCCCCTCCGTACGACGAGTACACCAGCTTCCTCAACCGGGCCTTCGCCTTCCGGAAGTTCCCCTGGCCGCTCCCCGCCCCCGAGCAGCCCCTCCAGATCTTCCTCTTCTTCTGCACGGTGTTCGGCGTGGCTGCCGCGGTGGTCGCCATCGGCCTGTGGGCCCGGCATCGGGGCAGCCCCCACGGCTGGCGGCTGCTGGCGGTGGCGCTGCTGGCGGCCGGGCTCCTGCCCCAGACCGTCCAGCGGGCCGACACGGCCCACATGTCGTGGGTCGGCTGCGTGGGCCTGGGCGTGCTGCCCATGTTCGTGGCCGAGGCCGCCCGCCTGCGGGGCTGGCGGCCGGCGCCGGCGGCCGCCGCCACGCTGGTGCCCTTCGCCCTCATGCTGCTGTTCCCCCACTTCACCTACCGCTGGTACGCCGACTACGCGGGGCAGAGCTTCGGCTACGACCGCCACTTCTATTCCGTCGACAACGACGGTCGGAGCTTCTACTACGGCCGGGAGGACGTCGGCGTGGCGGCCGAGCGGATGTTCGCCGACATCGAGCGGCTCACCCAGCCAGGCGACCGGCTGATCGTGGGGCCCGGGGACCTGGCCGTCACCCCCTACAGCGAGTCGTACCTCTACTACCTCCTGCCCGACCTCGAGCCGGGCACCCGCTACATCGAGATGGACCCGGGGGTGGCCAACGCCGACGACTCCGGGCTGGCCGACGAGGTCCGGGACGCGGACGTCGTCATCCTGTCGACGATGTACGACAACTGGCACGAGCCCAACACGTCGATGGAGCCGGGCTCCCCGGAGCCGGGCGAGGTGCTCCGGCAACGGTTCTGCCTGGTCGACACCTACGGCGACAACTCCTTCTCGACCGGGGTCCCGGGAACGCCGATCTTCGAGCTGCACGTCCGGTGCGACCGCGGGGAGGCCGGGGGGTGACGGCACGCCAGCCAGGACCGGCCCCGAGCCGGCCCCGCCACGGTGGCCGACCCGCTCCCACCCAAGGTGGCCGCCTCCCCCGGGCCGAGCAGGCCCGGGCTACCGTTGCACCCGCTCACGAGGCCTGGGGAAGCGCATGAGAACGTTGGTCATCATCCCGACCTACCTGGAGGCCGAGAACATCGGCGACGTCCTCGGCAAGGTCCGGGCCGCGGCCCCGCGCGCCGACATCCTGGTGGTCGACGACGGCAGCCCCGACGGGACCGCCGAGCTGGCCCGGGCCGCCGGTGACCGGCTCGGGCAGGTCGGCGTGCTCGAGCGCCCGGCGAAGGGTGGCCTGGGCGGCGCCTACCGGGCGGGCTTCCAGCACGCCTTCGCCCGCGGCTACGAGGTCGTGGTGCAGATGGACGCCGACCTGTCCCACCCGCCCGACCGCCTGGCGGCCCTCCTGGCGGAGATCGATCGCGGGGCCGACATCGCCATCGGGTCCCGCTACGTGAGGGGTGGTGCCACGGCCAACTGGCCCCTCGTCCGCCAGCTCCTGTCACGGGCCGGCAACCTGTACGCCTCCACCGTGCTGGGCCTGGGCGTGCGGGACGCCACCGCCGGCTTCCGCGCCTACCGCGCCGACATCCTCCGCACCGTCGAGGCCAGCGCCACCAAGGCCACCGGCTACGGCTTCCAGCTCGAGCTCTCCTACCGGGCCCACCGCCTGGGGGCCCGCATCGTCGAGGTGCCCATCACGTTCAACGACCGCGTCCGCGGCGTGTCCAAGATGTCCTGGCACATCATCGGCGAGGCCATGTCGCTCGTCACCTGGTGGGGCCTGCGTGACCGGGTGCTGCACCGCCACACCGACGCCGCCCACGCCCCGGTCCCTGCTCCCGACCCGGCCGGTGGCGGCCCTGCTCCCGACCCGGCCGGGGGCAACGACCTCCCCGACGGCGGCAGCGCCACCAACGGCGGCCCGAGCGACGTGCACGGCCCGAGCGACGTGCACGGCCCGACCGACGGCGGCCCGGCCGACGGCGAGGAGGCGAGCCCCGCCCCGCCCCCGGCACCGCGTGGGCCCGGCGTCGAGGCGGCGACGAGCTGACCGTGGAGCGACGTGCGCCGGCGACCGGCGACCGGTGCCCGGCGCTCCCGACCACGACAGCCGACCGGCGGGTGCCCGGGGGGGCATCCTCGTCCCCGGCACCCCGGGCGCGGCCCCGTGTCAGTACGGCCAGCTCTCGCCCTCGTGGCCCAGGAGGCGCGTGGCCCAGGGCAGCTTGGCGAGGATCAGCGCCTTGACCAGGAGGTTGCGGAGGAACCACGGCACCTCGGCGAGCTGGCGGGCCACGTTCGCCACCCGGGCGATGCCGGCGACCGGCTCGCGCACGTACTCGGCCAGCGACCGGCTCCGACCGGCGTAGCGCCAGCCGGTCGAGAACGTGAGCCTGGCCACCAGGGCCAGCGTCACCCCGACCGACGAGAACGAGTCGTGGATGAGAATGGACCCCCCCTCGGCCACCCGGGCACCCCACGACGCGATGTCGTCGCTGGCCGGCGCGTAGCGATGGGCGCCGTCGACGTGGAGCAGGTCGACGGGCGCAGGGACGTCGTCGAGGGCGTCGTGGCTGAACTTGCGCACGTAGGTGACGCGGTCCCGCACGCCGGCCCGCTCCAGGTTGGCGAGGAAGACCTTGCTGTCGAGGGCGGCCTCGTCCTCGAAGCCCTCGATCTCCTGGGGCCCGCGGTCGTTGCCGGCGTGGGGGTCGATGGCGTAGATCTCGACCCCCTCCCGGGCGCTCGAGGCGATGACGATCATCGAGCGACCCCGGTAGCTGCCGATCTCCACGATCCGGCCGGTGGCCGGCACGGCCGCCACCCGCCGGGCCAGGTGGGCCACCTGCTCGGGGCTGAACCAGCCCTCGACGCCGTCGAGGGCCTGGTCGAGCTGGGGCGTGGCGGCGGGATCGTGGCTGGGCACGGGCTGCTCCGTGGGGTCGGGCGCACCTCCCCCTGATCGTTGGTGCGCGGGCGCAGGAGTCCGTAGCATACGGCCGATCCGGTACCCGAAGCTCACACGCGGGCGCGCCCTGATGCGGCACCTACGATGGCGCGACCACCGCCCCCGCACCGGGCCGGTGACCATCACTGGGGATGGGGAGGACGATCAGTCGTGAGCAACGTCGTGCCCGACGCCACCGAGCCGGTCGCCAAGATCGGCGACCTCGCCGCCTCGGCCGGCGTCCGCCGCGTCCACGTGCTGGCCTGGCGCGACCTCGACGACGTCGAGGCCGGGGGCTCCGAGGTGCACATCGCCGAGGTGGCCCGGCGGTGGGCCGCCGCCGGCGTCGAGGTCACCATGCGCACGTCCTGGGCGCAGGGCCAACCCACGGAGGCCGTCCGCGACGGCTACAGGGTCATCCGGCGAGCGGGACGCCACATGGTCTTCCCCCGTGCCGCCCTCGCCGAGCTCCTCGGGCGCACCGGCCCCCGGGACGTGCTGGTGGAGATCTGGAACGGCATGCCCTTCCTCAGCCCGCTGTGGAACCGGGGCCCCCGGGTCGTCCTCCTGCACCACGTGCACGCCGAGATGTGGGACATGACCCTCGGCGACCGCCTCGGCCCCCTGGGCCGGGCCTTCGAGAGCACGGTCGCCCCGCCCCTCTACCGGGGCTCCGCCGTGGCCACCCTGTCCGAGTCCTCCAAGCGCGAGCTGGTCGAGGAGCTGGGCTTCCGGTCCGACCGCGTCACCGTGGTCCACCCGGGCATCGACGCCCGCTTCTCTCCCGGGGGCCGGCGCAGCCCCCATCCCATGGTCGTCGCCGTGGGGCGCCTCGCCCCCGTCAAGCGCTACGACGCCCTGGTGCGGGCGGCCCACCACGCCCGTGCCCGCGTGCCCGACCTGCGCCTCGTCATCGTGGGCGAGGGCTACGAGAAGCCCCGGATCGAGGCCGTCGTGGAGGAGCTGGGAGCCGGCGACTGGGTCACGCTGCGCGGTCACGTCACCCACGACGAGCTGGTCGAGCTCTACCGCACGACCTGGATCGTCGCCTCGGCGTCCGCCCGCGAGGGATGGGGCATGACGCTCACCGAGGCGGCGGCCTGCGGCACCCCCGCCGTCGCCACCCGCATCGCCGGGCACGCCGATGCCGTGCGGGACGGGCGCTCCGGCCTGCTGGCCGGCCCCGACCCCGCCAGCCTGGGCGACGCCATGGCCTCGGTGCTGGGGGACGACGACCTGCGTGCCCGCCTCTCGGCCGGGGCGCGGGCGTGGGCCTCCGAGCTGACGTGGTCGCACACGGCGACGGAGCTCATGCGGGTGGTGGCCGACGAGGTGGCGCGGCACCGCACGCGCCGATGAGAGCCCGGGGCCCCAGGCCCGGGCGCGCCCTGCTCGGGCGGCGAGCGGCGCTGGCCACCGTGGCGCCCGCCCCGGCGCGGCCCCCGGCCACGAGGGCGGTCGGCCGCACCCCCCGGCGGGCCGACCCGCCACCGTGGCGGCTGCTGGGCGGGCTGGCGCTGGTGGCCTACGTCCCCCTGCTGCTCACCCGGCGGGGGTGGGTGAGCGCCGACACCAAGACCTACCTCTACCTCGACCCCAGCCGGTTGATGGGCCGGGCCTGGTCGATGTGGGACCCGTCGATCGGCCTGGGGACGGTCACCCACCAGAACATCGGGTTCCTGTGGCCGATGGGCCCCTTCTACTGGCTGGCCGACGTCCTGGGCGTGCCGGACTGGGCGGCGCAGCGGCTGTGGTGGGGCACCATCGTCTTCGCCGCCGGCGCCGGCGTGGCGTACCTACTGCGCACGCTGGGCTGGGGCCGGGGGCCCGGGGTCACGGTGGCCACCTTCACCTACGCGCTGACGCCCTACCTCCTCACCCTGATCGCCCGCCTGTCGGCCATCCTCCTGCCGTTCGCCGCCCTGCCGTGGCTGGTGGCCCTGGCGGCCCGGACCGTGCGCACGAGGGGATGGCGGTACCCGGCGCTGTTCGCCCTGGTGGTGGCCACCTGCGGGAGCGTCAACGCCACGGCCCTGCTCCTGGTGGGGCTGGCACCGGTGCTGTGGCTCGCCCACGCCGTGTGGGTGGCGGGCGAGGTGCCCCCCCGCACGGCCGTGCGGGCGGCGCTGCGGATCGGCGTGGCGACGGTGCCCGTCTCGGCGTGGTGGATCGCCGGCCTGTCGGTGCAGGGGACCAACGGCATCGAGATCCTCCGGTACACGGAGACCGCCCGCACGGTGGCGGCGGTGTCGGTCAGCCACGAGGTCCTGCGGGGCCTGGGTTACTGGTTCTTCTACGGCGGCGACCGGCTGGGACCGTGGATCGAGCCGAGCGTCGACTACACCCAGCGCGTCCCGCTGCTCGTCGTGACCTACCTCGTCCCCCTCCTCGGGTTGGTGGGGGGCGTCGTGGCCCGCTGGCGCCACCGGGCCTACTTCGTGATGCTGGTGGCGGTGGGCGTGGCGCTGGCCGTCGGCGCCTACCCCTGGGAGGGCGGTGCCCCGTTCCCCCGGGCGGTCAGGGCCTTCCTGGAGTCCGACCTGGGCCTGTCGATGCGCAGCCTTCCCCGGGCCGTCCCCCTCGTGGCCCTGGGCTTGGCCGTGCTGGCCGGGGCGGGGGTCACCAGCGCCACCCGGCGATGGCCGCGGCTGTCGCCCGCCCTCCCCGCGGCCGTGGTGGCCGTGGCCCTGCTGGCCCTGCCGCCGCTGTGGCGGGGGGAGCTCGTGCCCGACAACCTGCGGCGGCCGGAGGAGCTCCCCACCTACTGGGACGAGGCCGCCGCCCACCTCGACGCCCGGGGGGACGGCACGCGGGTGCTGGTGGTCCCGGGCTCGGACTTCGCCAGCTACCGCTGGGGCAACACGGTCGACCCCGTGCTGCCTGGCCTGATGGACCGCCCGTCGGTGCAGCGGGAGCTCATCCCCTACGGGTCGGCGCCGTCCGCCAACCTCCTGAACGCCTTCGACCTCACCCTCCAGGAGCGCACGGCCGAGCCGCAGGGCATCGCCCCGCTGGCCCGCCTCATGCGGGCCGGCGACGTGCTGGTCCAGAGCGACCTCCAGTACGAGCGCTACAACACGCCCCGGCCCCGGAACCTGTGGCAGCTCGTCACCGCCGCGCCGGGGCTGGGGGAGCCCACGGGGTTCGGCCCCACCGCGCCCAACGTCACGGTGGACGAGGTCCAGCTCGACGACGAGCTGATGCTCCAGACGCCACCGGACCTGCCCGATCCCCCTTCCCTGGCGTCCTTCGGGGTGGAGGACCCCGTTCCGATCGTGTCGACCCACGCGACGGCGTCCCCCCTCCTGGTGGCCGGGGACGGGGCCGGGCTCGTCGACGCCGCGGCCGCCGGGCTCGTCGACGGGCGGGAGCTGATCCGCTACTCGGCGTCGATGTCGGAGGGCGAGATCGACGCCGCCCTCGACGACGGCGCCACCCTGGTGGTCACCGACTCGAACCGTGACCGGGGCGAGCGGTGGACCACCGTGCGCCACACCCGGGGCTACACCGAGGCCCCGGGTGAGGAGCCGCTCGAGGAGGACCCCACCGACAACCGCCTCCCCACCTTCCCCGACGCGTCCGAGGACGCCATGACGGTGAGCGCCCCCACCGGGGGGATCACAGCCCGGGCCACCAGCTACGGCAACCCCATCACGTTCACCACCGAGGAGCGCCCGGCCCTGGCGGTCGACGGCGACGTGGAGACGGCCTGGCGGACGGCGGCGTTCTCCGACGCTCGCGGCGAGCGCCTGGCCCTGAGCCTCGACGACCCGGTCACCACCGACACGATCACCCTCACCCAGGCGACGAACGGCTCCCGGAACCGGTTCATCACCGAGGTGCGCCTGCGCTTCGACGGGGGCGACCCGGTCGACGTGGCCCTGGGATCCGAGTCGCGCGACGAGCCGGGGCAACGGGTGCGGTTCCCCGAGCGCACCTTCGACGAGCTGTCCATCGAGATCCTGGCCGACACGGCCGGGGTGCGCTCCCGCTACACGGGGCAGTCCAGCGTCGGCTTCGCCGAGGTGGCCATCGGGGACCGTCCACCCACCCAGGTCGAGAGGGTGCGCCTGCCCGTCGACCTGCTCGACGCCGTCGGCCGCGCCGACCTCGACCACCCGCTGGCCGTGGTGGTCACCCGCCAGCGCCAGGACCCCACCGAGACCACCCGGCACGACGAGGAGGCCGCCATGGCCCGGGTGGTGGAGCTCCCGTCACCCCGCTCGTTCCGCCTGGACGGCGAGGTCCGCCTGTTCCGGCGGGATCCGGCGTCGGTGATCGACCAGGTGCTCGGCCGCCGCCACGACGGCACGGTGACGTGGGCCCGGGCCAGCAGCCGGCTCACCGGCGACGTCCACACGGCCTCGGCGGCCTTCGACGGCGACCGGTCCACGGCCTGGACCTCGCTGCGCTCGGCGCCGAGGCGGCAGTGGGTCGAGGTGAACCTGGCCGCGCCGGTCACGGTCGACGCCGTACCGCTCACCCTCGTCGCCGACGGGCGGCACTCGGTGCCCACCGAGGTCGAGGTGTGGGTGGACGGCGAGGTCGTGGGGCGGGTACCCCTGTCCCCCGTCGCCGACGGCGACCGCCAGGGCAGCGTCCGGGACGTCGAGGCGCGGCTCCCCCGCGCCGTGACCGGGTCGTCGTTCCGGTTCCGATTCACCGACGTGCGCCCCGTCACCACCAACGACTGGGTCAGCGAGTCCCGCATCGAGCAGCCGCTGGCCGTGGCCGAGGTGGGCCTGCCGGGCCCGCACGTCCCTCCCCTCGCCCCCGCGTTCGACAGCGGCTGCCGCCGGGACCTGGTGCGGGCGGACGGGAGGCCGGTCCCCGTGCGGGTGCGGGGTCGCACCGCCGACCTGCTCGCCGGGGAGGCCCTGCCCCTGGTGGCGTGCGACGGGGCGCCGCTGGCGCTCGCCCGGGGCCGCCACGAGGTCACCACCGCCCCGGGCCGCAGCACCGGCCTGGACGTCGACCGCCTGGTGATCCGGTCGGCGGCCGGGGGCGCTGCCGACCGGGCCGGCGGCCTGCTGGCGGCCGGGCGGCCCGGTGCCGGGGCCGTGCCCACGGTCGAGGTGACCGCGGACGAGCACGACCACGCCACCGCCCGGATCACCGGTGCGACCCCGGGCGAGCCGTTCTGGCTCGTGCTCGGCCAGAGCCACAACCCCGGCTGGACCGCCACGGCCGGCCACGACGAGCTGGGCGAGCCGGTGCTCGTCGACGGCTTCGCCAACGGCTGGCTGGTCACCCCCACGGCCGGGTCCTTCGACGTCGACCTCCGCTTCGCCCCCCAGCGACGGGTCGACGTGGCCATGGTAATCTCGCTGGTGGCGGCGGTCGTGTGCCTCGGCCTGGCCCTGCGCCGCCCGACCCCGGCGGTGCGAGCCCCCTCGTCGCTGGCCGAGCCGTACTCGCCGGTGCTGGCCTTCCGCTACGACGGCGCTCTCCCCACCCGACGGCGAGCGGTGCTCACCGGCGTGGCCGTCGGGTTGGGCGCCCTCGCCCTGGCGGGTCCGGCCGTGGGCGTCGTGGTGGGAGCGGCCGCCGGCATCGGGTGCCGCCATGAGGCGTTCCGCCGCTACCTCCTGCTGGCCAGCCCCCTGGCCCTGGCGGCGTGCGCCGCCTACGTCGTGGACGTCCAGGTGCGCCAGAGCCCCGAGCCCAGCTTCGACTGGCCCGTCGAGATCTCTGCCGTGCACCCGCTCGGATGGCTGGCGGTGCTCCTGCTGGTGGCGGACGTCATCGTCGACCGGGTGTGGCGCGCCCGCCGGTCCGACCGCGACTGACGTGGCTGCCGCCGACGGGTTCATCCTCGGGGTCGACCTCGACGGCGTGTGCGGCGACTACACGGCGGCCCTGCGGGAGGTGGTGGCCCGGCGGACCGGCACCGATCCCGAGCGCCTGCCGCTGGAACGGTCGTGGGACTTCAGGGAGTGGGGGCTCTCCTCCGGCGAGTTCGAGGCGCTGCACCGGGCGGCCGTCCTCGAGCACCGCATCTTCCGCACGATGCCACCCATGCCGGGCGTGGCCCAGGCGCTGTGGCGGCTCTCGGACGCCGGCGTGTGGATCCGCATCATCACCCACCGCCTCTACGTCAACTGGGGCCACGCCACGGCCGTGGCCGACACGGTGGACTGGCTCGACGCCACGGGGGTCCCCTACCGCGACCTGTGCTTCCTCGGGGCCAAGCCGCAGGTGGAGGCCGACTGCTACGTCGAGGACGCCCCCCACAACGTCGACGCCCTCCGCCGGACGGGGGTGCCGGTGATCGTCTACGACCAGCCCTACAACCGCGAGCTGCCGCCACCCCGGGCCCGAGGCTGGGCCGAGGTCGAGGAGCTGGTGGGCTCCTACGTGACGGCGCGGGGGCTCTCCCTCCAGGTGCCCCTGCCGGGCTTCGAGGACGCCGGCAACCGCCTGCGGCGGGTACGGCCGGGCGCCCGTGGCCCCGGCGGTGCTGCGGGCGCCGACCTCCCGGGCGGCGGGCGTCCGGGAGGCTGGACCACGCCGGCCTGAGCCGGGCCCCGTCGTCGCCCGGCGAGCGCCCGAGCCCCACCGAAGCCGGGCCGGTCCCGGACGGACCACTAGGCTGCGGTCATCGACCGCGCCGACACCGCCGTCACGCTGGTGCTGCTGGTGGTGGGCGCGCTGCCCCTGGCCCTCACCGTGTGGGCCCTGCTGGACGCGGCCCGGCGACCGGAGTGGGCGTGGGCGCTGGCCGGGCGCCGCCGGGTCGTGTGGTTGGCCGCCATCCTCTTCGGGGCGATGGCGCTGGTGGTGGGGCTGGCCGTGTCCGTCGCCTACCTCGTGCGGGTCCGCCCCCAGGTGGAGGCGGCCGAGACCGGCGTGTGGAGGCCCTCGGCCGCCCCCGGTGACGGCCCCGGGGGCGGCCCCGGTGGGACGGCGGGCGGCTCCCCGAACAGGCGGGGGGGTGGTGGCCCGTAGCGCCGACGCAGGTGGTGGGCGATGGCCAGCAGCCGGGCGCCGGGCGCCCAGTACGGCCCCCGCCGGGCGGGCGACACCGCCCCTGCCACCAGGTCGGCCACCGCGATGAGCAGCCGGATGGTGGCGTGGTAGGGGCCCGAGTGCTCGCGCACCATCAGCAGCGTGTTGCGGAGCTGGAGGTAGTCGACCACGGCGGCACGCGACCCCACGTCGGTGTTGCGGATCTCCGCCCCCCGCACGACGCCGACCTGCCAGCCGGCGGCCTTGGCCCGCAGGGCAAGCTCTGCCTCCTCGCAGTAGGCGAAGTAGCGCTCGTCGAACAGCCCCACCCCGCGCAGGCACTCGCGCCGGGCCAGCATCAGCGTGCCGTGCGGGTAGCCGGCCGGCTCCCAACCCTCGGCCACGGTGGCCGCCGCCGGGATGGCACCGAAGTACCGGTCGAGCACCGGGGTGAGGCCGTCGCCGACGTCGGCCGACGCCAACCCGGCGTGGGGCTGGGCGGCGGTGACGGCCACCAGGCGGGCCATGCACCCGGGCAGCGGGTGGGCGTCGTGGGGGCACACCGCCAGCCACGGCGCCGCGTCGTGGGCCAGGAACCACCGGAAGCCGATGTTGGCGCCGGGCCCGAAGCCGGTGTTGGCGCCCGCCTCGATCACCGTCACGTCGGGATCGAGGCCCTGCCGCAGGCGGCGCACGGCCTCGGGGCAGGACCCGTTGTCCACGACGACCATGCGGGGGGCGAGGCTCTGGGCACCGAACTCGGCGATCGTGCGCCGGACGGCGTCGGGCCTGTCACGGTGGACGATCACCAGGTCGACGCGAGGCACGGCCACGACGCGATCCTGACCGGCCCCGGCTCGGGGCGCCAGCCGATGGCCACGGTAGGCTCGCCGCTCCGTGACGACGTCCGCCGACCTCGAGCCCGCCCGCCGGCTGCTGGCGTTCTGCGACGCGTCGCCGTCGCCGTACCACGCCTGCGCCACCGCCGCCGCCCTGCTCGGCGAGGCAGGGTTCACCCGGCTGGCCGAGGACGCCGCCTGGCCCGGCGGGCCGGGGCGATGGCTCGTCGTCCGGGGCGGCACCTTGGTCGCGTGGGCCACGCGGGCCGACCACCGCCCCCACGACGGCTTCCGCATCGTGGGGGCCCACACCGACAGCCCCAACCTGCGAGTCAAGCCCCGGGCCGACGTGGTGCGCGCCGGTGCCCGCCAGCTCGGTGTCGAGGCCTACGGGGCCGTCCTGCTCACCAGCTGGATGGACCGGGACCTCGGACTGTCGGGCCGGGTGGCAGTCCGCCGCACCGGGGGTGGCGCGACCGTGCGCCTGCTACGGGTCGACCGGCCGCTGTGCGCCATCCCCCAGCTCGCCGTCCACCTCGACCGCGACGTCAACACCACCGGCCTGGTGGTCGATCCCCAGCACCACCTGGCCCCCGTCTGGGGCCTCGAGCCTCCGGGAGGCGCCGGGCCGGCGGTGGGGGCTGGGACCGCCGACACCGCCGGCCTGGTCGGCTTCGTGGCCCACGAGCTCGGCGTCGACGCCACCGACGTGCTCGGCTGGGACCTCATGCTCCACGACCTGGCCCCCGGGGCCCTGGTGGGGCGGGACGACGAGCTGATCGGCTCGGCCCGCCTGGACGACCTGGCGTCGTGCTGGGCCGCGGTCGAGGCCCTCACCGAGGTGGCCGACGGGCCCGGGGACGGGGCGGTGCCGGTCGTGTGCCTGTTCGACCACGAGGAGGTGGGCTCCACCTCGGACCGGGGCGCGGCCTCCTCGGTGCTGCCCGCCCTGCTCGAGCGGTCGGTGCACGCCCGGGGCGGCGACCGGGAGGACCTCCACCGGGCCCTGGCCCGGTCGGCGTGCCTGTCGGCCGACATGGCCCACGCCACGCACCCCAACTACGCCGACCGCCACGACCCCGCCCACCGCATCGCCCTCAACGGGGGGCCGGTCCTGAAGGTCAACGCCAACGTGCGCTACGCCACCGACGCCCCGGGCGCCGCCCTCGTGGCCCTGGCGGCCGAGAAGGCCCGGGTGCCGCTGCAGCGCTTCGCCATGCGGGGCGACCTGCCGTGCGGGTCGACGATCGGACCGGTCACCGCCGCCCGCCTCGGCGTGACGACGGTCGACGTGGGCATGGCCCAGCTCGCCATGCACGCCGCCCGGGAGCACGCCGGCAGCCACGACGCCGGCCGCTACCGGGCCCTGATGGCCGCCTTCCTGTCGCCGACCTGAGGTCGGGCCGTCCCTGGCGACGGGGCCCTCCCCGGCGGCGGGGGCCGCCGGTCGTCACGGGGCGCCGGGGCCTGTCGCCCTCCCGAGGGGCGGCGGCGGACGCGGTCGGGCTCCCACCGGCGGGGCGAGGCGTAGGAGGATCGTCCCGTGGAGATCGCCGAAGCCCGCACGGTGCTCGGGGTGGCACCCCATGACGACTGGCCCACCGTCCGGGCCGCCTACCGCCGGGCAATCAGGACCGCCCACCCCGACCTCCACGGCGGCACCACGGCCGCCGCCGTGCGCCTCAACGAGGCCTACGGGGTCCTGCGCCGGGCGTGGCGCGACGGCACCCCCTCCGGGCCGGGTGCGCCGGGCCCACCGGTGGCTCCGCCGCCCCCCGTGGAGGTGGCGATGGCCGCCGGTGACGCCCTGCTCCTGGGGGTACCGGCCGACGAGGCCTTCGCCGTGCTCCTGGAGGCGGCCCACCGCATCGGGAACGTGAGCTACGTCGACCGGTCGTGCGCCATCTTCGAGGTCGTGGTGGACCAGGACGGGGAGGCCTGCTCGCTGCTGGTGACACTCCAGGGCCGGGCCCACGGCACCGAGGCCCTCCTCACCCTGGAGGCGCTCGAGCGACCCGCCAGCCTGCCCCCCGGCCGGGTGCTGGCCCGCCTCCTCGCCGCCCTGGGCGCCACCTGAGCGGCCGGTGGCCGCCGTTCGCCGGGGGCAGGTGGTCGTGGCGCCCGGCTGCGGCATGCTGGACGCATGACCGACGCCAGGGAGATCCCCGAGTCCGAGCTTCCCACCACCGAGGAGGGCTGGCGCCAGCGGCTCGAGCCGTTGCAGTTCGAGGTGGCCCGCCGGGGCGGCACCGAGCGGGCCTTCACCGGCGTGTACTGGGACACGAAGGACGCCGGCACCTACCGCTGCGTGGGGTGCGGCCAGGCCCTGTTCTCCTCGGACACCAAGTTCGACTCGGGGACGGGCTGGCCCAGCTTCTGGGAGCCGCTGTCCGACGACCGCGTCACCCTCGTGCGCGACACCAGCCACGGGATGGTGCGCACCGAGGTGCGCTGCGCCCGCTGCGGATCGCACCTCGGGCACGTCTTCGAGGACGGGCCCCAGCCCACCGGCCTGCGCTACTGCATGAACTCGGCCAGCCTCGACCTCGAGCGGGAGGCCGAGGGCCCCCAGGCCTGACCCGGCGCACCTCGCACCCACCCGGGCCCTCGACCGACCCGGGTCCGATCCACTCGGCACCGGCGGCCACGGCCAGGTCCGCTCGACCGGCTCAGAGGCCCAGCCGGGGCCGCAGCTCGTCCCAGAGGGCCTCGTAGGCACGGGCACCGCGGCTGCGTGGCGCCCGCACCACCACCGGGGCCCGGTCGACGCCCATCTGCTCGACCTCGGTGGCGGCCGGGATCGTCGTCGCCGCGATGTCGCCACGGCCCTGCGGCAGCGACTCGACGACCTCCCGGTGCAGGCGCTTGCGCCCGTCGACCATGGAGAAGAAGGCCAGCACCTGGGGGCGCCGGTCGACCCCGGCCAGGAACTCGTCCAGCTGCTCGAAGGTGCGCAGCGTCAGCGTCGTGGGGATGAGGGGGACGAGCAGGGCGTCGGCGGCGTCGAACACGCTCTCGGAGACCAGCGAGATGGAGGGCGGGCAGTCCAGCACGGCCAGGTCGTAGTGGGCGGCGAGGGGGGCGAGCACCTTGCGCAGGCGACGTGCCGGCTTCCCCGACTCGTCCAGCACCAGGTCCATGTGGCGGTAGGAGAAGTCGGCCGGCAGCAGGTCGAGGCCCTCGACGTCCGTGCCCCGCAGGAGGTCGGCCACGTCGCTGCGCCCCCGCACCAGCTTGCGGCCGCCGCCACGCACCTTGGGGCGGACCCGGAGCAGGAACGACGCCGCCCCCTGGGGGTCGAGGTCCCACAGGAGCGTGCGGAGCCCCTGCCCGGCGGCCAGCGCCGCCACGTTGACCGCCGCCGACGTCTTCCCCACGCCGCCCTTGATGTTGTACGTGGCGACGACCTTCACCCGAACGTCCCGGTCACGATGCCCGCCTGGGCGGGGGAGGCGAAGCTGGCGAACCGCTCGGCGAAGCGGGCACGGGCCTCGCGCTGGTCGGACTCGAGGCGGTCGACGAGGACGCCCAGCGCCAGGAGGGCGTCGGGCCCACCGGGCCGGCCCGCCAGCTCGGTGGCCAACCCCCGGAGGTGGGCGGCCTGCACCTCCCGGTCCTGGTGGGTGCCGAGCACGTCCTGGAGTCCCTTGAGCGACCTCACCAGGGGCCGTACCGCCTCGTCGGGCCACAGCGAGCCGAACAGCTCCAGCAGGTAGCGCAGCTCCTTGCCCCGCTTGCGCAGCTCGTGGAGGTCCGCCGCGGGGCTGGTGTCGTCGATGGCTCCACCCTCCCTCACCATGCGGGCGTAGACCTTGCGGATGCGGCGGCCGGCCACCTCCGCCACGGGCCGGGCGGCATCGGGCGGCACGGTGCCCGGGCCGGGGTCGGCGTCGAGGAACGCCCGGTACGAGGCCCACGCCTCCCGGTGGGACGCGCTCCGCAGCGCCCGCCGCAGGGCCCGCAGGGCCGCCTCCCGGTGGTCGACGAGCACGGCCAGGACGGGATCGAGGGCGGCACGGCGATCGGCGGGCACGTCGGCCACGAGGGCGTCCCACCCGAGCAGCTGGACGTCGAGGTCGCGGGTGGGCCCCGTGACCTCCTGGACCCACCTCAGGGCCCGGCGGTGGCGGCCCAGGTCCTCGGGAGGGAAGGCGTTCCGGAGCTCGCGCAGCACGGAGCGGCTGCGGCGCACGGCCACCCGCAGGTCGTGCAGGAACTCGGTGTCGTCGTCGGCCAGCACGCCGGGGAGGTTGGCCTCCACCATCCCGGCGAGGTCGCGGAGCACCCGCCGCGCGGCCTCGCCGGTCCGGTCGTGGGGGGCGAGGCGGACCCTCACCTTGGTGCGGAGGCCGGACGGGTCGCCCCCGGCGGCGGCGATCGCCTCGTCGGCCAGGGTGCCGGACGCCTCCGCCAGCCCGGCATCGCCGGTGAGGGCGGCCACCACGCGGGCCCGGGCCCGGGGGTAGCCCAGCACGCCCTGGACGTCGAGGCGCGACTCGAGCGGCACCGGACGGTCGCCGTCGTCGAGGGTGGCGTGGGCGGTGAGCCGGAGGCGCACGACCGTCTTGCCGTCGCCGTTGCGCACCCGCAGGGATCGCACGTCGGCCCGGAGGGCCGCCAGCGGCAGCAGGGCGCGCACGCCCACGACGGGAGCCACGCGGTCGTGCAGCGGCCCGGGCGGGAGGTCGCCGGCCATCCACCGGCGCCGCGGCACGACCGGGGCGGTCACCGGGGGCGACCCGGCCCCGTCCCGCAGGACCAGGGTTGGAGCGGCACGGCCCCCCTCGAGGGTCAGCTCCAGCCCCTGGGCCCCCAGCCGGCGGTCGGCCGTGTCCACCACCGTGGACCTGACCGTGGCGGGAGGGTCGAGCTCGAGGTCGAACCGGTCGTCCAGCAGGGCCACGACGGCCGAGGGGTCGAGCCCGGCCGGAAGGGCGAAGGTGGAGGTCGGCACCTCGAGGCTCATGGCGGCAAGAGTGTGCCACGCCGGCCTCCACCGGCCTCCGCCGGCCTCCGGCTCCACCGGGCCGGGTGGCCCGGGTGGCCCGACCCGCCGGTCGCAGCCGGGCCCCGCCGGCACCACCCGGAAGCGGACGAGGCCGGGCCGAGCCCCACCGCCACCCCCGGGCGCACGGCTCGCCCGCCACGCACGAACCGGACGGGCCGGACGGGCCGGACGGGCCGGACGCTCTACGCTCCGCGGCCGGGCGACGAGCGCAGGAGGTCGCAGCACCGGTGATCACCCTGGTCCTGGGGGGCACCCGGTCGGGAAAGTCCGAGGTGGCCGAGAGCCTGGTGGCCGTGG
>DASUJB010000221.1:0-4300 GCA_036279475.1 Acidimicrobiales bacterium | reverse complement strand
AGGCCTTCATCCCGCACGCGGCGTTGCTGCGTCAGGCTTTCGCCCATTGCGCAAGATTCCCCACTGCTGCCTCCCGTAGGAGTCTGGGCCGTGTCTCAGTCCCAGTGTGGCTGATCGTCCTCTCAGACCAGCTACCCGTCGTCGCCTTGGTGAGCCGTTACCTCACCAACAAGCTGATAGGCCGCGAGGCCCTCCCAGAGCAGAAGACCTTTCCTCGACCGAACATGCGATCGGTCGAGGGTATCCGGTATTAGCCCCCCTTTCGAGGGGTTATCCCGGTCTCCGGGGCAGGTTCCTCACGTGTTACTCACCCGTTCGCCACTAGGTCTTTCCCCGTGTTGCCACGGGTAGGACCTCGTTCGACTTGCATGTGTTAAGCACGCCGCCAGCGTTCGTCCTGAGCCAGGATCAAACTCTCCGTCGAAAACCCGGACACCCTCGCCGTAGCGGTGATGTCCTTCGATAGAGACGCCTCATCGAGCGGAATCTCTCGACGAGGCGCTGGCACCATCGGATGGTGCGAACACCATCCGGATAATTGACGGTGCGTCTACTTTGCGCGACCACCGCGAAGCTCATCGCTCCGAGGGGGTCGCCCGCACTCGCTCTCTCGTCCTGTCTTCTGTTTTCAAGGAGCGACTTGCGCTCTCGGCACTTTACCCGAAGGTGTTGGTGCCGGTTTCTCGGCCCCCGAGCGGTTCGTATCGTCCGTGCGGGGCGAGGAGTTAATCTAACGACCGGCCCTCAGGGCGTCAACCTGAGAGCCCCCCCGAGGCAAGATTTCTCTCGGTAGGGCCTCCGACCAGCGAATTCGCCGATCGGGGGACGGCACGCACCAGCCTAGGGGCCGGCAAGCCGCCCTCCACCTGCCGGCGGCGCCGGGAGGTCAGCCGGAGGGCGGGGGCCCGGGCCACCGTCGAGGACCAGGACCGCGTACCGCCGCCTGCCGTTCCGGAGAACTACGTAGCGGCCGTGGAGGACCTCGTCGGTGGTGACGCGGGCGTCGTCCCCCACCCGCTCGCCGTTGACGGCCACCGCACCCTGGGCCACGGATCGGCGGGCGTCCCCCTTCGAGCGGGCCAGGCCCGTGGCGACGAGGGCGTCGACCACGCTGACGCCGCCCTCCGGCAGCTCGGCCGGGAGTGCCGCGCCCGGCACCTCGGCAGCCACCGTGGCCAGAGCGCCGGCCGACGCCTCCCGGGGATCCTCCCCGAACAGCACCAGGGACGCCTCGGCGGCGGAAGCCGCCGCCGCCTCACCGTGGACCAGCCGCGTCACCTCGTCGGCGAGGCGCCGTTGGCCGACCCGGCGCTCGGGGTGGCGAGCGTGCTCGGCCGCGACCTCGTCGACCTCGGCCACGGGGAACAACGTGAACTTGGCGAGGAGGTCGCGGACCTGGCGGTCGTCCGCCTGCATCCAGTGTTGGAAGAACTGGTAGGGGCTGGTCTTCGCCGGGTCCAGCCACACCCGGGCCCCGGTGGTCTTGCCCAGCTTCGTGCCGTCGGGCGCCAGCAGCAGCGGCCAGGACAGCGCGTGCACGGCATCGCCGGTGACCCGGCGGACCAGGTCGACGCCCGACACCATGTTGCCCCACTGGTCGGACCCCCCCACCTGGAGGTCGACCCCTCGGTCGACGTGCAGCCGCAGGTAGTCGTGGGCCTGCAGCAGCATGTAGCTGAACTCGGTGAAGCTGATGCCGCTCTCGCCGGACAGCCGGGCCCGCACCGACTCACGGGCCAGCATCTGGTTGACCGTCACGTGCTTGCCCACGTCCCGGAGGAAGTCGAGCAGGGTCAGGCCGGCGGTCCACTCACGGTTGTCGACCAGCTCGGCCCTCCCTCCCTCGAAGTCGAGCAGCCTCGCCATCTGCGCCTTGATGGCAGCCACGTTGCGGGCCAGGACCTCCTCGTCGAGGAGGTTCCGCTCCTCGGACCGCCCGCTGGGGTCGCCCACCATGCCGGTGGCGCCCCCGGCCAGGGCGACGGGGTGGTGACCGGCGTCCTGGAACCGGCGCAGCACCAGCAGGCCGATCAGGTTGCCGACGTGCAGGCTGTCGGCCGTGGGATCGCACCCGTAGTACAGCGCCACGGGACCGTCGCCCAGGCGCCGGGCCAGGGCGGCACGCCCCGTCGTGTCCTGGACGAGGCCGCGGGCCTCGAGGTCGTCGAGCAGGAGGTCGTCGGCGGTCACCTCGACATGGTCCCCTCACCGGTCCCGGCCGGCCAACCGCGGCAGCCCCTACCCTCGACTGGACGGGACCCCGACCGGCCGGGGAGCCTGGGAGCGGTGCTGACCGATCCCCAGGGCCCCGCCACCCGCCCCGACGACCCCCCGCCCGGCCCCGAGGGGCGGGGGCGGCGGTGGGGGCCGACCCGCGTGGTGCTGGCCGCCGTCGTCCTCGCCCTGCTGGCCATGTGGGCGTACGTGCTCTACCTGGCCATCGGACCCGGGCGGCAACCCCCCATCGACCGCCTCGACGACCCCACCTTCGCCGAGGCCGCCGAGCGACGCTGCGCCGATGCCGTGGACGCCGTGGACGAGCTGCCGCTGGCCAACGAGTCACCCGACGCCGCCGCCCGGGCCGACGTCCTCGACGCCGCCGACCGCGAGTTCGCCGCCATGCTCGACGACCTCGAGGGCATGGTCGACCTGGCGCCTGCCGGCGACCAGCGGCGACGGGCCTCGGAGTGGCTCGCCGACTGGCGGACCTACCTCGACGACCGCCGTTCCTTCGCCCAGGACCTCCGCGCCGATCCCGGTGCCCGCCTCCTCGTGTCCGAGAAGGAGGGCGAGGGCCAGCAGGTCACGGGCTGGATCGACGAGTTCGCCGAGGCCAACCGGATGCCGTCCTGCGCCACTCCCACCGACGCCTGAGCCCCCCCACCGACGCCTCAGCCGGTCACCCGCCGATGGAGTCGAAGGCGGCCAGGCTGGCCGCCGCCAGGCGCACCAGGCCCCGGTCGACCCCGTAGGCGGCCAGCTCCCCGAAGGCCGCCCACCGCAGCGCCCGCGACTCGTGGTTCCCCCTGGCGATGGCCGTGGCCGGGCTCAGGACCAGGTAGCGGACGTCGAGGTGGAGGTGCCGCCCCGAGGGGGCGCCGACCTCGTGGACGTCCACGTCGACCGCCGGGACCGCCACCGCCAGCCCGGCGATGCCCGTCTCCTCCCCCGCCTCCCTCAGCGCCACCCCGGGGAGGGCGCCGTCCCCGTCGGCGTGTCCGCCAGGCTGGAGCCACCGGCCGAGCTTGGCGTGCAGCATCAGCAGGAACCGCCGGGATGCCACGTCGACCACCATGGCCGAGCCGGTGACGTGGCCGGCCCGGCACGACCGGTGGAGGGCGTCGGGGTGCTCGTCGAGGAAGGCCAGGACGCGGCGGCGGCGCGCCTCGTGGGCCACGTCCCCCGGCAGGGCCGCCGCCACGTGGTCACGGGCGACGGCCAGGTCGGGGCAGGGCCCCAGCGTCGCCGCCCCCGGCTCCACCAGCCGCAGGCGGCCCGGAGCCACGCCACCGCCCGGCGGTCCCCTCAACGTCCCCCCCGGAGGGCCAGGGGGCCGGACACGTGCGGGTCGCCGGCCACGCACCACCGCCACGGGTGCTCGGCACCGGCCGACAGGCCGATGCGGGTGGACTGGAACGGGCGGCTCGGCACCGGCGTGCCGTCGTCGCCCAACCACACGCCACGGTCGGCCGTCGCCAGGTCGGCCCCGTCGGCCGTGCCGTCGAGGCCGAAGGCCTGGCACAGCTTCGCCGGTCCGTTGCAGAGGTCCCTGTCGCTGCGGGCCGCGGGCCGGGCCGCCCGCATGGCCTCCAAGCCCACCAGCGGCACCACCGCCCGCAGCAGGACCGCGACCCCTTCCCCCTCGTCGCCGCACACGACGTTGGCGCACCAGTGCATCCCGTAGGTGAAGTACACGTACAGGTGGCCGGGCGGGCCGAACATGGTGCGGTTGCGACGCGTCATGCCCCGGAAGGCGTGGCTCCCGGGGTCCGCCGCGCCGCAGTACGCCTCCACCTCCACGATGCGCCCGGCCCGGCGGCCCCCGCCGGGAACGTCGTGGACCAGCACCTTGCCGAGCAGCTCTGGGGCCAGCTCGCGCGGATCACGCCGGTAGGCCTGCCGCCCCAGCCGCCGCAGCTCCCGCCCGTACGGGCGGGAGGAGCCGCCCGTGCCGCCGTCGGGGCGGGGGTCGACCGGTCCGGGGTGCCCACCCGGCGGAGGGGATGCGGCGCCCTCCGGCCCCCCGGCGCTCACCCGAGTCGGGCCCCGTCGGCCTCGACGCGACGGGCGAAGCGCTCGA
>DASUJB010000220.1:0-5972 GCA_036279475.1 Acidimicrobiales bacterium | reverse complement strand
GAGGGCGCCCGCCCCCTGGCCTCGGGGGCGGGAGCGGTCGCCGCCTTCGGGCAGGCACGGCGGGAGTGGCACCTGCTGATGGCCTCGGCCCTCGTCGGCATGGCGGCCGCCACGCTCGACCTCGGCGTGGACCACGCCCGCGACCGCATCGCCTTCGGCGTGCCCATCGGCAGCTTCCAGGCCGTGGCCCACCCCCTGGTGGACGTGGCCACCGCCGTCGAGGGCGCCCGCCGCCTGGTGAGGAAGGCGGCCTGGTTCGAGGACGTCGAGCCCCACGCCCGTCCCGAGCTCGTGCCGATGGCGTACCGCCAGGCGGAGCACGCCGCCCAGCTCGGCGCTCGCGTGGCCGTCCACGTCCTCGGGGGCGTGGGCTTCACGGTCGAGTCCGATGCCCAGCTCTACTTCCGCCGGGCCAAGGGGTGGACCCTGGTGGCCGGCGATCCCGAGGCCCGCCTGGACGACGTCGCCGACCACCTCTACGGCCCCCGGGCCACCACGACACCCACCGGGGGGGACGCATGAACTTCGCCACCATCCAGCTCGACGACGACACCGCCTCCGTCCTGGCCGACGTGCGCCGGTTCCTCGACGAGAACCTCACCGAGGCCGTCATCGACGAGGAGTGGCGGACGGGTGCCGGCCACCACTGGGGCTTCCACCGGGCGCTCGGGGCCAAGGGGTGGATCGAGCCGACCCTCCCCCCCGACGAGGGTGGCGCCGGGCTCACCCCGTGGCAGGCCATGCTCCTCGAGCGCGAGCTGCAGGCCCGCCACGCCCCCCTCATCACCCTGGCGACGACGCGCCTCGTCCTGTCGACGGTGCGCAGCTGGGCCGACGAGTCGGTCCGGGCCGAGCTGGTGCCGCGCGTCCTGCGGGGAGAGACCTGCTTCTGCCTGGGCTACACGGAACCCGACGCCGGCTCCGACCTCGCCGCCGTCAGGACCCGGGCCGTGCGCGACGGCGAGGAGTGGGTGATCGACGGGCAGAAGATGTTCACCACCGGGGCGCAGAACTGCAGCCACGCCTTCCTGGTGACCAGGTCGAACCCCGACGCCCCCAAGCACAAGGGCATCACCACCTTCCTGTGCCCGCTCGACGGCGTCGAGGTCCAGGCCGTGCACACGCTGGGCGGCGAGCGCACCAACATGGTGTTCTTCGACCAGCACCGCGTCCCCGACCGCTTCCGCCTCGGCCCTGTCGACCAGGGCTGGACCGTGCTCTCCGGTCCGCTGGCGGCCGAGCACGGCATGACCGACCGCTCGATGGTCCCCACCGAGTCCCGGGGCGGCATGTACGGCGCGGCCCTGGCGGTGGCCTACGACGCCGCCGTGGCCTGGGCCTCGGAGCCCGGTCCCGACGGCAGCCGTCCCCTCGACGACCCCGTCGTCCGCCGGCGCCTGGCCCGGGTGGCGCTCGACGTCGAGGTGGCCACGGCGACGCCCGGCGCCATGGGGCGCATCGCCTCCTCGGAGCTGTTCATCCGGGACGCCGAGGAGCTGGAGGACCTCGTCGGTCCCCGCGCCCTCCTGGCCCGGGGGGAGCCGGACGCGGTGGCCGGCGGCTGGATCGAGTACGCCCACCGGTTCGCCCAGGGCACCGCCATCTACGGCGGCACCACCGACATCCACCGCAACCTCGTCGCCGAGAAGGTCCTGGGCCTCCCCCGGTCCACCCCCCGGGGCTGACGCCCCGCCCCGCGCCGCCCGGCCGCCGTCCCGCCCGGCACCGGGCCGGGGGGACGGCGGGGCGACGGCGCTCAGGCGACGGTGTCGCTGGTGCGCTCGGCCGCCAGGGCGGTGCGGTTGACCTTGCCGGCGGCCGACCGGGGCAGGGCCTCCACCACCTCGAAGCTCTTCGGCACCTTGTAGGCGGCCAGCCGCTGCTTGCAGTGGGCACGCAGCTCCTCGGCCGAGGGCGGCGCCCCCGGGTCGGCGGGCTGCACGATGGCGTGCACCCGCCGGCCCCACTCCGGGTCGGGCAGCCCCACCACCACGTTGTCGGCCACGCCGGGGTGCTCGCTCAGGGCCGCCTCCACCTCGGCCGGGAACACGTTGGCCCCGCCCGACACGATCATGTCCTGGCGCCGGTCGGCGATGTACAGGAAGCCGTCCTCGTCGACGCGGCCCATGTCGCCGATCGACCAGAAGCCGTCGGGCGTGGGCTCGGGCATCTCGCTGCCGAGGTAGGTGAAGGTGGGACCGGACCCCTCCCGCGGCCGCATGAAGATCTCGCCCACCTCCCCCACCGGCACCTCGTGGCGGGCGGCGTCGAGGATCTTCAGGTCGCAGTCGACCGGGTGGCCGGTGGCGCCGGGGTGGTCCTGCCACTCCCGGCCGGTCATGACGCACAGGCCCACGCCCTCGCTCGAGCCGTAGCTGAACCAGAACCGCTCGGGCGGCACCAGCTCGAGCCACGTCCGCACCACCCACTCGGGGATGGCGGCCCCGCCGTACAGCACCCGCTCCAGGCTGGAGAGGTCGCGGTCGCGCACGCCCTCGAGGCGAGCCACGCGCTGGAGCATGGTCGGCACCATGATGACGTGGGTCACCCGGTGCCGCTCGATCAGGTCGACGGCCCGGGCGGCGTCGAACTTCTCCATCAGCACCACCCGGTCACCGGCCAGCAGCGGCATGTACGAGCCGGCGAACCCGTTGGTGTGGTAGAGCGGCGACGTGGTGAGGTGGACCGCTCCCACCGCCGAGCGCTCGAGGGCCGTGGGCATGATGGCGTTGGGCATGTAGGAGTAGAGCCCGGGCGCCGGGGTGACGATGATCTTGGGTGAGCCCGTCGAGCCCGACGTGGCGATCAACCGGGCGCACGGCGGCACGCGGTCGGGCGGCGGTGCGGTGTCGCGGTCGGCCGAGGCGTCGATGTCGGCCGACGTGACGGTGCCGGCCGGGGCGTCGAGCCAGTCCCCCACCACCACCTTCGCCCCGGCGAGCTCGAGCATCCTGTCCCGCTCCCACGAGGGCAGGTCGTAGCGCAGGGGCAGCACCGACGCCCCCCGCTTCCACGCCCCGAACGACGCCACCAGGTGCTGGACCGAGTTGGGGAGGGCCACGACGACCACGTCGCCCTCCCCGACCTCCCTGTCGGCCAAGGCGTGGGCCATCTGGTTGGCGCGCCGCTCGAGCTCCGCCCACGAGACCTCGGCCTCGCCGCCCGCCTTCGCCGCGAAGACCACGGCCGTGCCCTCGCCCCGCTCTTCGGCGAGCAGGGTGAGGCGCCGCCCGTAGGACACCTCGCTCATGGGTGCCGACGCTCCCCGTGCGCTGGTGCGATGGTCCTGCCCGTCACGTTGGTCCCCCTTCGGTCGACGGTGACAGCTACAGCGACCGGGAGGCGTCCAGCGATGCCGCCGCCGCCCGGGCCATGGAGTCCTGCTCGTAGGTGGCGACCAGGGATCCGTCCCGAGTGAACACCCGGCCCCGCCCGTAGACGCGCCCGACGGCGGCCTTGGTGGCCTCCTCCTCGACGAGCAGCCACTGCGACACGTCGAAGCGCTCGAGGAAGTGCGCCGTGTGGGCGATCACCCCGGTCGAGATGGTGCGGTGGGCGTCGGCGATGTCCACCACGTCGCCATGGGGGCGGAACGCCAGGCCGATCAGCGAGCCGCACGTCGCCCACACCAGGACGGCTTGGTTGGCCGTGGGCGTGGCCACGCCGGGAGCGTACCGGTGCCACGTGCGCTGCACTGGTACGCCCTCCACGGTGGCCTCGCCGGGGACGGCCCGCAGCTCCGCCCCCGGGAAGGCCAGCCCGGGACCGGGCTCCAGCGCCTCGGGCTCGGTGACGTCGGGCATCCGTGGCCCGTGGCGGATGAGGTCGCCGTCCACGGTGTTCATCAGCACGACCGCCCGGCTGAGGAGCTTCCCCCCCTGCACGGCGGTGACCGTGTCGCTGGCCCACGTGCGGCCGGCGTGCATGTGGTCGACCTCGACCTCGAGGGGCTGGCTGTACGTGCCGGCCCGGGCGAAGACGGCGTGCACGGAGCGGATGTCCTTGGCGCCACCGGACGCCTCGGCCGACGCCGTCATCATCTGGCCCAGCAGCTGGCCGCTGAAGACGACGTCGCGCCCCTCCGGCGGCTCGGCCGGCTGGTGGACGGCGTAGCGGCGCTCGCCCACCTCGCTCAGTCGGAGGGTGTCCAGCTGGCTCACGTCCTCACCTCGTCGTGCCGCGGTCGGGTGCCGGCGGTCCCGGGAGCCCGGGTCACGCCTCGATGCCGAACATGGCCGGGTCGAACTCGACGAGGCCGGCGAGGAGCTTGACCAGCGGTGCGTCGAAGGCGTCGACGAGGGAGGCGGCCACGTGGCCCTGGTCGACGATGAGCGTCACGCCGTTGATGCCGCTGGCGGCGTCGCTGGCCAGGAACAGCAGGGCGTTGGCCATCTGCGCCGGCACCAACGTGGGCACGTCGGCCGCCTCCCGGAAGTCGGACCCGAAGGTCAGCCAGGTGTCGGCGTTGGCCCGGGCCAGGGGGGTGTCGGTGGGGCCGGGCATGATGGCGTTGATGCGGAGGCCCTTCTGCAGCAGGGGGAACGACTGCTGGGCGACGTAGCAGTTGATGGCTTCCTTGCTGAACGGGTAGTTGTCGGTGTTCTCGTGCTCGTCGATCCAGGCGGCGGCCGTGTCCCAGTCCGGCGTGGCCAGGAAGTCCTTCAGCGTGTCGAGCTTGCCCATCCAGCCCAGCCCGGCCACCGAGGAGATGAACCCGATCGACCCGCCACGGCCCAGCTTGCCCGAGGCGACGAGCGCCTCGACGAAGTGGCGCTGCGAGATGAAGTTGATGAGCATGATCCCGGGCGTGCCGTCGGCGACGCCGGCGCAGGCCAGGGCGGCGTGCACGGGGCCCTCCACCTGCTCGAGGGCGGCGTCGACGCTGGCCTGGTCGCGCAGGTCGACGTGGATCTTCTGGGCGCAGGGGTGGGAGATCTCGGCCACGTCGAGGCCGATCACCTCGGCGCCCAGCTCCGTGGCCTTCTGGGCGGTCGCGGCCCCCATGCCGCTCGCCGCGCCGATCACCAGCACGCGCTTGCCCTCGTAGTTGACCAGGTCAGCCATCGAATCCTTCTCCTTGTTGGCGTTGTCGGACGTGTCGCGACCGGGAACCGGTCCCGGGCGACGGGTGCTGCCCGCTCACGACGGCGGGCGGCCGCCGGCACCTGCACCGGCGTCGGGCACGAGGCGGGGCACCATGTGTCCACCCGCACCGAGGGGCTCCAGGATCACCCGCACCGGGGCGCCGGCACCCGCCGCCACCACCGCCTCGTCGGCGCGGCCCACGATCCGCAGCCCCGACTGCTCGGCCAGCTCGGCGATGGCGACGACGTAGGGCAGGTCGTCGAGGTAGCCGGGCACGCACGGCTGGTGGGTGACGGTCCACGAGAACAGCGTCGCCCGTCCGCTCACGGGCTCGAGCCCGAGCCGCACGCCGCACAGCCGGCAGCGCTCCAGCGGCGGGTGCTGCCACCGCCGGCAGGCCGGGCACCGGGCGATGTGCAGCTCGCCCTCGTCGGCCATCGCCCAGTAGCCGATCGTGTCGGCGTCGGGGCGGGGCACGGGGGGCGTCGAGAGCTCCACGTCAGCGCTCCCCTCCGGCATAGACCACCGCGCCGCCGTAGGGCCCGGCACCCGCCGTGACGAGGGCGAGGTCGGCCCCCCCGACCTGGCCCGCCCCCGCGTCGCCGCGGAGCTGGCGGACGGCCTCGTAGTGGTGGTTCATCCCGTGGAGGTAGCCCTCCGAGAGGAGGCCACCGTGGGGGTTCACCACGACGTCGCCCCCGTGGGTCGCCCTCCCGGCGCGGAAGAAGTCGCCGACCCCGCCCTTCTCGCACAGGCCAAGATCTTCCATCACCGCCATCACGGTGTAGGTGAAGCAGTCGTAGATGCAGGCCACGTCGACGTCGCCGGGGCCGACGCCGGCCCCGCCCCACAGGCGGTCGCGCAGGCGCCCGGCGAACATCGAGGTG
>DASUJB010000219.1:0-2397 GCA_036279475.1 Acidimicrobiales bacterium | reverse complement strand
CGGGCGGCCGGGTCGCCCGGGACCGGGCCCGGCTGTTCAACGCGGCCACCCTGCTCACGGTCGCCCTGGGCGTCGGCTGCCTGTATGTGGCGCTGCTGATGGCCACCCTGGCCGCCGCATGGTTCCTGATCACCGGCAACGTGCTCAGCCAGAACCTCCGGCATCCGGCCGGCTGGTCCGACTACCTGACCATCGCCTGGCTGGCCAGCTCTATCGCCACCGTCGGGGGGGCGCTCGGCTCGGGGCTGGAGAGCGACCAGGCCGTGCGGGCGGCCGCCTACGGGTACCGGCAGGTGGAACGAGGCGGCCGAGATCCCACGACCGGCTGACCGACTACCCGTTGGGGTTGTCGGCTAGGGTTGCCGTGCGTTGTTGTTCGCGGCCGTCTCGGATGAGAGTGAGGGTGACGCGGTCGCCCGGGCGGTGCTGGCGGAGCTCGCCGAAGAGATCCTCGACGGTGTCGATCGGCTTGTCGTCGAGGCGGACGATGACGTCGCCGGGCTGGAGGCCAGCCCTGGCGGCCGGGGTGCCGTCCCCCACCTCCATGACCAGGACCCCGGCGGCCTGGTCCAGGCCGAGCTGGGCGGCGACCTCGCGGGTGACCGGGGCGGGCTCGATGCCGAGGTAGGCATGGGTGGCGCGGCCGGTGCGCAGCAGGTCGCCGACCACGTCGACGGCGGTGGCGGCGGGGATCGCGAAGCCGATCGATACCGCGCCCTGCTCGGGAGGGATGTAGGCCACACTGATGCCGACCACCTGGCCGCGGCCGTTGAGAAGGGCGCCGCCGGAGTTGCCCGGGGAGATCGGCGCGTCGGTCTGGATCAGGTCGACCAGCGACCGGATGCCCTGCTGGGCCGAGCCGGGGATCTCGCGGTGCAGGCCGGAGATGATGCCGGCGGTGACGGTGTTCTCGAAGCCGAGGGGGCTGCCGACCGCCACCGCCAGCTCGCCGACTTGCGGCAGCGCCCGCTGAAAGGTGGCCGGCTTGAGGTCCTTGCGGTCGACCTGGACAACGGCGAGGTCGGTGCTGGGATCGGTGGCCCTGACGGTGCCGGGGACGCGGCGGCCGTCGAAGAAGGCGACCTCGACGCGCTCCACGACCTGGTCCCCGGCCCGGACCACGTGGTTGTTGGTGACCACCACGCCGTCCTTGGACCAGATCACCCCGCTGCCGGTCCCCTGGTCGTGGGCGACGGTGACCACGGACGGCTCGACCTTCTGGACGACCTCGGGGATGTTGCCGGTGGCGGCCTGCGCGCTCGGGGCGAGCACCGGGGCGGGGGTCGAGCGGGCCTGCGGCTCCTGGCCGAGCGTGCACCCGGTCAGGGCCGCGGCGAGCATGGCGGCCACCGCCAGCGCCGGGAGCGCCGGCCGTCGCTGTCGAGATCGTCTGGTATCGCTGTGGTGGGCCCATGCGGCGACCATCGTTCGGCTCCTCTCTGGCGGTGCCCGTCATAGCTCTGGACCACGCCGGCGCGGAACCTGATGGGGCTTGGAGCTCCAGGTCGCCGCGGCGCGGATGGAGCGCTCGAACCTGGTCAACGCACTCACCGGCACGTTGGCCGCCTCCTCATTGTCCTGAGCCTCCGACCTGCTGGAGGTGGTCGTGGACCAGACGGACGGCCATGGCGCCCTCGCCGACGGCCGAGGCCACCCGTTTGACCGAACCGCTGCGCACGTCGCCGGCGGCGAACACGCCGGACTGGCTGGTCTCAAGCGGCAGCGGTTGGCGGCCCGTCTGCCCCGCCTGGCCAGCCGTATTCGGACTCGCGGCGTCGGCGCCGGTGCGGATGTAGCCGTTGTCGTCGAGGGCGAGCTGGTCGGCCAACCACCGGGCGTGTGGCTGCACACCGATGAAGACGAACATCGCCCTGGCGGCGAGGGTGCGCCGTTCCCCGGTCCGGTTGTTCTCGACCACCAGCGCCTCGAGGGTGTCGTCGCCGCGCAGCTCGCGGACCTCGGTGTCACACAGCACCTCGACGTTGCCGAGGCGCTCGATGCGGTCGACCAGGTAGCGTGACATGTTGCGGCCAAGGGCATCCTCGCGGACGACGAGCCAGACCCGGGCCGCGTGCTGGGCGAGGAACACGGTCGCCTGCCCGGCCGAGTTACCGCCGCCGACCACCGCCACCGGGTCGTTGCGGCACACCCTGGCCTCGACCTGGGTGGCGGCGTAGTAGACGCTGGTCTCCTCGAACTGCTCCATGCGGGGCAGGTCGAGCCGGCGGTAACGGGCGCCGGTCGCGATGATCACCGTGCGGGCGGCGATCGAGCTGCCGCCGTCCAGCTTGACGACGTGGTGCCCGTCGCGCCGCTCCAGCGCGATCGCCTCGGCCGGGACGTTGATGCGAGCGCCGAACTTCTCCGCCTGGATGACGGCTCGGCCGGCCAGCTCCG
>DASUJB010000218.1:0-8145 GCA_036279475.1 Acidimicrobiales bacterium | reverse complement strand
GGAGGAGCCGGCGGCGGCCCGGGATCCGCGGCCCCGGTCCCGGTTCCCACCGTGGGGGTGCCGCCCGGCGCCGTGGCGGTGGGGGCGGGGCCGGACGGAGGCCCGCCCGGCGTGGCGGCGCCGGGCCCGGCCCGGTCCGGGCGGGCGTGAGCATGATGGCCCCGCCGCTGTTCGAGCTGGACGACGTGTCCCTCGAGGTCGACGGCCACCGCATCCTCGACCACGTCGACCTCTCGATCCGGGCCGGGGGCATCACCGTCCTCGTGGGCCCGTCCGGAGCGGGGAAGTCCACCGTGCTGCGGCTGCTCGACCGCCTCGAGGTCCCCACGTCGGGCGAGGTCCGGTTCCGGGGCGAGCCGGTGGCCGACCTCGACCCCCTGGCCCTGCGGCGCCGCGTGGGCATGGTCTTCCAGGTGCCGACGCCCTTCCCCGGGACCGTCCGGGACAACCTGCTCGTCGCCGACCCCGGTGCCGGCGAGGGCGACATGGTCGCCGCCCTCCACGCCGCCGGCCTCGACGCCGCGTTCCTCGACCGCCCCGCCGACGACCTGTCCGGCGGCGAGGCGCAGCGGATGTGCCTGGCCCGCACCCTCCTCACGCGGCCCGAGGTCCTGCTGATGGACGAGCCGACGTCGGCGCTCGACCCGGGTGCCCGCCACCGCCTCGAGGGGACCGCCCGCCGCCTGGTGGACGGCGGCCGCGACATGGTGTGGGTCACCCACGACCTGGACCAGGCCGGGCGGCTGGCCGACGACCTCGTCGTGCTGGTGCGGGGCCGGCTGGCCACGGCGGAGGAGCGGCAGCTCTACCTGTCCGGCGTCGAGGGCACCGGGGTGTCGGGTGGGGCCGACGGCGCCGCCCCGGCCGACGGCGCCGCCCCGGCCGGCGGGCAGGGCGACGGCCGGGGCAGGACCGGGGCGTCCGGTGGATGACGCCGCCATCGGGTGGGGGGGCCTCGCCCTCTCCCTCATCCTCGTGGCCGTCGCCGTGGGCCTCTCGATCTGGCAGGGCCTCCGCCTCGAGCGCGAGATGCTGTGGGCGACGGGCCGGGCCCTGGTCCAGCTCCTGGCGGTCGGCTACGTGCTCGTCCTCATCGTCGACGACGACACCCCGGTGGCGTTCGCCTGGGCGTGGGTGGTGGTCATGCTGGGCGTCGCCGCCCTCACCACCCGAAGGCGTGCCCCCGAGGTGCCCGGCATCACGCGGCTGACGCTCGCCGCCACGTCGGGCTCGGCCCTGCTCAGCCTGTCGGTCGTGTTCGGCCTGGGCATCTACCCCATGGTCGGCCGGGCCGTCGTCCCCATCGCCGGCATGATGATCGGCAACTCCCTCGGCAGCATCGTGGTCGCCGCCCGCCGGATCATCGGCGAGATGGCCGACCGCCGGCACGAGGTCGAGGCCCGCCTGGCCCTCGGGCAGCCGTGGCAGCAGGCGTCGGGGCCCTTCGTCCGCGCCGCCCTGCGCACCGCCCTCACCTCGCAGATCGAGAGCACCAAGGCGGTGGGCCTCGTCTTCCTCCCCGGCGCCATGACCGGCCTCATCCTGGCCGGTGCCGACCCGGTGGACGCCGTGCTGGTGCAGGCGGCCATCATGTACCTCATCCTGGGGTGCGTGGCCACCGACGTCGTGGTCATCGGGCTGGGGCTCACCCGGCAGCTCTTCACCCCCGACCACCGCCTGGTCCGGCTGTCGCGGTCGGCGGACTGAGCCGGGCGGTGCCCGGACCGGGCGGGCCGGGGCACCGCTAGCCTGGCCGGGTGCCCCTGCGCTTCGTCATCGTCGGTGGTGGCCCGGCCGGCAACACCGCGGCCACGACCGCCGCTCGGCTGGGGGCCGAGGTGACGATGGTCGAGCGCGACATCGTGGGCGGCGCCGCCCACCTCCTCGACTGCATCCCGTCCAAGGCGATGATCGCCACCGCGGCGGCGATGGGCGACGTCGGTGCCAGCGCCGGCATGGGCGTCTCGACGGGGCCGCCCCAGCTCGACCTCGAGGGCCTGCGGCAGCGCATCAAGGCCATCGAGGCCCGGCTCGAGCAGAACGTCGTCGACCTGCTGCGCAGCCAGGACGTCCGCATGATCCACGGTGCCGGCCGGCTCGAGGGCCCCCACGAGGTGGTGGTCGAGACGGCGCAGGGCGTGCGCGAGGTCGAGGCCGACGCCGTCCTGCTGGCCACCGGCAGCCGGCCCCGCATCCCGGGGTGGGCGGCCGTCGACGGCGAGCGCATCCTCACCACCCGCGACGCCTACCCGCCGGCCGACATGCCCGAGCACCTGGTGGTGATCGGCTCGGGGGTCACCGGGGTCGAGCTCGTGCACATGTTCTCGTCGCTCGGCAGCCAGGTCACGTTGATCGTCAGCCGCCAGCAGGTGCTGCCCCAGAAGGATCCCGAGGTGGCGGCGGCGCTGGAGGCGGAGCTGCTGCGGCGGGGCGTCCAGCTCTACAAGGGTGCCCGGGCCCAGGGCATCGACCGCACCGACGACGGTGGGGTGGCGGTGCGGTGCTCCGACGGCCGGGTGGCGCGTGGCAGCCACGCCCTCCTGGCCATCGGGTCCATCCCCAACAGCGACGGGCTGGGCCTCGACGCCGCCGGCGTCGACGTCGACCCGGCCGGCTACGTGCCCGTCAACCACCACTGCGTCACCAACGTGCCCCACATCTACGCGGCCGGTGACCTGTCGGGGAAGCTCCCGCTGTCCTCGGTGGCCTCGATGCAGGGGCGCAAGATCGCCGAGCACGTCATGGGCCTGCACACCCGGGTGCACCGCCACCTCGACTACGACAAGGCCGCCTCCGCCATCTTCACCGAGCCGGAGATCGCCGACGTGGGCCTGGCCGAGGCCGACGCCTTCGCCGAGGGCCGGAAGCTGCGGGTCACCAAGGTGCCGTTCTCGGCCTCGGCCAAGGCGCTCATCAACAACGAGACGACCGGGTTCGTGAAGATCCTGTCCGACCCGGCCACGGGCGTGGTGCTGGGCGGGTCGATCGTCGGGCACTCGGCCGCCGAGCTGATCTCGGTGCTGGCCGTGGCCGTCACCAACGGGCTCAAGGTCAACGACATCGTCGAGAGCCTCCTGGTGCACCCGTCGCTGGCCGAGGCCCTGGCCGACGCCGCCGAGTAGCGCGGCGCCGGGGCGCTCACTCGATCACGACGACGACGTCGCCGGAGCCCACCGACTGGCCGGCCTCGACCTTGACGTCCTTGACCGTCCCCGCCTTGTCGGCGGCGATGTTGTTCTCCATCTTCATCGCCTCGAGCACGCACACGGTCTGACCCAGCTCGACGGCCTCGCCTGCCGAGACCAGCACCTTCACGATGGTCCCCTGCATGGGGACGGTCACGCTGCCGCTGCCGGCGGCGGCCGCCGACGCCCCCGTCCCCGAGCGGCGGCTGCGGGGCGACGTCCTGGCCGACCCCGTCCCCGCTCCCGGGGCGACGGTGGCGCCGACCTGCGACTCCGGCACCCACACCGTCACGCCGAACCGCTTGCCGTCGACCTCGACGGCGACGTCGCGCCGCACCTTGGCCTCGCCCTCGCCCTCCGGTGCCTCGTCCCCGGCAGGGTCGGACGACGTGGCGGACAGGTCGAGCCGGTCCTCCACCCACTTGGTGGAGTGCCGCCCGGCCCGGAAGTCGTCGTGGCGGAGGATCGCCAGGTCGGCGGGGATGGTGGTGGGGATGCCGCGGACCTCGAACTCCTCGAGCGCCCGGATGGTGCGAGCGATGGCGACGTCGCGGTCCTGGCCCCAGCAGACCAGCTTGCCCACGAGGTTGTCGTAGAACTGCGACACCTCGTCACCGGCCTCGTAGCCGCCGTCCCAGCGGACGCCGTAGCCCTGGGGGACGCGCAGCCTGGTGACGCGCCCCGGCGAGGGCACGAACCGCCCGCCCGCCGGGTCCTCGGCGTTGATGCGCACCTCGATGGCGTGACCGCGCTGCTCGACGTCCTCCTGGCGGAACGACAGGGGCTCGCCGGACGCCACGCGGATCTGCTCGGACACGAGGTCGAGGCCCGTCACCAGCTCGGTGATGGGGTGCTCGACCTGGAGGCGGGTGTTCATCTCCAGGAAGTAGAACTCGCCGTCCTGGTAGAGGAACTCGACCGTCCCGGCGTTGACGTAGCCGCAAGCCCGGGTGACCTTCACCGCCGCCTCTCCCATGGCCTGGCGGACCTCGTCGGGGAACAGCGGCGCCGGGCTCTCCTCGATCAGCTTCTGGTGCCGGCGCTGCGCCGAGCAGTCGCGCTCGCCCACCCACACGGCGTTGCCGTGCGTGTCGGCGAACACCTGCATCTCGACGTGGCGGGGCCAGGTGAGGTACCGCTCGACGTAGCACTCGGCCCGCCCGAACCCCTTGAGCGCCTCGGACTGGGCCGACTCGAGTGCCTCGGCGGCGGCCTCGGCGGAGGCCAACACCCGCATGCCGCGCCCCCCGCCCCCGAAGGCCGCCTTGATCGCCACCGGCCACCCGTGCTGCTCGCCGAAGGCCACGACCTCGTCGGCCGAGGTGAGGAACTCGGTGGTGCCCGGCACCCCGGCCACCCCGGCCTGCTGGGCGGCGATGCGCGACGACACCTTGTCCCCCATGACCTCGATGGCCTCGGGTGGCGGGCCGATGAACGCCACGCCCCGGCTCGTGATGGCCCGGGCGAACTCGGTGTTCTCGCTGAAGAACCCGTAGCCGGGGTGGACCCCGTCGGCGCCGGACCGCTCGACGACCTCGAGGATCTTGCCGGTGTCGAGGTAGCTCTCGGCCGCGGTCCGGCCGCCCAGCGAGTAGGCCTCGTCCGCCAGGCGGACGTGGAGGCTGTCCCGGTCGAGGTCGGAGTAGACGGCGACGGAGGCGATGCCGAGCTCGCGGCAGGCGCGCGCGATCCGCACCGCGATCTCCCCCCGGTTGGCGATCAGGATCTTCGAGAGCACGCTCTATGTTTACGGTGATGCCCGAGGGTGGTGCCAGATCCGGCTCCGGGGACGCCGCCGGGGGGCGGCTGGCCGAGGTGCGACGGGCGTTGGCCGGCACCCGCTTCGCCGACGTGCGCTGGGTCGCCGAGACCGGCTCCACCAACGCCGACGTGCTGGCGCTGGCCCGCGAGGGGGCGCCGGAGGGCACCGTGGTGGTGGCCGACCACCAGCGCGCCGGGCGGGGCCGCCGGGCCCGGCGGTGGGTGGCACCCCCCGGGGGGTCGTTGCTGGTCTCGGTGCTGCTGCGCCCCCGTGCCGACGTGGCGTCCCTCGCCCCCATGGCGGCCGCGGTGGCCCTGGCCGAGGCCGCCCAGGGGGTGGGCGGGGTCGAGGCCCGCCTCAAGTGGCCCAACGACCTGGTGGTGGCGACGCCGTCCGGTGAGCGCAAGCTGGCGGGCCTCCTGGCCGAGGCGGACTGGCCGGTCGCCGGTGCCGTCCCGGCCGGCGGCCGGCGGCCGGCGGCCGAGGAGCGGGTGGCGGTCGTGGTGGGGGCGGGGCTCAACGTGGCGTGGCCGGGCCGGGGCGGTGATGCCGGCCTGCCGGCCGACCTGGCCGAGGTGGCCGGCACCGCCACCGCGCTGAGCTGGCTCGGCGCCGAGGTCGACCGGGCCGACGTCCTCGTCGCCTACCTGCGCGCCCTCGAGCCGCGCTACGGGCGCCTGTCGGGAGGCGTCGAGGCCGGCACCGAGGTGGTCGATGCCTGGCGGGCGCGCTCGGCGACCCTGGGGCGTCGGGTGCGGGTCGACCTCGGGGGAGCCGAGGTGGAGGGCATCGCGGTGGACCTCACCCCCCAGGGGCACCTCGTGGTCGACACCGGCGCCCACGGCCGGCGCACGCTGGCCGTGGGCGACGTCGTGCACCTCCGCCCGGCCGTCGGCTGACGTGGCGGGTGCCCACGACCGAGGCCGGGCGGGCCCGGTCAGGGGTCGAGGTCGTGGCGCCACAGCTCGGCCAGGGCTGCCATCGAGACCTGGGCCCACGGTCCCTGGCGACCGGGGAGGGGACGGTCGTCGAGGGCGCGCAGCGGCTGGACCCCGCGGGTCGTCGACGTCAGCAGCACCTCGTCGGCCTGGGAGAGGCGGGGTATGGGGACGTCCGCCTCGTCGATGGCGGGCAGGGCCTCGAGCAGCAGCGCCCGGGTCACCCCGGGCAGGCAGCCCGCCGTCAGCGGGGGCGTGACCAGCTCGCCGCCCAGCGCCACGAAGACGTTGCTGCCGGTCCCCTCGCAGAGGTCACCCCGGGTGTTGGCCAGGATCGCCTCGGAGGCGCCCACCCGCCGGGCCTCGGCCAGGGCGTGCACGCTCTCGGCCAGCGAGGTGACCTTGGCGCCGGCCAGCGCCGACATCTCGTTGCGGGGCCAGGGCACGGTGACGGCCGTCGCCTCGGCCGGCCAGGTGTCGAGAGGGCCGGCCGAGACCACCAGGGTCGGGGGGCCGTCGCCGCGGCGCGTCCCCGCCCCTCCCGGGCCGGCGGTGAGCGTGATGCGCACCCGGGCCTCGGGCACCGCCGCCGCCGCGATCACCTGCGCGAGCACCTCGCGCAGCGCCCGGTCGGATCGCGGCACCTCGATGCCCACCAGCAGGGCGGACCGGCGGAGCCGTGCCAGGTGGCGACCGACGGCGAAGGGTCGCCCCCCCACCGTCCGCAGCGTCTCGTACACCCCGTCGCCCACCGTGAACCCGTGGTCGGACACCGGGACCGACGCCTCGTCGGGATCGACGAGCGAGCCGTTGATCCACACCGCACCGTCGGTCACGCCTCGATCGAACCGCGTCGCCGCCCCCGGCGGCGAATCGCGACGCCCCGGGCGCCCGCTCCCGGGGCGGGGGAGCGCCGGGTCACCGCCCGCTGAGGGCGGGGGCGCCGGACGCCACGGCCAGCAGGCGGCGGGCCTTCAGCTCCGTCTCGGCCCACTCGCCGTCGGGCGTCGAGTCCCAGGTGATGCCGCCGCCGGTGCCGAGGTGCAGCCGTCCGTCCTCGATCCAGAACGTGCGGATGGCGACGTTGAGCTCGCCGCGGCGGGCGTCGGCGTCGACCCAGCCGACGGCGCCGCAGTAGACGCCCCGCGGAGCGGTCTCGAGGCGGGCGATGTGGTCGAGGGCGGCGAGCTTGGGGGCCCCGGTGACCGAGCCCGGTGGGAAGGTGGCCGCCAGGACGTCGCCCCACGTGGTGCCGGCCCGGAGCTGCCCGGTCACGGTCGACACCAGGTGCACCAGCCCCGGGTGTCGCTCGAGGCGGCACAGGGCGGGGACGTGGACCGACCCCCACTCGCACACCCGGCCCAGGTCGTTGCGCACCAGGTCGACGATCATCACGTTCTCGGCCCGGTCCTTGGGCAGGAGGGCCGACGGGTGCGGGGCCGTGCCCTTGATCGGCGAGGAGGCGACCACGTCGCCGTCGCGTCGCAGGAACCGCTCCGGGGACGCCGACGCCACCAGGCACCCGGCCGAGGGCACCCGCACCACCGCGGCGTAGGGCGCCGGGTTGCCCCGGCCGAGGGCGGCGCCGAGGGCGGCGACGTCGGCGCCGGCCGGAACGGGAGCCGACAGCCGGCGGGTGAGGTTGACCTGGTACACCTGCCCGGCAGCGATGGCGGCACGGATGGCGTCGACCCCGGCACGGAAGCCGGGGCGGTCCAGCGAGCTGGTCCACGCCGCGGGGTCGGGCCCCTGCCACGGCGGGCCCGGCCACGGCCGGGCGGGCCGGGCCTCGGCGAAGCGGGCCAGGACGGGCTCGCCGTCGAAGGGCAGCACCACGGCCCACAGGCCGTGGCCGTCGAGGGCTGCGAGGTCGGAGGTGACGTCGACCAGCCCGGTGAGGAGCCGCCCCCCGACGACGGCGAGGGGGGCGGGCTCGGGCGTCACGGGCCGAGCCTAGGGTGACGGCCGCCGCCAACCCCGGGCCCGGCCGGGTGGCGTCGCCGCCCCGAGCGGGACCGTCGCCGCCCCGAGCGGGTACCGGGGGGGTCGCCGCTCCGAGCGGGTACCGGGGGGGGATGGCCGCCCCGCGCGCCGGTGGCCGAGCTCGGTGGCGGGGTTCCGGGTCCGATCGCCCGGTCGGGACCGCGGCCGGCGTGGCCCTACGATCGCCGCCGTGCACGTCGAGCTCACGGAGGAGCAGCAGGCGCTGCGGGCCCTGGTGCGCGACTTCGCCGAGGCGGAGATCGCCCCCCACGCCGAG
>DASUJB010000217.1:0-7479 GCA_036279475.1 Acidimicrobiales bacterium | reverse complement strand
GGCCCCGGCCATGACGGGGCCGACGACACGGCCCCCGGTGTCGGCTGCGATGTCGGCCGTCACCGTCTCGGTGCGCCGGGCGTGGGCGTCGGTGACCACCGTGGCCGCTCCGGCCCCGGCCAGCCGGCGGGCGATCGCCTGGCCGATGCCGTCACCCGCCGCGCCGGTGACGAGCGCCACCTTCCCCTCGTACCCCGTCAGCTCCATGCTGTCCTCTCCTGGTGGTGACCGCCCGGTGGGGGCCTGGGGCCGGGCCGGGACGGCCGTGGTCGGGTCGCGACGGGCCGGGGCCTGCCGCCGGCGCCGGTCAGCCGTGCACGACGACGGTGCGCTCCGGGCAAGCCCGGGCGGCGCGGGCGGTGGCCTCTTGCTCGGGCGGCACCGTGCCCTCGCCCCGCGCCACCCCCCGCCCCAGGTCGTCCCCGGCGACGAGGAGCGGCGCCAGGTCCCAGCAGCGACCGTGCCCCGGGCACCGCTCGGCGTCGATCTCTAGCCTCACGCCGGTCCTCCCCCCGGCCACACGAGGGGCAGGTGGTCGACGCCCCGGAGCCCCGAGCTGTTCCAGACGACCTCGGCCCCGGGGGCCAGCGAGTAGCGGGGGATGCGGTCGTGCCAGGTGCGGACCACGGTGCGCAGCTCCATGCGGGCGAGGTGGGACCCGAGGCAGCGGTGCGGCCCGCCGCCGAAGGCGAGGTTGCGCATGTCGCGCCGGCGGACGTCGACCCGGTCGGCACCGGGCAGGCCGTCGGGGTCGACGTTGGCGGAGGCGAGGCCGATGGCCACGGTGGCGCCCTCGGGCAGGACGACGCCCTCGCCCAGCTCGATGTCACGGGTGGTGCGGCGGAGCACGCCCTGGACGGGGGTCTCCACCCGCAGCACCTCCTCGACCAGGTCGACCTCCGAGCCCGGCTCGTCGACCACCATCCGACGGGCGTCGTCGTGCTCCAGCAGGAAGGCGAAGATGCACTCCAGCGAGATGGTGACCGTGTCGAGGCCGGCGGCCAGGAGGAGGAAGCAGATGCGGACGAGCTCGCTGTCGGTGAGCCTCTCGCCGTCGATCTCGGCGCGCGTCAGGTAGGTGATGAGGTCGTCGCGCGGGCGGGCGCGGCGGTCGGTCACCTCGGCGGTGAACCGGCCGTAGATCTCCATCGCCGTCTCGGCCTGGAGCCGGAGGGCCTCGTCGGGGTCGGCGGTGACGTGGTCGGGCCGGATCATGATGTCCTTCCACCTCACCAGGTCGTCCAGCTCGTCGAGGGGGAGGCCGAGGAGGCTGAGGAAGGTCGAGCACGGCAGGGGCACGGCCAGCTCGGCCGAGAGGTCGCAGCTCCCACGGTCCACGAACCCGTCCACGAGGTCGGTGGCGTGGCGCTGCACCGCCGGTTGCAGCTCCGCCACCTTCCGGGGGGCGAAGTACGGGTCGAGCAGGCGGCGGTACCGCACGTGCGCCGGTGGATCGACGTTGAGGGGGATGATGGGTTCCTCGCTGCCCATGATTCCGCCGAAGTCCGACGAGTAGTCCTGCCAGTTGCGGAGGGCGTGCTCGACGTCGGGTCGGCGCAGGAGCGTGCACTGGTCGGCGTCGAGGCCCTGGTCGACGGGAGAGGCGGCGCGGCGGGCCGCGAAGTACTGGCGGGGCCGCGCCGATCGCTCGTAGGCGAGCCGGGCGTGCACGTCGTCCGTCGTCGCCTGGCCGCTGGCTGCCGGCGTGTCACTGCTGTCGGTCATGGCGGCTCCCCCTCGTCTCCCCGGCGGCGAAGCTAACGACTACGTCAGCTAATTGCCAGCACCGCCCAGGCCGAAGAGGCCCCGCCGGATGAAGAACGTGGCGGCGTCGACGGCCTCCCCCTCCTCGACGTAGCGGAGCACCAGCACGCTGTAGGGCACCCGCTCGACGACGGAGAGGAGCACCGTGGCGTCCAGGCGGGCGTCGCCGAACCCCCGCCGGGCCAGGATCCGGGTCAGGCGGTCGATGACGACACGGGCGATCTCGACGGAGAAGGGCGCCAGGTCCACGTCGGCGTAGTCGATCTCCTGCCACAGGCTGATGACGGCGCCGTTGCGGCGGTAGGTGGCGAACCACCCCGCCAGCCAGGCGTGCAGCTCGTCGCTGCCGACGTCGTCGGGGAAGCCGGTGACGAGGTCGGCCATGGCCGCGGCCGCCTCGTCGGCGAGGACGTGGAAGAGGTGGTCCTTGCTCTCGAAGTAGCGGTAGAAGCTGCCGTGCGAGACGTGGGCCTCGGTGACGATGTCGTCGACGCGCGTCTCGTGGTAGCCCCGACGGGGCAGCACGGCGCTGCCCGCCTCCAGCAGCTTCCTCCTCGTCTCCTGCCCCCGCCGGCGCAGGGACGCCGCCCCGTTCCCCGGGTCGGGGAGGTCCGGCCACCGGGGGGCGGGCCGCCGGGCGGCGTCGACGGGCGGGCCGACGTTGACGCCGGGCAGGGGTCCGTGGAGCAGGCGGTGCAGGGTCTGGGCCAGGCCGTCGAGGAACCGCTGGCGGGGCAGTCGGGCGATGCCCGACTGCCAGTAGTGGACGGTGCGGAGGACGATGGTGGTCACCGTGCTGCCGAGCGCGTCGACCGCCACGCCCGGGCGCGGGCCCAGGCCCTGGAGGATGGCCTCGCCCATGCGCCGGCTGATGCCCCGCGAGGCTCGACGGGTGCGGGCCTCGTCACGGGTGGCCACCTGGAAGACCATGAACACGGGCGCGTACGTGGCCTGGAGGTCGGCGAGGTCGCCCAGCCACGACCGGAGGTGGTCGACGCCGGAGGCGTCGGCCGCCACCGTGCCCAGCTCGTCGCCGAGGCGGCCCATGCCCGCGGCCAGGTCGTTCGCCAGCCGGAAGAACACGTCCTCCTTGCTGGAGAAGTACTGGTAGAAGGCCGGGCGGGAGCAGCCGGCGGCCTCGGCGATCAGCTCGACGCTGGCGTCGTGGAAGCCGTGCTCGGCGAAGACGTCCAGGGCGGCGGCGAGGATCCGGCGCTGGGTGCTGGCCCCCCGCTCACCGACCCGGGGGTTGGCGGCGAACGGTGCCCGTCGGGTCGCGTCGGTCGGCTCCACACAGGGGAAACCTAGCGAACCCCCAGCTCGTCGCACGGCAACGGTCAGGGCGACGGGCGCCGGGTGTCACGCGGCGTGAGCAGGGCCGGAGGGCCACTCCACGAGCCGTGGGCGGGCGCGACGGCACGCCGCCCCGGCACCACGGGATGGTGCCGGGGCGGCGTGCTCCGGGACGGCCCTCCCCCCTCCGAGCGGCGGAGGGCGGGCCGGGGCGGTGCGGTCAGACCTTGACGTCCTCGGGGAGGTTCATGGCCCGGGCGAGGTTGCCGCCCATGATCTTGGCCTTGTCCTCGTCGCTGAAGGCCGTCAGCTCGTCGACGAAGCTGAGCGGGTCGGCCAGCCCCTCGGGGTGGGGGTAGTCGGACCCGAAGATGATGTTGTCCACGCCGATCAGGTCGGCCAGGCCCTTCGGGTCGTCCTCGTGGAAGGGATGGACCCAGAAGCAGCGCTTGAAGGCCTCGACGGGGTGCTCCGCGAACGCCTCGGGAGCGAACTTGTAGCCGTGCTCCATCGACTCGATCAGGGGCCGCACCCACTGGGAGCCGTTCTCGACGGGGGCGATCCTGAGGTTGGGGAAGCGGGAGCACATGCCGTGACCGACGGCCGACGCCACCGTGTCCATGATGGGGCGGCTTCCCCCGCCGACGATGGCGGCGAAGCCCGACATGCCCCGGAACGGGGTGAACTCGTCGTCGCGCACGCCCTCCCACTCGTTGATGTAGCGCTGGTAGCCGCTGTCGCTGGCGTGCATGCCGACGAGGATGCCGGCCTCCTCCACCCGCTTCCAGAAGGGGTCGAACTCGGGCAGGGCGAAGGAGCGGGGACCGCGGAACCCGGGCACCGGGGCCGGCCGCACGAGGATGGCGCGGGCGCCGCGCTCCAGCACCCACTCGAGCTCCTCGATGGCCTTCTCGAGGATGGGCAGGGTGATCACCGGGGTGGCGAAGATCCGGTCCTCGAAGTTGAAGGTCCACTGCTCGTGCATCCACTGGTTGAGGGCGTGGATCACGGCGTGGATGGCCAGGGGATCGTCGCGCAGGCGCTCCTCGACCAGGCTGGCCAGGGTCGGCCACATGAGCGAGCGGTCGAGGCCCAGCTCGTCCATCAGCTCGATGCGGGGACCCGGCTCCCGGAAGGCGGGCGGGGATGTGATGGCCTTGCCCATGATCTCCCGACGGGACTTGCGGTCCGGGTTGCCGACCCGGAAGTACTCCTCCTGGGCGCCGGGGGCCGCCACCTTCTCGAAGGTCGGGTTGGGGATGTAGTCGCTGATCCGGCCCTTGACCGTGATCTTCGTGCGTCCCTTCACGTCGACGTAGTCGATCACGCCGTCGTACTCGCGAGGGATGAACCGCGTGAGCGCGTCGGTGGTCTCGTACATGTGGTTGTCGGCGTCGAACACCGGGAAACCGAGCTGGCGAGAGGGCATGACGACGTCCCTTCCTTCTCGTGTGTCGAGGTCAGCTGGAGCGACGACCACGATAGATGACGTGTATGTTAGAACGCAACCGTTGGAGCGACGCGCCCAGCGGCTAACGTCGACGTCACCTGCTGCCGGTCGACCGACCGGTGGCCGGCCGTCGACCCTCACCGCGACCACGGCCGTGCCGAGGCCGCCCATCGATCGCACCCCGACCAGGGAGAGACGTCCCCATGAGGTTGAAGCCCGGAACCCGCCTCGAGAGCGCCGCCTGCGACACCCAGGTGGTCGTGGTACGAGCTCCCAAGGACGAGCCCGACGTCGACCTCCGCTGTGGGGGCCAGCCCATGCGCGAGGCGGGCTCGGCCGAGGCCCGCGTGGCGGCCTCCGCCCCCGGCGAGCCCACCGTGATGGGCAAGCGCTACGCCGACGACGACCTGGGCGTGGAGCTGCTGTGCACCCAGGGCGGCGAGGGCACCCTCACCATCGGTGACACGCCGCTCGTGGTGCGGGGCGCGAAGCCCCTGCCGTCCTCGGACTGAGCCGGACGGGGGGCGCCTCGCCCCCCCGGGGCACGACGCCCTGGCGCCGTGACCCGGTCCGGGCACCCCGGAGCCGGGTCAGGGCGCCGTGCGGCTCAGGCCGAGGCGGTGGGGGCCAGGTCCTCGAGCACTCGCCGGCGGAGGAGCTTGCCGGTCTCGGTGACGGGCAGCTCGGCCCGGAAGGCGATGGTGTCCGGGGTCTTCGACGTCCGCAGGCGGGCCCGGGCCCACTCCCGCAGCTGGTCCTCGGTCAGCTCGGCCCCCGGCCGGAGCACGACGGCGGCGGCGATGCGCTGGCCCCACTCCTCGTCGGGGACGCCCACCACGGCCACGTGCTGCACGTCGGGGTGCTCGAGGAGGACGTCCTCGATCTCCGCCGGCGCGATGTTCTCCCCGCCCCGGATGATCGTGTCGTCCGATCGCCCCTCGATGAACAGGTACCCCTCGGCGTCGACCGATCCCCGGTCACGGGTGGGGAACCAACCGTCGGGGTCGAGGGCCGTGCCGGTACCGAGGTACTCGCCCGACACCTGGTCGCCCCGCACCCAGATCTCGCCGACCTCGCCCTCGGGGAGGGCGGCACCGGACGGATCGCGGATCTCGACGTCCACGCCGGGGACCAGTCGGCCCACCGAGGACAGCCGGGCCAGGCCCGACGGGTCGTCGGACGTGAAGGCGGCGCGGTGGTCCTCGGGCCCGAGGACGGCGATGGTGGAGCTGGTCTCGGTGAGCCCGTAGGCGTTGACGAAGTCGGTCCCGTCGCCGAAGGCCTCCAGCGCCCGGGCCAGGACGCTCACCGGCATCCGGGCCCCCCCGTAGGCCAGCGTGCGCAGCGACGGGGTGGCCGAGGGCGTGCCCTCGCCCAGGTGGTCGACGATCCTCGACAACATGGTGGGCACGACCATGGTGTGGGTGACGTGCTCCTCGCGCACCAGGTCGAGCCAGGACTCGGGGCTGAACGACGGGAGGTAGACGATGCGCCGCCCGGCGTAGACGTTCGACATGATCGTCGCCACGCCGGCGATGTGGTAGGGCGGGACGCTCACCAGCGTGGCCTCGTCCTCGGCGGCCGAGGCGAACTCGACCGAGCTGATGACGTAGGAGCTGACGTGCCGGTGGCGGAGGACCACCGCCTTGGGCTCCGAGGTCGTGCCGCTCGTGTACAGCAGCACGGCCACGTCCTCGCCGGTGGTGGCCGACGGCTCGACGGTCGCGGGCTCGGCGCACGCCTGCTCCCACTCGGTGGTGGACATCACCCGCATGCCGAGGCCCTCGACCCGGGCCCGGGCGTCCTCGGTGGCGATGACCAGCACGTCGTCGTGGCGACCGACGAGGTCGCGGAGCTGCTCGCCGCTGAGCCGGTAGTTGAGGGGGAGCAGCGGGACGCCGGCCCACGCCGCGGCGAACAGGGCGACGGGGAGGGCGTCGGTGCTGGTGCCCACGTAGGCCAGGTGGCGGGCGCCGAGCCGTCGCAGCAGCGCCGCCCCCACCCCCGCCCGCCGGTGGAGCTCCTCGTAGGTGACGGCTCGGGGCCCGGTGCCGACGGCCCGGCGGTCACCGAGGGCGGCCACCACCATCTCCAGCAGCATCATCAGGGTCATCGGGATGCCTCTCAGTCGTCTCTCGTCAGCAGCAGGGCGCCGGCGATGGGTCCGCCGCCGTTCGACACCACGGCCACCTCGGCCCCCTCGACCTGCCGGTCGCCCGCCTCGCCCCGCAGCTGGGCGCAGGCCTCGTGGATGAAGCCGTAGCCGTGCAGCCGGCCGGCGGAGAGCTGCCCGCCGTGGGTGTTGAGGGGCACCTCGCCGTGGAGGGCGATGCGCTGCCCGCCCTCCACGAACGGCCCCCCCTCGCCCCGGCCGCAGAACCCGAGGGCTTCGAGCCACACCATGGCCAGGAAGCTGAAGCCGTCGTACAGCTCGGCGACGTCGACGTCGGCGGGGGAGAGGTCGGTCCGGGTCCACAGGTGGGCGGCGGCGTCGCGGGCCGACATGGTGGTCATGTCGTCCCACTGGTCCCACGACGGCCGGCCGCGCAGGGCGGTGCCCACGGCCTCGACGCGGGCGGCCGGGTGGTCGAGCCCGGCGCGGTGCTCGGCCCGCGAGACGACCACCGCCGTGGACCCGTCGACGGGCACGTCGCAGTCGTAGAGGCCGAACGGCGTGGTGATCATCCGGGCCCCGAGGTAGTCCTCGAGGCTCATGGGCTGGCGGTAGATCGCCTTGGGGTTGAGGCCCGCGTTCCTCCTGGCGTTGACCGAGATCATCCCCAGCTGCTCGCGGGTGGTACCGAACTCGTGGAAGTGCCGCTGGGCGTACAGGGCCAGCCAGTTGGCCGCCGAGTACGCCCGGAACGGGATGCTCCACTGCAGGGCGCCGCCGACGCCCGCTGCCCCGGCACCGATGCCCTGGCGACCTCCCGAGCCCTGGGCGGTGGCCTCGGTCACCGTGCGGTAGACGA
>DASUJB010000216.1:0-9909 GCA_036279475.1 Acidimicrobiales bacterium | reverse complement strand
TCTCGAGGACCTGGGCGTCGTAGGGCTGGACCTGGGCGTAGCGGAGCACCGAGGCACAGGTGCCGTCCCGCAGCAGGGCGGTGCGCAGGGCCACGTCGAGCTGCTGGCGCAGCTCGACCAGGAAGGGAGCCTCGCTGGCCGGGAGGAGCTGGCCGCGGTAGAGGCGGGCGGCGCCGTCGACGTCGCCGGAGCGGAGGCGCCGGGGCAGCTCGTCGGCGTCGACCCGGCACGGCGCGGTGAGGCGGTAGGGCCGGGACGCCAGGCGGCCGGACAGCGACCGGCGCAGGTGGGAGATCTCCGCCTTGAGCGTCGCCGTCGCCACCGGCCGGTCGCCGTAGAGCCGGGCGTGGAGCTGGTCGAGCGAGCACCCGTCGGCGACGGCCAGGATGGTGAGGATCTCGAGCTGCCGGTGTGTGAGGCGGACGGGCTTGCCGCCCAGCACGACCTGCGGCTCTCCCAGCACGCGCAGCTCGAGGCGGGGCGCCGGCGGCCGGAGGGCCACACCGGGGCACGACCGCAGCTCGTTGTCGACGAGGCGCGCCAGGGAAGCCACCGTCGCCAGGGCGAGGGGGTGGGCGTGGGTCCAGCGGGTGGAGAGGTCGAGGGCACCCACCTGGGTGCCGTCGGGGGCGTGGACGGGGGCCGCGTAGCAGACCCAGTCCTGCACGCCGCCGAGCCAGTGCTCGGCGGCGAAGACCGACGCCGGGCGGTCGGCCGCCAGGGCGAGGCCCACGCCGTTGGTCCCCATCGTGCCCTCGTTCCACACCCCGCCGGGGACCAGGCCGACCCGGTCGGCGGACCGCCGCAGCCACGGGGGCGTCGCCTGCCACATCACCCGGCCGTCGGCGTCGGTGACGAGGGTGATGAGGTCGCCGGTGACGGCGAGCTGCTCGAGGTCGTCGGCCAGGCGGGGCGCTGCCCGCCGGATCGCCGAGTCGTCCCACCGCCGCGCCGCGTCGTCGCTCGACCCGACGGGTGCCGCCTCGACCGTGGCGCCGACCACCGCCTCGCTGCGGCGCCAGGACGCCAGCACCAGGGGGTCGACGGGCGCGCTCGACCCGCCGGCGTCGGCCCGGGCCTCCTCGATGTCACGCCGTCGCCCGGCCAGCTCGCTCTGCACCATGGTCCGCCTCGCCTCGTCCTTGCCCCTGTCCCGGGCCCACCCACAAGAGCACTTTCAGTATAGAAGTGTTTGACGCTCCGCGCGAAACGTTGGTGACGGACGTCACCGGAACCAACCTTTTCCCAACCTCGGCCCTGCCATGGTGAGCGAGGCGGTGCCGAGGTACCGCCCCCCCGGACCGGGAAGCAGCGGGGCGGGGGCCGGTCCGCCCGCCCGCCTCCGGCCCCGGCCCCGTTGCCCCGGCCGACCTGGGCCTCCGTGGCCCTCCCCGGGGCGCCGTGGCTCGCCGGCGGCACCGGCGCCACCGGCCGTGGCGGGTGTCGCTTCCGCTTGACCCATGGGTCAAGCGCGCCGGTACGCTGGGCCGATGACCGACACGGCGCCGCGCGGCAGCCATCGCTTCGCATCCGTCCCGGCCGTTCGCGAGTCGCTGGCCAAGGTCGACTACCTGGCCGACGACGGCATCGCCGGCGTCGTCTTCCTGGCCGACCGCCTGGGCAAGCCCGTGCTCGTCGAGGGGCCGGCGGGCACGGGCAAGACCCAGCTCGCCAAGTCGGTGGCGGAGATGTCGGGGGCCCGCCTCATCAGGCTCCAGTGCTACGAGGGCCTCGACGAGTCCAAGGCGCTGTACGAGTGGAACTACAAGAAGCAGCTCCTGCGCATCCAGGCGGAGCGCAACGACGGCGCCACCTGGGCTGACGTCGAGGACGACATCTTCTCCGACGAGTTCCTCCTCAGCCGCCCCCTGCTCGAGGCCATCAGGGCCGAGGAGCCGGTCGTGCTGCTGATCGACGAGGTGGATCGGGTGGAGGTCGAGACCGAGGCCCTCCTCCTCGAGATCCTCTCCGACTACCAGGTGTCCATCCCCGAGCTCGGCACGGTCACCGCCCGGCAGGTGCCGCTGGTGTTCCTCACGTCCAACAACACGCGCGAGCTGTCCGAGGCGCTCAAGCGCCGCTGTCTCTTCCTGCACGTGGACTACCCGGAGCTCGAGCGCGAGCGGGAGATCGTCCTGGCCAAGGTGCCCGGCGTGACCGAGAACCTGGCCGACCAGGTGGCCCGCATCGTCCGGTCGATCCGTCAGCTGGAGCTGAAGAAGGCGCCCTCGGTGTCCGAGACGCTCGACTGGGCCCGCACCCTGCTCCTGCTGGGGGTCGAGCAGGTGGACGCCGCCACCGCCACCGGGACGGCCAACATCCTGCTCAAGTACCAGAGCGACATCGCCAAGGCCACCAAGGAGCTGGAGCAGGACACCTCGCTCGGCGGCGAGCCGGCGGCCCGGGCCGGCGCCGGCCGCCCGTGGCAGCGCAATGGCTGACGGGTCCCAGGCCGTCGCCGACGCGGCCACCCGCCTGGCCGGGGCCGGCGCCGGGGCGGGGGCCGCGCTCACGGAGCTGCTGTCGGGGTTCATCGCCGAGCTGCGCACCGCCGGCCTGCCGGTGAGCCTCACCGAGAACCTCGACGCCATGCAGGCGGTCCAGCACGTGCCGGTGGGGGACCGGGCCGCGTTCAAGTACGCCCTCGGTGCCACGCTGGTGAAGAACGCCACCCACTGGCGCGTGTTCGAGACGGTGTTCGAGGTGTACTTCTCTCTGCGGGGTCGGGAGTACGCCCTCACCGAGGACCAGGCCGACGCCATGGCCGACCTCGACGAGCTGATGTCCGACGCCCGGGGCGGCCAGCAGGGGTCGGGCGGCGCGGGCGACGCGATGACGCCCGAGCAGCTGGCCGAGATGCTGATGATGGCCCTGGCCCAGGGCAACGGTCCGCTCCTGCAGGCGCTCGCCCGCCAGGCGGTGCGCCGCTACGCCGGCATGGAGCCCGGGCGCCCGGTCGGCGGGACCTACTACCTCTACCGCACCCTCCGGAACCTCGACCTCGACGGCGTCCTGGAGAAGCTGATGCAGCAGGCGCGGGACCGGTCGCCCGAGCCGCTGACGGCGTTCGAGGAGCGCCTCGAGCGCGACGAGTACGAGGCCCGCATCGACCAGCTCCGCAAGGAGATCGAGGCGGAGATCCGTCGCCGGCTGGTGGCCGACCGGGGCGTGGAGGCCATGGCCCGCACCCTGCGCAAGCCCCGGCCCGAGGACGTCGACTTCATGCACGCCAGCCGGGAGGAGATGGGGGCGCTCCGCCGGGCGATCTACCCCCTCACCCGCAAGCTGGCCGTGCGGCTGGCCCGCAAGCGGCGCCACGGTCGCAAGGGCCCCCTCGACTTCCGCTCGACGGTGCGGCACTCGCTGTCCACCGGGGGCGTGCCCCTCGAGCCCCGCTTCCGCTATCCCCGGCCCTCCAAGCCCGAGATCTTCGTCGTGGCCGACATCTCCGGGTCGGTGGCGGCCTTCGCCCGCTTCACCCTCCAGCTCGTCTACGCCATCTCGCACCAGTTCTCCAAGGTGCGGGCGTTCGTGTTCATCGACGGCATCGACGAGGTGACCCGCTACTTCGAGGGGACGGAGGACATCGGCGAGGCCGTCCACCGGGTCAACACCGAGGCCGACGTCATCTGGGTGGACGGCCACAGCGACTACGGCCACGCCTTCGAGGCCTTCTGGCAGCGCTACGGCCGGGACGTGGGCCCCAAGACCACCGTGCTCCTGCTGGGCGACGCCCGGAACAACTACCACGCCACCCAGTCGTGGGTGGTCAAGGAGATGCAGCACCGGGCCCGTCACGTCTACTGGCTCAACCCCGAGCCCCGCAGCTACTGGAACACGGGCGACTCCATCATCGGCGAGTACGCCGTCCACTGCGACGGCGTGTTCGAGTGCCGCAACCTGCGCCAGCTCGAGGGCTTCGTCGACCACCTCGTGTAGGCGCGCTCCCCTCCCGGCGGGGGCCGGCGGCAGGCCCGGTGGGCCCGTCGGAGGCGGCGACGTCGCCCGCGCCACGGCAGGCGGGCGCTCCTGGCCTCAGCGGCGGAGGGCCTCGAGGACCCTGGCCACGAGGGGGTCCTCCATCACCTCCTCGAGCGGCGACGGCAGCGCGATCGACCAGTTGGGCCGCTCGTCCGTGGTGCCCGGGAGGTTGGGCCGGCGGGGCGACGCCAGGGCGTCCTCGAGCGTGGCGGCCACCAGCGCGCTCGGCGCCGCCGCCAACCGCCGGTGGACGGCGACGATGACGTCCTCGACGGCGGCACCGGGACCCAGGCCGGTGAGGTCGGTCAGCCGCCGGCGCAAGCGGTCGAGCGCCTGCTCGTCGGGCTCGATGCCGGCGGCGTGCTGGTCGGCGGCATCCTCCCCGGACCAGGCGCCGGCCACGGTGGGGAGGTCGTGGGTGGTCACCGCGGCCAGGGCCCGCGCCGGGTAGCGCTCGGGCGGCTCGTCCTCGAACCAGGCCAGGCGGTAGGACAGCACGTCGGCGCCGGCCAGCGCCGCCCGCACCTCGGGCTCGACGGTGCCCAGGTCCTCGCCCACGACCACGGTCCCGGCCCGGGCGCTCTCGATGGCCAGCACGGCCAGCATCTCGTCGCCGCGGTAGCGCACGTAGGCGCCGTCGGCGGGCTCTCCCCCCGGCGGGATCCAGAACAGGCGGAACAGGCCCATCACGTGGTCGATCCGCAGGCCCCCGCCACGGCCCATGGCCGCCCTCCACAACCGGGCCAGTGGCTCGTAGGCGGCGTCGCGCAGCCCGTGAGGCGTGAACGGGGGCAGGCCCCAGTCCTGTCCCCGCCGGTTGAACTCGTCGGGCGGGGCGCCGACGCGCACGCCGTGGGCCAGGGCGTCCTGGTGGATCCAGGCGTCGGCCCCGTCGGGGTCGACGCCGATGGCCAGGTCGGTCAGGAGGGGGACGGCCTCCTCCACCTCCCGCAGCTGGCCGTCGGCGAGGTACTGCAACCACGCCCAGAACGCCACCCGGTCGGCCCTCGCCGCCCCGAAGGCGGCCACGCCGGCCGCCGCCGGGTGGCGGTGCTCGGGAGGCCAGCTCCGCCAACCGCTCCCGTGGTGCTCGGCCAGGGCGCAGAACCGGGCGTAGGTCTCGAGCGGCTCGCCCATGGCGGCGCGCCACGCCTCGAAGGCGCGGTCGGCGACGCCGGCCGACCACACGGCCTCCAGCGCCCGGCGCTTCAGGGCCCAGGCCGCGTCGCGGTCGACCACGGCCCCGGAGTTGAGGCCGCGGGCCCGGGGGGCGAGCGCCGCCACCTCGGCTGACCCCGCCGCGCCCGGCACGTCCTCGACCCGGAGCGCCAGCGGGCTCAGCCATCGCCGGCTCGACGGGAAGTAGGGGCTGGGCTGGACCCGGTCGAGGGGCAGCGGTGCGTGGAGGGGGCTGACCGCCACCATGCCGGCACCCCGGCCCGCTGCCCACGCGCCCAGGGAGCGGAGGTCGGCCAGGTCGCCGACGCCCCAGCTCGCCGCCGACCGGCACGTCGGGAGCTGCACGGCCAGCACCCACGCCCGCAGGTCGGCCGGGAGGTGGCACCGGCCGGGGGTGGCGACCAGGCGGGTGACGGGCCCGCCGTCGAGCGGGTGCAGCTCGTGGTAGCCGATCGGCAGGTCGGGCGGCAGGGCAGGGGAGGCGGGCCGCCGCTCCCCGCCTTCGAGGTGCAGCTCGCACGGTCCCAGGAGGGGCTCGGCGGCGCCGGCCCGGACGACCCACAGGGGGCGGGGCGGGGACGGCGGCACCTCGGCGTCTCCCGTCATGGCGCACCGGAGCGCCTCCCGGGTCTCCGGGGACGTCGGGTGCCAGGTCCCGGTCGTGTCGACGTACCCGTCGTCGATGCCCCAGGGGTCGGTGGTCATCGCCGCCGAACGTACCCGCGGCGTCCAGCGACCCGGACGGCGTCCCCTACAATCCGTCGCATGTCCAGGACGTCCCTCGAGCGCCGCCTCGGCCAGGTCGGCGAGCGCCTCCGGCAGCTGCGCCGCGAGCTCGAGGTGTCCTCGGAGCAGCTCGCCCACCTGGCGGAGGCGGCCGACGACGCCCGGCTGCGCTCGCTCGTCTCCGAGACGCCCGTGGCCGAGCACGACCACCGCCAGGCCGAGCGGCACGCGCAGGCGATGCGCCGCCACCGCGACGAGGTGGCCGCCGAGATCGACCGCCTCGAGCACCGCCAGGACGCGCTGCTCGACCAGTTCGTCGCCGAGTCGAAGTCGCGCTAGAACGCAGCCGGCAAGATCGAAAGGAACGCCCTTGGCAACCCGCGTCGTCATCGCCGAGGACGAGGCCATCATCCGCCTCGACCTGAAGGAGACCCTCGAGGACGAGGGGTACGAGGTCGTCGGCGAGACAGGGCGGGGCGACGAGGCCGTGAAGCTCGTGCGCGAGCTCGAGCCCGACCTGGCCATCCTCGACATCAAGATGCCGGGCCTCGACGGCCTGTCCGCCGCCCGGGAGATCGCCGGCGAGCGGCGGGCGGCCGTCCTCATCCTCACGGCCTTCAGCCAGCGCGACCTCATCGAGCAGGCCCGCGACGCCGGCGCCCTGGCCTACCTGGTCAAGCCGTTCGAGCGGAGCGAGCTCGTGCCCGCCGTCGAGGTGGCGCTGGGCCGGTTCAAGGAGCTGCGCGCCCTGCAGGACCAGACGGCGAGCCTGGAGGAGCAGCTCGAGACCCGCAAGGTCGTCGACCGGGCCAAGGGCAAGCTGATGGACGAGTTCTCCATGAGCGAGAGCTCGGCGTTCGGCTTCATCCAGCGGAGGGCGATGTCGGACCGGGTCACCATGCGGGAGATCAGCCATCGCGTCATCGAGGGCGAGATCGAGCCCGGCGCCTAGCCTGGGCGCCGATGGCCGGCGACCCGCTGCTCCTGATCGACGGGAACTCCCTCACCTACCGGGCGTTCTTCGCCCTGCCCACCGACCTGTCGACGGCCTCGGGGCAGGTCACCAACGCGGTGTTCGGCTTCACCTCGATGCTGATCAACCTCATGCGCGACCACGGGCACCGGCGCATGGCGGTGGCGTTCGACCGTCCGGAGCCCACGTTCCGCCACCAACAGCTCGACAGCTACAAGGCCAACCGGGCCGCCGCCCCCGACATCCTGCGCCAGCAGATCGGCCTGGTGCGCGAGGTCGTCGAGACGCTGGGCATCACGGTGCTGGACCTGCCCGGCTACGAGGCCGACGACGTCATCGCCACCCTGGCCACCCAGGCGCGCGACGCCGGCCTCGACGTCATCGTCGTCACGGGCGACCGCGACGCCTACCAGCTCGTCGAGGACCCCCACGTCAAGGTGCTCTACAACCGCCGGGGCGTCTCCGACTACGTGCTCTACGACGAGGCGGGGATCGAGGAGCGCACCGGCGTGCCGCCCCGCCTCTACCTCCAGTACGCCGCCCTGCGGGGCGACACCTCGGACAACCTCCCCGGTGTGCCGGGCGTGGGGGAGAAGACGGCGGCCCGGCTGGTCAACGCCTACGGCAGCATCGACGGGATCTTCGAGCACGTCGACGAGCAGACGCCCAGGCTGCGCGCCAACCTCGTGGCCCACGAGGCCCAGATCCGGCGCAACGCCGAGCTCATGGCCCTGGTGTGCGACGCCCCCGTCGGGGTGACGGTGGACGACCTCGACCGCCGGGACCCGGACGTGGAGGAGGTGCGCCGCCTGTTCGACTTCCTCGAGTTCCACAGCTTGGCCGAGCGCCTCGCCGAGGCGCTGGGGGACGATCTCGGCGTGGGCTCCCCCGCGGCCGAGGTCCTGGAGGCCGAGCTCACCGCCTCGGGCACGGCCGCCGAGGCGGTCCGCGTGCTCGCCGAGGCGCGCGCCGGTGGCGACGGTGCGCCGTTGGCCTTGGCGGCCGCCTGGCGGGGCAGCGAGGGCCGCACGCCGCTCGAGGGCGTCGCCGTCGTCACCGACCCGGCGGCGCGGGAGGTGGCGTGGCTGGGCTCCGACCTCCTGGACGACGAGGCCGTGCGTGCCGCCCTGCGGGCGCTGGTGGCCGGTCCCGGGGCGGGAGGCCGGCCCGTGGCCGCCCACCAGGCCAAGGCCCTGGTGCGGTCCCTGCTCGGGTTGGGCGTCGACGTCCGGGCCCTGGCCCTCGACACGGCCATCGCCGCCTACCTGCTCGACCCGGCCGAGTCCCGCTACCTGCTCGACGAGGTGCTGAGGCGCTACGCCCACCTCGAGCTGCCGGTCGAGGGCCCGGAGGCCGAGGGGCGGCTCGACCTCGACGGTGCCGGCGACGGGGCGGGCGTGGCGCTGCGCACGGCCCGCCACGCCCTGGCGGTGGACCGGCTCGTGGCCCCCCTCGGCCGGGCGCTCGACGACCAGGGCCTGCGGGCGCTGAACGACGAGGTCGAGGTGCCCCTCGTCCGGGTGCTGGCCCGGATGGAGGATGCCGGCGTGGGGGTCGACGCCGACGAGCTGCGCCGCCTGCGCGACCGCCTCACCGCCGAGGTGGAGCGGCTGCGCCGGGCCATCTGGGACGACGCCGGCGTCGGCGAGTTCAACGTCAACTCGACGCCGCAGCTCCGGGAGATCCTCTTCGACAAGCTGGGGCTGACGCCGCAGAAGAAGACCAAGACCGGCTACTCCACCGATGCCGCGTCCCTGGAGAGGCTGGTCGGCCAGCACCCCATCATCGACCACCTCCTCGCCTACCGCGAGGTCGAGAAGCTGCGGTCGACCTACGGCGACGGCCTGCTGGCCGAGGTGGGGCCGGACGGTCGCATCCACGCCACCTTCAACCAGACCGTCGCCCGCACCGGCCGGCTGTCCTCGGACCAGCCCAACCTGCACAACATCCCGGTCCGCAGCGACATCGGCCGGCAGTTCCGGCGGGCGTTCGTGCCGGCCCCGGGGTGCGAGCTGCTGGTGGCCGACTACAACCAGATCGAGCTGCGCTGCATCGCCCACCTGGCCCAGGATCCGGGCCTCGTCGAGAGCTTCTCCGCCGGGCGGGACATCCATACCGAGACGGCGGCCCGGGTGTTCGGCGTGGCCCCGGGCGAGATCACGGTCGAGCAGCGCTCCAAGGCCAAGATGGTCAGCTACGGGCTGGCCTACGGCATGGAGGCCTACGGGCTGGCCCAGCGCCTCAACATCCCCACCGAGGAGGCGGCGCTGATCCTGGCCGCCTACTTCGAGGCCTTCCCGTCGGTGCGCCAGTACATGGAGCGGACCGTGGCCGAGGCCCGCGAGCGCGGCTACACCGAGACGCTGTTCGGTCGCCGCCGCCAGATCCCCGAGCTGTCCTCGAGCAACTTCCGCATCCGCCAGGCCGGCGAGCGGCAGGCCATGAACGCCGGCATCCAGGGGCTGGCTGCCGACATCTTCAAGGTGGCGCTGGTCCGCATCGAGGACGCCCTCGAGGCGGCGGGCATGGACAGCCGGTTGATCCTCCAGGTGCACGACGAGGTGCTCCTCGACGTGCCTCCGGCCGAGCGGGACGTCGCCGCCAAGCTGGTGACGGAGGCCATGTCCGGGGCCGTCGAGCTGCGGGTGCCCCTCGAGGTCCACCTGGCGTTCGGCCCCACCTGGGCCGATGCCAAGGGCTGACGGCGGGCACCGGGGGCCGGCGGTGCCCGGTCCGGCGGTGCCCGGTCCCCCGGCCCCCGCCCCGGCCAGCCCCACCGTGCCCTTCCCGCCCCGTGGCGGGGAGCACCGGCACTGGTTCGAGCCGGTGGCCGAGCACCTGGGCGACGCCTACCTGCGCTACTCGTTCACCAAGGGGACCGGGCAGGAGGTGGCCTTCCTCGTGGACGTGCTGGGCCTGCGGCCCGGCATGCGGGTGCTCGACGTGGGCTGCGGCCCGGGCCGCCACGCCCGGGCCCTCGCCGCCCGGGGCATCGAGGTCCTCGGCGTCGACATCAGCGGTCGCTTCGTCGATCTGGCGACCCGCGACGC
>DASUJB010000215.1:0-17063 GCA_036279475.1 Acidimicrobiales bacterium | reverse complement strand
AAGGGCGACCACTCGCCCCACCCGGCTGACCCGCGGAGCAGCACACCGTGGCGCTGGTCGATGCCGCGGAAGCGGGTGCGCATCGGGATCGACCAGACCCGCGCGTCCGCCATGCGCCTATCCTCGCCGACGTGCCGTTCGACCCGACCGCCTGGGAGCAGGTCCCCGGCTTCGACCTCACCGACCTGACCTACCACCGGGCGGTCGTGGAGGGACCGGGGCGCGGCACGGTGCGGGTCGCCTTCGACCGGCCGGAGGTGCGCAACGCCTTCCGGCCGCACACGGTCGACGAGCTGTGGCGGGTGCTCGACCACGCGCGCCGCACCCCTGACGTGGGCTGCGTGCTGCTGACCGGCAACGGCCCGTCGCCCCGCGACGGCGGGTGGGCGTTCTGCTCCGGGGGCGACCAGCGGATCCGGGGGCGGGACGGCTACCGCTACGCCGAGGGCGACACCGTGGGAGCCGCCGACCCCGCCCGCACCGGGCGGCTGCACATCCTCGAGGTGCAACGGCTGATCCGGACGATGCCCAAGGTGGTCGTGTGCCTGGTCCCGGGGTGGGCGGCGGGCGGCGGCCACAGCCTCCACGTGGTGTGCGACCTGACGCTGGCCAGCCGCCAGCACGCCCGCTTCCGCCAGACCGATGCCGACGTGGCCAGCTTCGACGGGGGCTTCGGCTCCGCCTACCTCGCCCGCCAGGTCGGCCAGAAGTTCGCCCGGGAGATCTTCTTCCTGGGCGACACCTACTCGGCCGACGACGCGCACCGCATGGGGATGGTCAACCGGGTGGTCGACCACGCCGACCTCGAGCGGGTGGGGCTGGAGTGGGCCCGGCGCATCATGGCCAAGAGCCCCACGTCCCAGCGCATGCTCAAGTTCGCCTTCAACCTCGTGGACGACGGCCTGGTGGGCCAGCAGGTGTTCGCGGGCGAGGCGACCCGCCTCGCCTACGCCACCGCCGAGGCCCAGGAGGGCCGTGACGCCTTCCTCGAGCACCGCCCTCCCGACTGGTCGCCCTACCCGTGGCACTACTGACCGGGTGGCAGTGGCCGTGACCCCCCGCGCTCCACCGGCGGGGACCGACCGTAGGATCGAGCCATGGATCGCCTGGGCGACGAGCGACTCACCCTCCTGGGACTGCTGCTCGAGAGCTCGTCGGCCCTGCGCACGCAGCTCGACCAGCGCCTGGCCCGGGACGTCCGGCTCCCCATCGGCTCCTTCGAGCTGCTGGTGCGCCTGGCCCGGTCGCCCGGGCGCCACCTCCGGATGAGCGACCTCGCCGCCCAGGCGGGGCTCACCCCCAGCGGGCTCACCCGGGCCATCGACCGCCTGCACCGGGACGGCCTGGTGGTCCGGGTCCCCTGCCCCTCGGACGGGCGGGGCGCCTTCGCCGAGCTCACGCCGGCCGGCCTCGACCGGGTGCTGGCCGGGCTCGGCCCCCACCTCGAGCACGTGGACGAGTGCTTCACGGGGGCGCTGTCCCCCGAGGAGCAGCGCCAGCTCCTCGGGCTGCTCCGCAAGGTCCGCGACCACATCAACCCGGCGGCGATCGCCGGCATCGAGGACGCCGCTGCCTGCTGAGCAGGCGGTGGCCCGGGCCGGGAGCGCGAGACTCGCCCCCACCATGGACCTCACCGTCGTCGACCATCCCCTGGCCGCCCGGCTGCTCACGCGGCTCCGTGACCGGTCCACCGAGCGGGCCGCCTTCCGCCTGGCCATGGACGACCTGGCCGGGATGCTCGTCTACGAGGCGTGCCGCACCCTGCCCACCGAGCCCGTCGAGGTCCGGTCGCCCGTCGGTCCCGCCAGCGGCGTCCGCATCCCCCACCCTCCCCTCGTCGTGCCGGTGCTGCGCGCCGGGCTGGGGATGCACGGTGCCGTGATCCGGTTGCTGCCCGAGACCGACACCGCCTTCGTCGGCGTGTCCCGCAACGAGGACACGTTGGCGCCCGAGCCCTACATGGACTCGGTGCCCCCCGACCTGGGTGGCCGGCCCGTGCTGGTGCTGGACCCCATGCTGGCCACCGGCGGCTCGCTGGACCACGCCTGCCAGATCCTGCGCCGGCGGGGCGCCGGCCCCCTCACCGCGGCCTGCGTCCTGGCCGCCCCCGAGGGCCTGGCCCGCATCGAGGCGTCCGGGCTCGTCGAGCGGGTGGTCACCGGGGCCGTCGACGAGCGCCTCGACGAGCGGGCCTTCATCGTGCCCGGGCTGGGGGACGCCGGGGACCGTCTCTTCGGCACCGCCTGACCTGGGGGCTCTTCGGCACCGCCCGACGGAGGGCGGCGTCAGGCAGCCGTCGGCCCCACCAGGGCCACGGCGTCGTCGATGATGCGCTCGACGCTGGCGGCGGCGCGGGCCCGGGCCGTGCCCAGGTCCAGGCCACCCTCGACCGGCACCACCGCCTCGGCGTAGCACTTGAGCTTGGGCTCGGTGCCCGAGGGGCGCACGATCAAGCGCACGCCGTCGCCCCGCAGGGCCACGGCGTCGGTGGGCGGCAGGCGGCCACCCCGGCGCAGGTCCTCGACCTCGACCACGGGGACCCCGGCGAGGGTGGGGGGCGGCGCGGCGGCCAGCGCGCCCACCACGGCCCGCATGCGCCCGAGGCCGTCGACCCCGCGGACGGGGACGGAGCGCTGGCGGGTGAGGTGGACGCCGAGCTCCCGGGACAGGTCGTCCAGCCGGTCGAGGACCGTGCGCCCCCGGCGCCGCTCGGCCGCCACCAGCTCGGCGAAGGCCAGCGCGGCGGTGACGCCGTCCTTGTCGCGCACCAGCGTGCCGACGCACGAGCCGAGCGCCTCCTCGTAGGCGTACACGAAGCGCAGGTCGGGCCGGTCGAGCGCCGCTCGGGCCAGCCACTTGAAGCCGGTCAGCGTCTCCACGAAGGCCACGCCACGTGCCGCTGCCAGCCGGGACAGCATCGACGACGAGACGATGGTGGTGGCGACCAGGCGGTCGGGCCCGTGGCCGTGCTCGATCAGCCAGTCGGCGAGGAGCACGCCGACCTCGTCGCCCGTGAGGGCCCGCCACTGGCCTGCCCCCGGCGTGGCGTCGCCGCCCGTGCCCGTCGCCGGGGTGCCCGCCGTGGCCTTCCCGGTGGGCACCGCCACGGCCAGCCGATCGGCGTCGGGGTCGTTGGCCAGCACCACGTCGGTGGGGTGGCGGGAGGCGGTGGCGAGGGCCAGGTCGAGGGCACCGGGCTCCTCGGGGTTGGGGAAGGCGACGGTGGGGAAGTCCGGGTCGGGATCGGCCTGCTCGGGCACGACGGTGGGGGGAGGGAAGCCGGCGGCGGTCAGCACCTCGACCACCACCTGGCGACCGACCCCGTGCAGGGGCGTGTACACGACGGACACGTCACGCGCCGCCGGCTCCACGACCTGGCGGCGGGCCCCCTCGACGTACGCCGCCGCCAGGGCGTCGCCCACCGGGGTGATGCGGGGGTCGCCGGGCCCGGCCCGGGGCACCGACGCCAGCGGCCCCACGGCGTCGATCTGGGCGGCGACCTCGGCGTCGACGGGCGGCACGATCTGCGCCCCGTCGCCCAGGTAGAGCTTGTAGCCGTTGTCGGCTGCCGGGTTGTGGCTGGCGGTGATCTGCACCCCGGCGCAGCAGCCCAGGTGGAGCACGGCGAACGCCACCACCGGGGTGGGCAGCGGGCGGTCGCCGAGGTGGACCTCGAACCCGGCGGCGGCCAGCACGGCGGCGGTGTCGCGGGCGAACACGTCGGAGCGGTGCCGGGCGTCGTGGCCCACGACGACGGCCCCGCCGGCGTGGCCGGTGGCCACCAGGTGGGCGGCCAGCCCCGCCGTCGCTCGGATCACCACCGCCCGGTTCATCCGGTTGGGCCCCGCCCCCATCTCGCCCCGCAACCCGGCGGTGCCGAACCGCAGGCGGGCCCCGAACCGCTCGGCCAGGGCGGCCAGGTCGGGGGGGTCGCCGGTCCCCTCTCCCAGCAGCCGGTCCAGCTCGGCCCGGGTGGCCGGGTCGGGGTCCTCGTCCCGCCAGGCCCGAGCCGCGGCCACCAGGTCGGGCTCGGGGGCACCGGCGGCCGCCGCCCCGGGGGTCACGCCGCCCCCACCGCGCCCCAGCCCCGTCCGACATCGGCGGCGCCCGCGGCCCTCACAGCCGTCCCACCACGTCGGCCAGCAGGGACCCCATCCGCGCCGCCGCCCGCCGCCCGGCGTCGAGGACCTCGGCGTGGTCCGGCCCCCGGTCCGACAGCCCGGCGGCCACGTTGGTGACCAGGGACAGGGCCAGCACCTCCAACCCCACGTGGCGGGCGGCGATGGTCTCCCACACCGTCGACATGCCCACGAGGTCGGCCCCGAGCGTCCGCAGCATGCGGACCTCGGCCGGGGTCTCGTAGTGGGGGCCGGGGAGGCCGGCGTACACGCCCTCGGCCAGCGAGGGGTCGGCCGCCCGGACCAGGGCCCGGAGGCGCGGGGAGTAGGCGTCGGTGAGGTCGACGAAGGGCGACGGCAGCCCGGCGGCGGGCATCGGCCCCTCCACCGGCGACCGGCCGGTGAGGTTGAGGTGGTCGGCGACGACGACCGGCTGGCCCACCCCCAACCCGACGGTCACCGCCCCGGCGGCGTTGGTGAGGACCACCACGGTGCAGCCGGCGGCGTGGGCGGTGCGCACGGCGTGGGCCACGGCCGCCGGCGCGTGGCCCTCGTAGCCGTGGACCCGCCCCAGGAACACCAGCAGGCGCCGGCCGCCGGGGGCGGCGACGGAGCGGACGGCGCCGGCGTGCCCGGGCACGGTGGCGGGCGGGAAGCCCGGCAGGTCGGGGCTGGCCACCTCGGCCACCACCTCGCCCATCGGGCCGGCGGCCGGCGCCCACCCGGATCCCAGGACCACGGCGACGTCGTGGTGCCCGACCCCCGTGGCCGCCGCCAGGGCCCGCGCTGCCGCGGCTGCCAGCTCGAACGGCTCGGCGGAGGGGTGGCTCGGCACACGGCGACGCTATCCGAGCCCGGGCGCCCGACCCCGGCGCCCGGACCGCCCTCCTGTCCGTTCCGCCCTACCCATCCCGGTTCCCGGTCGCGGAACGACGAGCCTCCCCGCTCCCCACCCGGCGCTCGGGGCACGTCCCGGGCCGATCGATGGGAATTGTGACTAGGGTGCGGCGAGATGGCTGCCGGAGCCACGCCCTCCACGACAGGGAGCTGACTGCGGATGATGCACCGAGGACGGTCCAGGGCCCTCGCCGCCCTGGTGGCGCTGGCGGTCATCGTCGCCGCCTGCGGCGAGGACGACGACGACGCCGGGGGCGACGGCACGGCAGGCGGCGGTGACTTCACGGCCTGCCAGGTGACCGACACCGGCGGCGTCGACGACCGCTCCTTCAACCAGACCGCCTACGCCGGGGTGGAGCAAGCCGCCGACGACCTCGGCTTCGAGCCCCAGCTCCTCGAGTCCCAGAGCGAGGCCGACTTCGCCCCCAACATCCAGGCCTTCCTCGACCAGGGGTGCGACCTCATCGTCACCGTCGGCTTCCTCCTGGGCGACGCCACGGCCGAGGCGGCCGAGGCCCACCCCGACCAGCTCTTCGCCATCGTGGACAACGACCTGTTCGATCCCGAGGCGGAGAGGGACCGGAGCTACGACAACGTGGCCGAGCTCACCTTCGCCACCGACCAGGCAGCGTTCCTGGCCGGCTACGTGGCGGCCGCCACGACCCGGACCGGGACGGTGGGGACCTACGGCGGCGTCAACCTGCCGACGGTCAACATCTTCATGAAGGGCTTCCAGCTGGGGATCGAGCGGTACAACGCCGACAACGACGGCGACGTCCGCCTGATCGGGTGGGACAACGCCGCGGGCGACGGGCTCTTCACCGGCGACTTCGAGGACGAGTCGAAGGGCCGGGCCACCACCCAGACGCTGCTCGACCAGGGTGCCGACGTCATCATGCCGGTGGCGGGCCCGGTGGGCCTGGGCACCGTGGCCGCCATCGAGGCCCGTGACCACGACGCCAAGGTGATCTGGGTCGACACCGACGGCTGCGTGTCGGTCGAGGAGAGCTGCGACCTCTTCCTCACCTCGGTGGTGAAGAACATGGACGTGGCCGTGCGCGACGCCATCGTCGCCGCCTCCGAGGGGCGCTTCGAGGGTGGGACCAACCTCGGCACCCTGGAGAACGACGGCGTCGGCATCGCCCCGTTCCACGAGCACGAGGACGACGTCTCCCCCGAGCTCCAGGACCGGCTCGAGGAGCTGCGCCGCCAGATCGTGGCCGGCGAGGTCGAGACGTCCCCCCCGGCGTGAGGTCGCTCCGCCGATGAGGGTCGAGCTGCGGGGGATCACCAAGCGGTTCCCCGGCGTCGTCGCCTGCCACGGGGTCGACCTCACGGTCGAGAGCGGCGAGGTCCACGCCCTGCTCGGCGAGAACGGCGCCGGCAAGTCCACCCTGGTGAACGTCCTGTTCGGCCTCTACCGGCCCGACGAGGGCGAGGTCCGCCTCGACGGCCGCCCGCTGGTGGCCCGCTCGCCCGCCGACGCCATCGCCGCCGGGGTGGGGATGGTGCACCAGCACTTCATGCTCGTGCCGGTGTTCACGGTGGCCGAGAACGTCATGCTCGGGGTCGAGCCCACCGGGCGGCTCGGCGCCCTCGACCGGGACGCCGCCCGCCGGCGCGTCGCCGAGGTGGCCGAGCGCTTCGGGCTCGAGGTCGACCCCGACGCCACCGTCGAGGAGCTCCCGGTGGGGGTGCAGCAACGGGTCGAGATCCTCAAGGCCCTCGTGCGGGGGGCACGGTGCCTGGTCCTCGACGAGCCCACCGCCGTGCTGACCCCGGCCGAGGTGGACGACCTCGTGGCCGTGGTCCGCCAGCTCGCCGCCGACGGCCGCTCGGTCGTCTTCATCTCCCACAAGCTGCGGGAGGTGAGGAGCGTCGCCGACCGCATCACCGTGCTGCGGGGCGGGCAGGTGGTGGGCACGACCACCCCCGGCGAGTCCGACGACCGGGCGCTGGCCGCCATGATGGTGGGCCGCGAGCTGCAGCTGGTCGTGGACGTGCCGCCGGCCACGCCGGGGCCGCCGGTGCTCGAGGTCCGCGACCTGGTGGTCGACGACGACCGGGGCGTCCGCGCCGTCGACCGCGTGTCCCTCGACGTCCGGGCCGGGGAGATCGTGGCCGTCGCCGGTGTGCAGGGCAACGGCCAGACCGAGCTGGTCGAGGCCGTGTGCGGCCTGCGGAGCCCCCGGGCGGGGACGGTTGCCCTGGAGGGCGCCGACGTCACCGGCCAGGGTCCCCGCCGCGTGCTGCGGACGGGGCTCGCCCACGTGCCCGAGGACCGCCAGCGCGACGGCCTCGTCGGCACGTTCCCGGTGGCCGACAACCTGGTGCTCGACCAGATCGACCGCCGTCCCTTCTCCCGCCACGGCCGGATCGACCGGGGGGCGGTGCGCCGCCACGCCATCCGGCTGGTCGAGGACCTGGACGTGCGGACGCCCTCGGTGGACGCCCCCGCCTCCACCCTGTCGGGAGGCAACCAGCAGAAGCTCGTCATCGCCCGGGAGCTGTTCCGTGCCGAGCGGTTGCTGGTCCTGGCCCACCCCACCCGGGGTCTCGACGTGGGTTCGATCCAGCAGGTGCACCGCCGGCTGGTCGCCACCCGGGACCGGGGGGTCGGCGTCCTGCTCACCTCCTCGGACCTCGACGAGGTGCTGGCCCTGGCCGACCGGGTCGTGGTGCTCTACCGGGGGCGGGTCGCCGGGGTGGTCGACAGGGCCGACGCCGACCGGGAGCTCGTCGGCCTGCTCATGGCCGGTGGCACCGCCGAGCCGGGCGGGGTGGCCGTCCCCGGCCGTGACGGGGAGGTGCGGGCGAGGTGAGCGCGCCGCCCGGTGCCGTCGACGCCCCCCCGCCGCCGGCCGGTGGCGGGGCCGCCCGGGCGCCCACGCCCCGCCCGGGTCGCCTCGCCCGGTTGGCCGCCGCGGGGGACGCCCTCCTGCTCCCTGCCCTGGCCCTCCTCACCGCGCTGGTGGTGGGAGGGCTGGTCATCGCCTTCTCCGACCCCGACGTGCTGGACGAGTGGGGGTCGTTCCTCCGCGACCCCCTCGGCGCGCTGGGCGCGTCGTGGTCGGCGGCGAGCGACGCCTACGAGGCCCTGTGGCGTGCCTCGCTCGGATCCCGGGCCGGCCTCGGGCGCACCCTGGTCGAGACCGCCCCCCTGGCGCTCGCCGGCCTGTCGGTGGCGTTCGCCTTCCGCGCCGGGCTGTTCAACATCGGTGCCGCCGGTCAGCTGGTGATCGGCGCCACCTGTGCCGGGTGGGTGGGCTTCACGTGGGACCTGCCCGCCCCCCTGCACGTGGCGGTGGCCGTGGTGGCCGGCCTCCTCGGGGGGGCGGTGTGGGGGGGCACGGCGGGGATCCTCAAGGCGAGGACCGGCGCCCACGAGGTCATCACCACCATCATGCTCAACTACGTCGCCTACAACCTGCTCAACGCCGCCCTGCGCTCGGACGCCTTCCAGCCTGCCGGGCGTGACGACCTCATCTCCCGGGCCGTCGCCCCCTCGGCCCGGCTCCCCGAGCTGACCCTCGGCGGCGTGACCGCCCATGCCGGGCTGCTGGTCGCCCTGGCCGCCACGGCGGCGGCGTCGTGGCTGCTGGACCGGTCCACCGTCGGCTTCCACCTCCGCGCCGTGGGCGCCAACCCGCGCGCCGCCCGCTACGCCGGGATGAGCGTCGCCGCCATGTACGTGCTGGCCATGGGGGTGGCAGGCGGCCTCGCCGGCCTGGCCGGGACGGTGAACGTCCTCGGTCGCCCCAGCTTCACCCTCACCAGCGGCTACTACTCGTTCATCGGCTTCGACGCCATCGCGGTGGCGCTGCTGGGTCGGGCCCACCCGGGTGGCGTGCTGGCCGCGGCCTTCCTGTTCGGTGTCCTGCGGGCCGGCTCGACGGGCATGCAGGCGGCCACCTCGACGCCCGTGGACATCATCGTGGTCATCCAGGCGCTGGTCATCCTGTTCGTGGCCGCCCCCGCCCTGGTGCGCTCCCTCTACCGCGTGCGGACCGGGCGGTCCACCACCCAGTCCTTCAGCACCGGATGGGGCGCCGGGTGAGGGCAGCGCCGCACCCCACGGTGGCCAGGGCGGCCACCGCGGCCACGGGCGGGCCCGTGGTCGGCAGGCGCCGCCGGGCCGGCTTCGGCGTGGCCACCGTCCTGCTGGGGCTGGTGGCGATCGTGGCCTTCGGCGTGGGGAGCGGTACCGGCCTCGACGCCACGTTCGTGCTGAGCCGTTCCGACGACGCCGTCCGGCTCCCCGACGTCACGGTCCCCGCCCGAGCCACCGGCATCGCCCTGGGGTCGGCCACCACGGCCCTCGGAGCCCTGGTCGTCGCCGGGCTGGTGCGGCGGCACGTCGCCGTGGCCGTCGGCGTCGGGCTGGCCCTGTTCGTCCTGGCCCTCCTGGCCTGGGCGGCCCGCGGGGACGACACCAACCTCGTCGGCCTGCTCGACGGCACGCTGTTCCGGGCGACGCCCCTGGCCCTCGGGGCCTTCGCCGGGCTCCTGTGCGAGCGGGCCGGCGTGGTCAACATCGCCATCGAGGGCATGCTGCTCACCTCGGCGTTCGTGGGGGCCGTCACCGCCAGCGCCGCCGGGAGCCCGTGGGTCGGCCTGGCGTGCGGGGCGGCGGCGGGGGCCCTGCTGGGCTGGTTCCTGGGGGTCCTGTCCATCACCTACCGGGTGGACCAGGTCATCGGCGGCACCGTGATCAACATCCTGGCGCTCGGCCTCACCAGCTACCTGGCGGCCCGGATCCTGGCCGACGAGCCCGACCTCAACCAGCCGGGGTCCTTCGGCGCCGTCGGCCTCCCCGGGCTGGAGCGGCTGCCCGTCGTGGGCGACCTCCTGTTCCGCAACACGGTCTACGTCCACGCGGCGTTCCTGCTGGTGCCCGCCCTGTGGTGGGGGCTGTTCCGGACGCGTGCCGGGCTGCGCCTGCGGGCCGTGGGCGAGCAGCCACGGGCGGCCGCCACGGTGGGCATCGACGTGCTGCGCACCCGCTACCGGGCGGTGGTGCTGGGCGGGACCGTCGCCGGCATCGGCGGCACGTGGTTCACCCTCGACTCGACGGGGAGCTTCAACGAGAACATGACGGCGGGTCGCGGCTTCATCGCCCTGGCCGCGCTGATCTTCGGGCGCTGGCACCCGGTGGGCGCCTTCGTCGCCGCCCTGGTCTTCGCCTTCTCCGAGGAGCTCCAGACCCGCCTGGCCCTGCTCGACACCCCCGTCCCGTCGGACTTCCTGCTGATGCTCCCGTACGTGGTCACCATCGTGGCCGTGGCCGGCCTCGTGGGCCGGTCCCGGGCCCCCGCCGCCGACGGCCAGCCCTACGTGGTCGAGTGACGGCGCCGCGCACCGTGGACTGGACGGCCCTGCGGGCGGCGGCGGCAGGCGCCGCCACGCGGGCCCACGCGCCGTACTCGCGCTTCCCGGTCGGTGCCGCCGGCCTGGTCGACGACGGGCGGGTGGTGGTGGGGTGCAACGTGGAGAACGCCTCCTACGGGCTCACCCTGTGCGCCGAGTGCGGTCTGGTGTCGTCGCTGCACGTCACGGGGGGCGGCCGCCTCGTGGCCGTGGCCGTGACCGACCCCGACGGCCGACCCGTGGCCTGCTGCGGGCGGTGCCGGCAGCTCCTCGCCGAGGCCGGCGGACCCGACGTGCTCGTGAACGAGGTGCCGATGCGCGCGTGGCTGCCGGGCGCGTTCGGCCCTGAGGACCTGTGAGGGGGAGGGCCCCATGGCCACCGACGTCCTGGACGTGATCCGCACCAAGCGCGACGGCGGCACGCTGTCGACCGAGCAGATCCGGTTCTTCGTCGAGGGCTACGCGGCCGGGGCCATCGGCGACGAGCAGGCCGCCGCCCTGTGCATGGCGATCCTGCTGCGCGACATGGGCCCTGGCGAGCTGGCCACGTGGACCTCGGCCATGGTCGACAGCGGCCGGCGGCTCGACCTGTCGGGGATCGGGCGCCCCACGGTCGACAAGCACTCGACGGGCGGCGTGGGCGACAAGGTGTCCCTGGCGCTGGTCCCCCTGGTGGCAGCGTTGGGGGCGGCGGTCCCCCAGCTCTCGGGCCGGGGCCTGGGGCACACCGGGGGGACCCTCGACAAGCTCGAGTCGATCCCCGGCTTCCGGGCCGACCTCGCTCCCGCCCGGGTCGTCGCCCAGCTCCGCGACGTCGGTGCGGTCGTCGCCGCCGCTGGCGACGACCTGTGCCCCGCCGACCGCAAGCTCTACGCCCTGCGCGACGTGACGGCCACCGTCGAGGCGGTGCCCCTCATCGCCAGCTCGATCATGGCCAAGAAGATCGCCGAGGGCACCAGCGCCCTGGTGTTGGACGTGAAGGTGGGGGCGGGGGCCTTCCTGCCGGAGCTGTCCGAGGCCCGGCGCCTGGCCGAGGCCATGGTCGGCCTGGGGCAGGCCCACGGCCTGCGGACGGTGGCGCTGCTCACCGACATGGAGGCCCCCCTGGGGCGAGCGTGCGGCAACGCCGTGGAAGTGGTCGAGGCCCGGGAGGTCCTGCGGGGCGGCGGGCCCCCGGACCTCGTCGAGCTCACGGTGGCGCTGGCCACCGAGATGCTGGCCCTGGCCGGCCTGGACGGGGTGGCCGCCGGGGGCGGTCCCCGGGCAGCGCTGGCCGACGGCCGGGCCCGCGCCGTGTGGGAGGCCATGGTCCGGGCCCAGGGGGGCGACCCCCACGCCGACCTGCCCGCCGCGCCGGTCCACCGGGAGGTGCAGGCCCCCGCCACCGGCTACCTCCGTCGCCTCGACGCCCGGGCCGTCGGGGTGGCGGTGTGGCGCCTGGGCGCCGGTCGGGCCCGCCTCGGCGATCCCGTCTCGCCGTCGGCCGGTGCCGTGTGCCTCCGCAAGCCGGGCGACCCGGTGGTGGAGGGAGAGCCGGTGCTGCTGCTGTACGCCGACGACGAGGCCCGGGTGCCCGGGGCCGTCGCCGCCCTGGAGGGGGCCATCGCCATCGGCCCCGAGCCACCGACGCCCCGACCGCTGATCCACGAGCGCATCGCCTGACCGCCGGCCCCAGGCGGCGCTCCCCCGGTAGCCTGGCACATGGCCGCCCCCACCCTCGAGCAGATCCGGCGGGCTCCCAAGGTGCTGCTGCACGACCACCTCGACGGAGGCGTGCGGCCGTCCACCGTCGTCGAGCTGGCCCGGGAGGCGGGGCACCGCCTCCCCACGTCGGACCCCGAGGAGCTGGCCCGGTGGTTCACGCGGGGCGCCTTCCGCCACGACCTCGACCTGTACCTGGAGACGTTCCAGCACACGGTGGGCGTGATGCAGACCAGGGACGCCCTCGCCCGGGTGGCGGCGGAGTGCGCCGAGGACCTGGCGGCCGACGGCGTGGTCTACGCCGAGGTGCGCTTCGCCCCCGAGCTGCACCTGGAGGGTGGCCTCACCCTCGACGAGGTCGTCGAGGCGGTGCTCGACGGGTTCCGGTCGGGCAGCGGCGGCCGCATCACCATCGGCACGCTGGCCACGGCCATGCGCCACGCCGCCCACTCCGAGGAGATCGCCGAGCTGGCGCTGCGCCACCGCGACGCCGGCGTGGTGGGGTTCGACATCGCCGGCAGCGAGGCCGGCCACCCCCCCACCCGCCACCTGGCGGCCTTCCAGGAGATGGCCCGGGCCAACGGCCACATCACCATCCACGCCGGCGAGGCCTTCGGCCTGCCGTCGATCTGGGAGGCTGTGCAGCTCTGCGGGGCCGAGCGGCTGGGCCACGCCGTCCGCATCGTCGACGACATCACCTTCGACGACGAGGGGCACCCGCGGCTGGGGCGGCTGGCGGCGTTCCTGCGCGACCGGCGGGTGGCCCTGGAGATGTGCCCCACGTCGAACGTCCAGACGGGGGCGGCACGGTCGATCGCCGAGCACCCGATCGGTCTCCTCACCCGCCTGCGCTTCCGGGTCACGGTCAACACCGACAACCGGCTGATGTCGGGCGTCGACACGAGCCACGAGCTGCTCAACCTGGTCGAGGCGTTCGGCTTCGGCTGGGACGAGCTCGAGTGGCTCACCATCAACGCCATGAAGTCGGCGTTCTGGCCGTTCGACAAGCGGCTGCGCATCATCCACGGTCGGATCAAGCCGGGCTTCGCCGCCCTGCGTGCCGAGGACCTCTAGCGGCCGGCCCGGCCGGGCACCGGTACGCTGGGCGCCGTGACCACCACGGTGCCGCGCCGCCCGGCCGGCGAGGTCGGGGGCTCCCCCCGGGGCGCGGCCTCCCCCGCCGCCCCGTCGGCCACGAGCGCCGCCGAGGCTCCGGCCCCCCGGACCGCCCCGCCGGACCCTGCCTCGGGTGACGCCGCGGCTGCCGCATCCCTGGGCGTCACGGTGTCCGACGCCACCCTGCGCCGCTTCCTGCACGGCCTCCCCGGCGTCGACCACGTAGGGCTCGAGGCCCGGGTCGCCCGGCTCGCCTCCCGCTCGCTCGTCGGTACGGCCGAGCGGGAGGCCCTCGACCTGGCGGTGTCCCTCGTGGACCTGACGACCCTCGAGGGACCGGACACCGCGGACCGGGTCCGGGGGCTGTGCGCCGCGGCTCGGCGTCCCGACCCCGGCGACCCGTCGTGCCCACCGGTCGCCGCCGTGTGCGTGTACGGCGACCTCGTCGAGGTGGCGGCAGCCGCCCTCGCCGGGTCCGGCGTGAAGGTGGCGGCGGTGGCCGGCGCCTTCCCGTCGGGGCGGGCGCCCCTCGAGGTCAGGCTCGCCGACGTGGGGGCGGCGGTCGCCGCCGGGGCCGACGAGGTGGACGTGGTCATCGACCGCGGTGCCTTCCTGGCCGGGCGCTACCTCGACGTCCACGACGAGATCGCCGCGTCCCGGCAGGCCTGCGGCCGTTGCCGGCTCAAGGTCATCCTGGAGACGGGTGAGCTGGGTAGCGACGACGACGTCCGCCGGGCGGCGTGGCTGGCCATGCTGGCCGGTGCCGACCTGGTCAAGACGTCCACCGGCAAGGTGTCGCCCGCCGCCACCCCGACGGCTGCCCTCGTGCTGGCCCAGGCCGTCCGCGACTTCCGGGCGGAGACCGGGCGGATGGTGGGGGTGAAGGTGGCCGGTGGCATCCGTACCGCCAGGGACGCCCTCCGCTACCTCGTCCTCGTCCACGAGACCTGCGGGAACGACTGGCTCACCCCCGACTCCTTCCGGCTGGGGGCCTCGTCGCTGCTCGACGACCTGGTGGCGCGCCGGCGGGCCGTGGCCGGTGACGGCGACGGCGACGGCGACGGCGACACCAGTGCCCGCCGTCCCGCCACGCCCTGACCCTCGTCCCCCCGGCCACGACCCGTCCCGCTCCGCCACCGCCCGCCCCGCCGATGCCACCGACGTTCCGCTACGCTCCCGCCCTCGAGCCCGTCACCGGGATCGGCATCCCGCCTCGTCAGGGGTTGCTCGTCGACGGCCGGACGGTCGACCCCTTCGACGGCACCACGTTCACGACCGTGAACCCCGCCACGGGGGAGGTGCTGTCCGAGCTGGCGGCAGCCGGCCGGCAGGACGTCGACCGGGCCGTGGCCGCGGCCCGCGCCGCCCACGAGGGCACGTGGTGGGCACGATCGGGGCCGGACCGGGTCAGGTCCCTCCGACGCCTGGCCGACCTGGTGCGGGCAGGGGCCCGCGAGCTGGCCGTGCTGGAGTCCCTCGACACCGGCACCCCCGTGCGCGTCACCCGCCACGTCCACCTGCCCCTGGTGGCCGCCGACCTCGCCCACCACGCCGGCTGGGCCGACAAGTTGGACCACGCCGGCGTCGGCGCCCACCCCCGCCCCGCCGGGGTGGCCGCCCTCGTCCTGCCGGCCACGCTGCCGCTCCCCTCCCTGGCGAGGATGGCGGCCCCCGCCCTGGCCGCCGGCGACGCCTTGGTCCTCAAGCCGGCGGCTGGCGCTCCCCTCACCGCCCTGGCCTTCGCCGACGCCTGCCGGCGGGCCGGCCTGCCGCCCGGGGTCGTCAACGTCCTCACCGGCGGGGCCGGCACCGGCCGTGCCCTGGTGGGCCACCCGGGTGTGGACCTCGTGGCCGTGGCCGGGCCGGTGGGCGTGGGCCGGGCCGTCGCCGCCGCCGTGGCCGGCACGGGCCGGCGCCTGGTGCTGGCGCTGACCGGCACGCTGGCCAGCGTGGTCCTCGACGACGCTCCGCTCGACCAGGCGGTGGAGGGCGTGGTCGAGGCCGCCTTCGTCGACCGCCGGCACCACGGCCACCACCTGCTCGTGCAGGAGTCGGTGGCCCGTGACGTGCTCGACCGGCTCCGGCGCGCTGCGGCACGCCTGCGGGTCGGGGACCCGCTCGACCGCAACACCGACGTCGGCCCGGTCAACGGCCCGGCCCGGCTGGAGGGTTCCCGCCGCCGCTGCGCCGCCCACGAGGCCGCGGGGGCGGAGAGCTGGTCGCCACCGTGCGACCTCCCGTCCCGGGGTTGGTGGCTGCCGCCCACGGTGGTGGTGGGAAGCGGGGCCGCTCCCCGTGGGAGCCACGGGGAGCCGTCCGGGCCGGTGCTGACGGTGCAGACGTTCCGCACGCCTGCCGAGGCGCTCGAGGTGGTCGCGGCCGTGCCCGAGGTGCGGGCGGCGGCGGTGTGGACCGACAAGGGCAGCCGGGCCCTGTGGCTGGCGCGCCGGCTGGGCACCGACGTGGCGTGGGCCAACGCCGTCGACCTCGAGGCCTCGGGCCCCGTGCGAGCGGGAGGGGCGGCGGGCGCGGGCCTCGCCGGCGGCCACCACGGCCCGGGCGCCTACCTCGCCGCCGGCCCGCCACCCGTCGCTCCCAGCGGCACCATGCCCGCTCCGCCCTCCCCTGCGGTCGGCCCTCCCTCCACGCCGGGCGGGGGCGCCCCCTTCCGGTCAGCCGCCGCGGCCCCGTCGCCCGAGGGTCCGCTCCACCCGCCGGTGCCGCCCGCCACCCCGTCACCCGAAGGTCCCGCCCCCCTGCCGACAGCGCCCGCCACCCCGTCGCCCGAGGGTCCGCTCCACCCGCCGGTGCCGGGCACCACCCTGCTCTACGTGGGCGGGGCCTTCCGCGACGCCGGGTCGGGCCGCAGCGACGAGCTCACCGGCCTCGACGGTCGAGTGCTGTGCCGGGTGGCCCGCGCCGGGCAGCCGGACGCCCACCAGGCCGTCGCCGCCGCCCGGGCCGCCCTGCCCGCCTGGTCGGCCACCACCGCCGCCGCCCGGGCGCCGGCGCTGTACCGGGTGGGCGACGTGCTCGCCGGCCGCCGCCGCGACCTCGCCGCCCGGCTGGCCGCCGTCGAGGGCGACCCCGGTGCCGCCGAGGTGGCGGTCGGCGCCGCCGTGGACCGGTGGACCTGGTGCGCGGGGTGGAGCGACAAGCTGCACCACCTCGTCGGCACGGCCGACGTGGGCGCCGGCTCCCGCCTCGACGTCTCGGTCCCCGCCGCCCTGGGGGTGGTGGCGGTGGTGGCCCCGCCGTCGTCGCTGCCGGGCCTGGTGTCGGTGGTGGCTGCGGCCGTCGCCACCGGCAACGCCTGCGTGGTGGTGGCCGACCGCCGGGCCGCCCTGACGGCCGCCGCGCTGGCCGAGGCCGTCGCCGCCTCGGACCTGCCCGCGGGCACCGTGAACGTGCTCACGGGGGAGCCCGTCGAGACCGCCCGATGGCTGGCCGTCCACCCCGGGGTGGACGCGCTCGACCTGGCCGGCGTGACCGATCCCGGCCGGGCCGGCGAGCTGGAGCGGGCGGCCGCCGAGCGCCTGCGGCCCGTGCTGGGACCGGTCGACCGGGACCACGACTGGGCCGCCGACCCGGGTCTCGGCCGCCTGACGGCCCTCCTCCGCACCAGGACCGTCTCCCACCCCCTCGGCGGCTGACCGCCCGGGGTCGGCGACCAGCCACGACGGTCGCGGACCCGTGGTGGTTCACTCTTCACCATGGCAGACTTCCGCACCCGCGCCTACGTCGACGGCGTGGTGAGCGCCCAGGACTTCCCGCTGGCCGAGGTGTCCGAGCAGCTCGCCAAGCCCGACGCCCTGGTGTGGGTGGACGTCGTGGGCGGGGACGGTACCGAGCTCGACGGGCTGG
>DASUJB010000214.1:0-2159 GCA_036279475.1 Acidimicrobiales bacterium | reverse complement strand
CATCACGCGCCCTGAGCGCATCCCTGGAGTGGAAGCCACCGCAGCACGAACAACGATATTGCCCAGGTCAGGCCGAGCGCCCGACTGTTAACCAACTCCGACACGCGGTAGGGAACCCGACATAGCCGCACCGTTACGGGTGGCCGGCCTGGTCACCCAGGCCAGCTCGGAGACCACGGCGAGGAACTGCCGGACGGCCCTCGAGATGGTGTCACGCCGCCAGCTCACGCCGAACTGCAGCGGCGGGGCCACCGTGACCAGGGGGCGGAACTCGACCCCGTGGACGGTGAACTGTCCGGCCGCCGACTCGGCCGCGAAAGCGATCCCCAGCCCGCCGGCGACCGCGACCAGGCTGCTCTCCAGCGTGGTCGCCTCGAGCACGACCGACGGCGCGACACCGCAGCCGGCCAGGACGTCGTGCACCAGGTGGTCGTGGAGCGGCGGGTCGAGCGCCCGCGGGAACAGGACGATCGGCTCGTTGGCGAGATGCCCAGCCCGGACGGCGCGCAGCCTGGCGAGCGGGTGCAGCTCGGGGATGGCCACGTGGACGGGCTCGCGGTGCAGGGGCCGGAAGGCCAGGTTGTCGCCGTTGGCGCCGGCCAGGCGCACGAAGGCCACGTCCACCTGACGGGCGGCCAGGGCCGCGAGGTGCGCGCCGGCCTGCCCGACCACCGTATCGAGGGCAACTGAGGGGAACCGCTCGCGGAAGATCCGGACGGCCAGCGGCACCGACGCCGAGGCAGCCCCGGCCGGATACCCTACCCGCAGCCTGGTCATGCCTTCGCCGGCCTCCCGCGCCGCCTGGACGGCGTAGGTGACCGCCTCGCTGGCGCTGCGGCCGTGCTCGAGCAGGACCCGTCCCGCCTCGGTCAGCTCGATGCTGCGGCCGCGGATCAGCAACTCGACCCCGAGCTCGCGCTCCAGGGCGAGGATCTGCTGGCTGAGCGGCGGCCGGCTGATCTGGAGGCGCTTGGCCGCCCGGCCAAAGTGCAGCTCCTCGGCGACGGCAATGAAGTAGCGAAGTTGCCGGAACTCCATCCACGGCTCCTCATGCTTGCCGACTTGAACGAAGCCCAACCTTAGATGGATTCTGAACAAATGTCAAGAACAAATGTGCAACATCTGTTCAGAGCACTTGTGCATCGGCTGGGATGGCGTTATGGTGAAACTGCCCCAGCGGAGCAGTCCTGAGGGGGGACGCCGTGCGCGGACCGGTCAGCTACTACGATCCCGACGAGGTCGAGCCGATGGTCACGGCGGCGGTCATGTACTACCAGGCGCACCGGTCCCAGGCACAGATCGCCCGGCACCTCGGCGTCAGCCGCCCGACCGTGAGCCGGCTGCTGGCCCGGGCCCGCCAGCTCGGCATCGTCCGGATCGAGATCGTCCCCCCGACCGCCGACCCGGGGCTGAGCAAGAACCTCCAGGAGCGGCTCGGGCTCCGCGGCGTCCACATCGCCGCCGGGCTGGCCGACCCCGACGACCCCGGGCCGGTGCTGGCTGGCCGGCTCAACGACGCGCTAGCCGGCATCGGCCTCCAGCCCGGTGACGTGCTCGTCGTCGGTTGGGGCCGGGCCATCTACAGCCTGGGCCGCTACGAGCTCGCCCCCCTGCCCGGGGTGGTGGTCGTGCCGGCGCTGGGCGGCGGGGCAGAAGACCGGCCCTGGTTCCAGGCGAACGAGATCACCAGGCGCTGGGCGGTGACCCTCCACGGCACCCCCCGCTACCTCCACGCCCCGGCGTTCGTCTCGTCGGCGCTCAAGCGGTCCCTGGTCCACGAGGAGGGCGTCCACTCCACCCTCGACCTCTGGGACCGGGCCAAGGTCGCCCTGGTGGGCATCGGCGCCTACCCCAAGCCCGACTCCAGCCTCGTCGCCGTCGGCTTCTCCGACGGCGACCCGGCGATCGCTGACGCCACGGGGGACGTGGTCGGCCGCTTCTTCACCGGCGATGGGACGCTGATCCACTACCCGGACGAGCCGCGGCTGCTGGGCATCACCCCCGACCGGATACGGCGCATCCCGCACGTGGTCGGGATCTCCGTCGGTGCCGACAAGGCCAGGGCGATCGTCGGGGCGGCCCGGGCCCGGCTGATCAACACCCTGGTCACCGACGCCGGCACGGCCCGCGAGGTGGCCGCCCTGCTCGACGCATAGGGC
>DASUJB010000213.1:0-29150 GCA_036279475.1 Acidimicrobiales bacterium | reverse complement strand
CGGAGACGCCGGGATCGCCGGTGGCACGACGTCCCCGGGGGACGGGTGGCCCGGCCCGGCCACCGGCGGTGCCGCTCTCGTGGCTGCCGGCGCCACGGCGGTGGGCGGCCGTGCCGGGGGGAACGGCGCCGGGGGTGGGATGGCGGCGCCGGCGCCGGCGGCCGGCGACGGGGCGGGGGTGCCGCCCCGGGGGCCCGAGGAGCTCCTGGCAGCCCTGACCGACATCGTGGCCGGTCGGACCGGCTACCCGCCCGACATGTTGGCGCCCGACCTCGACATCGAGGCCGACCTCAGCATCGACTCCATCAAGCGGGTCGAGATCATCGGCGAGGTCGCCGAGAGGATCGGGCTCCCGGGAGCGACCCGAGGCGACGTCGACGACGACGTCGTCGAGCAACTGGCGCAGATCAAGACGTTGCAGGGCATCGTCGACTGGATCACGGAGGCCGCCGGGACGGCCTCCGGCGGCTCCACCGCGGCGGGCACCCGCGCCACGCCTGCGGTCCCCGACCCGCCCGGGGAGGCGGAGGGCTCGCCGTCCACCCCGCCCGGCGCCGGCCGAGGCGCCCCGGTGGGCGTGGCCGCGGGCGGGGACCCGGTCGCCGGCGATCCCCAGTCGCCCGGGGGGACCGGCGTGCCGGTCCGGGCACGCCGGTACCTGGTCGAGGTCGCCGACGTGGTGCCGGGTGACCGGGAGCCGGTCGCTCCCCTGGAGGGCGAGGCCGTCGTGGTGGACGACGGGTCGGGGCTGGCGTCCCCCCTGGTCGAGGCCCTGCTCGCCGCGGGCGTCGCCGCTCGCCGGGTGGCCGGCCCCGCCCTCGTCCCCGTGGGGGCGGGGGGTGGCGGGGTCGCGACCGGGCGTCGCGCCGACGCCGACGGCGCCAGGACGGTCGACGGCGCCGGGGCGGTCGACGGCGCCGGGGCGGTCGACGGTGGCGGGGCTAGTGCCGAGGCGGGCGGTGGCGTGGTGCCGGGTGACGCCGTCCCGGCCGGCGACGAGGCGATGGTCGGTGGCGGCGGCCTCGTGTACCTGGCGCTCGACGGGGCGGGGGCGCCGGCGGCCTTCGACGTGCTGGCCCGTGCCGCGGCACGCGGCATCCGCCAGCTCGCCTGCGTGACCCCCGTCGCCCTCGCCGGTGCCGCGGTGCGCCCCGCGTCCACCGGGGGAGAGGCCGGCCTGGTGCGCGCCCTCGCCCTCGAGCTGCCCGACCGGGCCGTGCGGCTCGTCGGCGTCGACGTCTCGACCCCACCCGAGGTGACGGCGGCCGTGGTGGCCGCCGAGCTCACCCGGCCGGGCCCCGTCGAGGTGGTCGCGGCCGGTGGCCGCCGCCTCACCCGGGTGCTGCGGGCCACCCCCCGGCCGGACCCCGTGGCGCCGGGGTCGCTCCCGGCCCTCGAGTCCGGTTCCGTGGTCCTGCTCACCGGCGGGGCGCGGGGCATCACGGCACGGGTGGCGGTGGCGCTGGCCGCGGCCGGCGCCACCCAGGTGGAGCTGGTCGGGCGGTCGGCGCTCCCGGCCGCGGAGGAGCCCGAGGACCTCGCCGGCGCCGTCGACCTGCGGGAGCTGCGCGCCGCCGTCCTGGCGCGGGGGACGGGAGCGTCGCCCGGGGAGGTGGAGGCGACGTGCCGCCGGTTGCTGGCCGAGCGCGAGGTGCGGGCCACCCTGGCGGCAGTGACGGCCGCCGGTGCCCGGGCGCGGTACCACCAGGTCGACGTGCGGGACGCCGCCGCCGTCGCCGCCGTCGTGGCCGACCTGTACCGGCGGCACGGCCGGCTCGACGGCGTCGTCCACGGTGCCGGCGTCATCGAGGACCGGGCCCTGGCCGAGAAGACGGCGGCCTCGTTCGACCGGGTGTACCGCACCAAGGTGGACGGCGCCCGGTCCCTGCTGCGGGCCGTCCGTGACGACGTGGGCTTCGTGGTGCTGTTCGGGTCGGTGTCGGGCGTCCTCGGCAACCGCGGGCAGGTCGACTACTCGGCCGCCAACGACGCCCTCGACGCCCTGGCCCACGACGCCGACGGCGGCCGGCTGCGAGGCAGGGTGCTCGCCCTGGACTGGGGGCCGTGGGGCGGCACGGGCATGGTGTCCGAGGAGCTGGGCCGCGCCTATGCCCGGCGGGGCGTCGGGCTGATCGACCCGGCCGACGGCGTCGCCGCCCTGGGCGAGGAGCTGGCCGCGGCCCGGCGCACGGGGACGTTCCCGTCGCCCCAGGTCGTGGTGGCCCGGGCGTGGCTCGACGGTGGGCCGGCGACGACCTCCGGCGACGGGGACGCCCGGTGAGCGGTCGCGACGGCGTGGCCAGCGGGGGCGCCGCTGCCGGGACCGTGCCTCCCGACGAGCCGGTCGCCGTCGTGGGGCTGGGGTGCGTCTTCCCCGGGGCTGCCGATGTGGGCACCTTCTGGCGGAACGTCGTCGAGGGGGTCGACGCCATCACCCCGGTCCCGCCCGACCGGGGCGACCCGGAGTTCTTCGCCGGTGACGGTTCCCCACCGGCGCTCGACCGCTTCCCCCACGCCCGTGGTGGCTTCGTGCCCGACGACGGCCTGTGGTTCGAGCCGGGGCGCTTCGGCGTGATGCCCGTCGCCGTGGAGGGCGCCGAGCCCGACCAGCTCCTCGCCCTGCGGACGGCGGCAGTCGCCCTCGACGACGCCGGCATGGGCGAGGACCTCCCCCGCTCCCGCGTCGGCGTGATCCTGGGCCGGGGTGGTTACCTCACGCCGGGGCTCGTGCGCCTCGACCAGCGGGTCCGGACGGCGAACCAACTGCTCACCACCTTGCGCGACCTGTTGCCCGAGGTCGACGACGAGCGCCTGGTGGCGGTGAAGGAGGCCTTCGTCGAGCAGGTCGGCGAGCCGCGGCCCGACGCGGTGATCGGCCTGGTGCCCAACCTGGCCGCGTCGCGCGTCGCCAACCGGCTGGACCTGGGCGGTCCCGCCTACACCGTCGACGCGGCCTGCGCCAGCGCCCTGGTGGCCGTCGACGCCGCCCTGGGCGAGCTGCGCTCCGGCCGGTGCGAGGTCGTCCTCGCCGGTGCCGTCCACCATGCCCACGACGTCACCCTCTGGTCGGTGTTCTCCCAGCTCGGCGCCCTCAGCCCCACGGGGTCGATCCGCCCCTTCAGCCGCGATGCCGACGGCATCCTCATCGGGGAGGGCACGGGGATGCTCGTGCTCGAGCGCCTGGAGCGGGCCGAGCGCCTCGACCATCGGGTCTACGCCGTGGTCGGCGGGGCCGGCGTGGCCAGCGACGGGCGGGGAGCCTCCCTCACCGCCCCCTCGGTGGCGGGCCAGGTGCTGGCCCTGGAGCGCGCGTACCGGTCCTCGGGGGTCGACCCGGCCACCGTCGGGCTGGTGGAGGGTCACGGGACGGCGACGCCGGCCGGCGACCAGGCCGAGCTCGACACGATCAGGCAGGTCTTCGGCCCGGGCGACGGCGGTCTGCCCGGCGTCCTCGGATCGGTCAAGTCGATGATCGGGCACGCCATGCCGGCAGCAGCTGCCGCCGGGTTGATCAAGGCGGTCCTCGCCGTCCACCACGGCGTGCTCCCCCCCACCCTCCACGCCGAGGAGCCCCACGAGGCCGTGGCCGCCACGCGCTTCCGGCTCCTGGGGTCGGCGGAGCCGTGGGAGGGGCCGGGCCCCCGGCGGGCGGGGGTCGACGCCTTCGGGTTCGGGGGCATAAACGCCCACGTGGTCCTCGAGCAGCACGGCCACGTCCACCGGGACGGGAGCCGGATCGGCGGAGGACGCCGTCGCCCGCGTCGAGGCTCGGAGGTACCGGGCGTCGGGTCGGGTGCCCGGGCGGACCGGGTCGACGCCGTCCTCCTCGCCGGCCGTGACACCGCCGAGGTGGCGGCCCGGCTGGCCGCCGTGGCCGGGGGCGGGACGCCGCCGCCCGGCGGGCAGGGTGGACCGGCCCGGCTGGCGGTGGTGGACCCCACGCCGCGGCGCTTGGAGGTGGCGGCACGGGCCCTGGCCAAGGGCCGCCCGTGGCGGGGCCTCAACGACGTGTGGTTCGAGCCCGAGGGCCTCGTGGCCGAGGGGGGCCGCGTCGCCTTCCTGCTCCCCGGGGTGGACGTGGCCGTGCCGGACGGCCTCGAGCCGGTCGCCGCCGCCTTCGCCCGCCCCCTGCCGGAGCCGCCGGGCGGGTGCACCCCGCTCGAGGCCCAGGGCCGACGGATCTTCGCCGCCGGCCGCCTCCTCCACGGCGTCCTCGGCGACCTCGGCGTCGTCGCCGACGACGTCGCCGGGCACAGCCTGGGCGAGTGGACGGGCGCGGTGGTGTCGGAGCTGATCCCCCCCGGGCACGCCGAGCGGTTCCTCGACGACCTGGTGCCGGGGTGGCTCGAGGTGCCCGAGGTCGCCTACCTGGCGCTGGGGTGCGGGGCCGACGTGGCGGAGGTGCTGGTCGACGGGCTGGACGGCACGTCGGTCTCCCACGACAACTGCCCGCACCAATCCGTCGTGTGCGGTCCGGAGCGGGAGGTCGACGTCGCCCGGCGGCGGGCGGTGGAGCGCGGCGTCATGGCCCAGGAGCTGCCGTTCCGGTCGGGCTTCCACTCGCCGGCGTTCCTCCCCTACCTCGACGAGCTCCGCCGGCGATGGGCGCTCACCCCCTTCCAGGCACCACGGGTGCCGATGTGGTCGGCCACCACCGCGGCTCGCTGCCCCGACGATGCCGACGCCGTTCGCCACCTGGCCGCCGAGCACCTGGTGCGACCCGTGCGCTTCCGCCCGCTGGTCGAGGCGATGCACGCCGACGGTGTCCGGGTGTTCGTGCAGCTCGGCGCCGGCAGCCTGGCCGGCTTCGTCGGCGACACGCTGCGCGGCCGGCCCCACCTCGCGCTGTCGGCCCACGCCCCCCGGCGACCGGGCCTGGCCCAGGTCGCCCGGGTGGCGGCGGCCCTGTGGGTCGAGGGCGTCGACGTGGACACCGGGCGGGTCCTCCGGTCGCCGCCCTCGCCTCCACGGTCGGTCGAGCCACCCCGGGGCGCGGCCCCGGGATCCTCCCGGGGTGGCCGGCCCGAGCCCGACCGCGTGCCCGCCCCGGGCCGAGCCCCCGCTCCGCCGGGCCCGCGCCTCCGGCTCGACCTCGGTGCCCCGCTGGTCCGCCTCCCGGCGTCGTCCCGCCTGGTGGCGGGGGCGGTGGCGGGCCCGCCGCCTGCCCCGGGACCGGCAGGCGCCCTCCACCCGGCCGACGGGGCACCGACCGCGGCCGGCGGCGTCCCGCTCGCCCCCCGGACCGGTGCCGGGGCCCTGGCCTCGGCCCACGAGGCGCTGGTGGGCGAGGTCCTGGCCGCCAGCCGCGCCGTGGAGGACGCCCTGGCCGGCCGAGGTGGCGGCCGGCCCCGTCCCGCCCGGCTGCCGGCCGGCGACCCTCCCCGCGGCCCGGGTGACGGGCGTCGGCCGGCCCCGCCGCCGGGCCGACACCGTCCCCCCCGTCCGGAGGGGGGGTCGACCGGGGCGGACCAGGGGCCCCCGCCCTCCGCCGAGCGGGTCGTCCGCGTGGACCTCGCCCACCAGCCCTGGCTGGGAGACCACTGCTTCTTCCGGCAGGCGCCGGGCTCCGACCCCTCCGATCGCTTCCCCGTCGTGCCCATGACCATGATGGTGGAGATGCTCGCCGACGCCGCCCGGCGGCTGGCCCGCGACCGTGCCCCTGGACAGGTGGTCGTCCGCGTCGAGGACGTCCGGGCACTCCGCTGGCTACCCGCGGCTCCGCCCACGGACGTCACCGTGAGGGCCACGATGGCGGGACCCCACCGGGTGGAGGTCGCCCTCGAGGGCTACGCCCGGGCCACGGTGGTGCTGGCGCCGGCGCCGCCGCCCGCCCCGGCCCCGGCGGCCGGGCCGCTGACCGGCACGCGCCCGTCGCCCCTCGGCGCCCGGGAGATCTACGACCGGCACTGGATGTTCCACGGACCCGCCTTCCGGGCCGTGCGCCGGATCGGCGAGCTGGGCGGCGAGGGCGTCGACGGGGTGGTCGAGGCCCTCCCGGCGCCGGGCGCCACGTTGGACGGCGCCGGCCAGCTCTACGGGTGGTGGGTCATGGCCACGGCCTCGTCCGACTTCCTGGCGCTCCCACAGTCCATCGAACGGGTGGAGCTCTTCGGGCCCCTGCCGCCCGCCGGGGCGCGGTTGGCGGTGAGCGTGCGCATCGCCGAGCTGTCCGAGCGCACCGTGCGGGCCGACCTCGAGCTGGTGCACGGCGGTCGGGTCGTGGTCCGCATCGACGGTTGGGTGGACCGGCGCTTCGACAGCGACGCCGAGCTGTGGCGGATGTGCCGTGAGCCGGAGCACCACCTGCTGTCCACGGTGGGGCCCGGGGGCATCCTCGTGGTCGACGAGCGCTGGCGCGACTCGGCCTCGCGCGAGCTGATCGCCCGCCGTTACCTCAACGCCGGCGAGCGCGTCGCCTACGAGGCCCTCAACCCCCGCGCCCAACGGCACTGGCTCCTGGGGCGCATCGCCGCCAAGGACGCCGTGCGCCGGTCGCTGTGGGACGAGGGCCACGGCCCCGTGTTCCCGGCCGAGATCACCGTGGCCAACGAGCCGGGCGGCCGCCCGGCCGTGGTGGCCGGTCCCGGGGCCGGCCGGGCCCTCTCCATCGGGCACACCTCGTGGGCCGGGGTCGCTTGCTGCGCCCCCGGGGGGACGGGCGTGGGCGTCGACGTCGAGGTGGTGGAGCCACGTGGCGACGTGGCGGGGGCGGTCGTCCTCAGCGCCGGGGAGCGGGCCCTCCTGCCGCCCGGCGACGAGGACGAGTGGCTGACCCGGGCCTGGGCGGCCAAGGAGGCGGCGGCCAAGGCGGCGGGCTCGGGCCTGGGTGGCCGACCCCGCGACTTCCCCGTCCGGGCCGTCGAGGGCGAGCGGGTGCTGGTGGGCGCCCGCTGGGTGGGCACGGCCCGGGCCGCCGCACCCCTCCAGGTGGCCTGGGGCGGCCCGGGGAGGCCCCCCGCACCGGCCGGCGCCGACGCACCGGCCCCCGAGCGAAAGGACTACGTCGTTGCCTGGACCTGCGACACCTGACGACATGCTCCACGTCCCCGCCGAGCCTGCCGGCCCGGCCCTCGACGCCGGCACCGTGCTCGACGAGGTCCGCCGGATCGTCGCCGAGGTCATCGGGGACGAGGTCGACGCGGCCGACATCGACCTCGACACGCGGTTCCGCGACGACCTCGACGTCGAGAGCATCGAGTTCGTCGCCCTCGGCGAGGCGCTCCAGGCCCGCTTCGGCGAGCGGGTCCGCCTGGCCCAGTGGATCGCGGACATGGAGGTCGACGAGATCATCGACATGACCGTCGGCCAGCTCGTCGACCACGTCGCCGGCAGCCTCCGGTGAGAGGTCGCCCGGAGCCGCCGGTGGCGACCGCCACCGATGGTGCGCCCCGCTGGCCGGGATCCCCCCGGCCCTCTCCCACCTGGGTGGCAGCCGGTGGCTGACGTCGTCGTCGACGGGGTGCGGTTCAACGTGGTGCGCATGGGGCCCGCCGACATGGCCGCCGACGGTGGCCCGGTGCCGGTGGCCTCGTCCACGCCGGTCGTCCTCATCCACGGCCTGATCATGGACAACCTCTCCAGCTACTACTACACGCTCGCCCCCGCGGTGGCTCGCCACCACGACGTCGTGTGCTACGACCTGCGGGGCCACGGCCGCAGTGACCGCCCTCCCACCGGCTACCGCCTGGAGGACGCCGTCGGCGACCTGTGGGGCATCCTCGACGCCCTCGGTATCGAGGGCCCGGCCCACCTGGTGGGCAACAGCTTCGGGGGCACGATCGCGCTGGCCGCCGCCGTGCTGACCCCCCAGCGGGTGGCCGGCCTGGCCCTGGTCGAGGCCCACCCCGCCTTCGAGGGCTGGGCCGAGGAGCTGGGCGAGGAGCTGGAGGACCTGGTCGACGGCTTCGACGGCCCCGGCATGCGCGAGTTCCTCGCCGGCCGGGCCTCGCGCGGTGTGCGCCGCATGGCGCGCACCTGCGAGGAGCTGGTGGACGAGTGCTCGATGCTCGACGACTTCCGGGCATCGCGCCTGACGGCGCCGGCCGACCTCGCAACCGTGCCGTGCCCGGCCCTCCTGGTCTACGGCGACCTGTCCGACGTCCTGGACCGGGCGTTCGCCGTCCACGAGGCGTTGCCGTCGAGCGAGCTCCACGTGGTCGAGGGCTGCTCGCACTCGCTCCTGATGGAGTCGCCCGGCGAGGTGGAGCGGCTCGTCGTGCCGTGGCTGGCCCGGCAGTCGCCCCCGGGCCCGTCCCCCGACCGGGTGGCGGGGGTCCGCGGACGGTGAGCCGGGTGCTCTTCGTCGTGCCGCCGCTGGTCGGTCACGTCAACCCCACGGTGGCGGTGGGGGCCGAGCTGGCGGCCCGGGGGCACGGCGTCGCCTGGGCGGGCCTGCCGGGCGTGGTCGACGGCCTCCTGCCACCCGGTGCCAACTTCGTGCCGGTGGTGGGATCCCTGGACGCCACCGCCTTCGCCGCCCTCCAGGAGCGGTCCCGTGGCCTGCGAGGCCCGGCGGCCCTGAAGTTCCTGTGGGAGGACTTCCTGGTGCCCTACGCCCGGGCCACGGCCGGTGACGTGCTGCGGGCGGTCGAGGCCGGCCGGCCGGACGTCCTCGTCGTGGACCAGCAGGCGCTGGCGGGGGCCGTGGTGGCCCGCCTGACCGGTGTCCCCTGGGTCACCACGGCGACGACCTCGGCCGAGCTGACCGATCCGTTGGCGGCGTTGCCCAAGGTGGACGCCTGGGTGCGACGGCAGCTCCACGACCTCCAGGTGGACCTGGGGGTCGATCCGACGACCGCCGCCCGCGGCGACCTGCGGTCGTCCGAGCGCCTGGTGCTGGCGTTCACCACCGAGGCCCTCTTCGGACCGGCCGACCACCTGGGGCCGGCGGTGCGGTTCGTCGGTCCCGCCATCGACGGTCGCCGGCCTGGTGGCCAGGTGGACCCTGCCCGCCTGGCCGAGTGGTTCTGTCGCCGGCCGCGGGTGCTGGTGTCGCTGGGCACGGTGAGCGCCGAGGCGGGCGACCGGTTCTTCGGCGTGGCCGTCGAGGCGCTGGCCGGCCAGCCCCTGGCCGCTCTGGTGGTGGCGCCCCGCCGCGTGGCCGACCTCGTGCCTCCCGGCGTGGGCAACGTCCGGGTCGTCGGGCACGTCCCCCAGGTGGCCCTGTTGCCCCACCTCGACGCCGTCGTCTGCCACGGGGGTCACAACACCGTGTGCGAGGCGCTGGCCCACGGCGTGCCGCTGGTGGTGGCGCCCATCCGCGACGACCAACCGGTGGTGGCCGACCAGGTGGTGCGGGCCGGCGCCGGCCGGCGGGTGAGGTTCGGTCGGGTGCAGCCGGCCGAGCTGTTGGAGGCGGTGACGGCCGCGGTGTCCGACCCGTCCCTGCGCCGGGGGGCGGAGGCCGTCCGCGCCTCGTTCGCCCGGGCCGGCGGGGCGGTCGCCGCCGCCGACGCCATCGAGGAGGAGCTGTGCGAGGTGGCACGATGAGCAGGTCGGGCGGTCCCCGCCACCGCGGCGACCGGCGCAGGGCACGCCGGTGGCGCGGCCACCGGTGGTTGTGGGCGCTGTCGACCGTCGCCCTGGTGCTCAACGGGGTGCGGGCCCGTCGCCGCCTCGCCTCGCTCGCCGTGGCCCGGCCGGAGGGGCCGGTACCCCCCTCGGCGACGGGGCAGGGGACCGGCGGCCACTCCCCGGCGACCGGGCGGTCGGACGCCGGCGGCCTGTCGTCCGGTCCAGTCAACCCGGCGACCACGCGGCCGGTGGAGGTGGGCGGCGTCTCCCGGTGCGGGGAGAGGTACGTCCTGGTCGCCGCCACCGGCGTGGCCGCCACCACCGCGGCGGTGGCGGCGGCCGTGGGCCACGCCGAGCGCCACGGCCTGGCCGTGCTCGACCTGGTCCCCGGCGACCTCGACGGCGAGCGGGCGCTGGAGCTGGCCCGGCTGGTCGACCCGGCGACCTACCGCCAGGACCGGCTCGCCACCGGGCGGGGGGCCTGCCAGGCGCTGCTCGTCGACCGGGAGCTCGTCGAGCGCATCGGGTGGACCCCGCCGGAGGGACCTCTCGTCGAGGCCGACCTCGCCGATCTCCTGGTGGAGGCCAAGCGGGGGGCGCCGACGACGTGCGACCTCGCCGTCGTGGCCGGCCTGCGGGCCGCTCCCGACACCGTCGAGCGCCGGCGGGCACTGGTCGACGCCGTGGCCGGGGGAGTGTCGCCCGTGGCGGTGGCGGCCCCCCTGGTGGGCCTGGGTGCCCTGGCGGTGGGGCTCGTGGCGTCGCCGTGGTGGGCGGCGGCTGCCGCGGTCGCCTACTGCGCCCAGCCGGTGCTGGCGGCCGGCCGCTCGGTCCTGGGAGCGGTCCGACCCGGCGCCGTGCTGGCCCGTCCGGCCCGCAACCTGGTGCGAGCCGTGGGCGTGGCCCGCAGCCCGGCGCGCCCGCGGCCGGCGGCGGATGCCGGGGCGGGGGACCGGTCCCGCCTGCGCTACGAGGAGCTGCTGGCCGGCGGCGTCGACCGGTTCTTCGAGGTGCGCAGGACCACCTGCCCGTGGTGCGGAGGGGGGCGCCTGGAGGAGCTCGTCACCTGCGGGGACGACCTGCAGAGCAAGCCGGGCACCTTCCGGCTCGACCGTTGCCAGGGGTGTGGCCACGTCTTCCAGAACCCGGCGCTGTCCGGCGCGGGGCTCGACTTCTACTACGGCGACTTCTACGACGGGGTGGGCGAGGACGAGCTGGCGTTCGTCTTCGGGTCGTCGCCCACGCCGTACCGGGGGCGGGCTCGCCTCGTGCGTCGGCACCGCCGCGGCGCCGAGCCGTCCACCTGGCTCGACGTCGGCACGGGCCACGGGCACTTCTGCCTGGTGGCGCGCGAGCAGTTCCCGGTCACCCGCTTCGAGGGCCTCGACCTGGGCGAGGCGGTGGCCGCCGCCGAGCGGCGGGGCTGGATCGACGAGGCCCACCGCGGCCTGCTCGTGGACCTGGCCCCCTCCCTCGCCGGTCGCTTCGACGTGGTGAGCATGCACCACTACCTCGAACACACCCGGGATCCCGGGGCCGAGCTGGCCGCCGCCCGGCAGGTGCTGCGCCCGGGCGGCGACCTGCTGATCGAGGTCCCCGATCCGGAGTGCCGGGCCGGCACCGTGCTGGGCCGGTGGTGGGGGCCGTGGTTTCAACCCCAGCACCAGCACATCGTGCCGATCGCCAACCTGTGCTCCCGCCTGGCCGACGAGGGGTTCACGGTGGTCGCCACCGAGCGGCGCGACGCCCACCAGCCGGTGGAGCTGGCCATGGCGACGTGGCTGCTCCTGAACCACCTGGGACCGAAGGTGGGCCAGCCGTGGCAGCCCCCGGCCCGCTGGACGGGGACGCTCCGCCGGGTCGCCGTCTTCGCGGCGGGGTCCCCCGTCCTGGCCGCCGCCCTCGTGGCCGACCGGCTGGTGGGCCCGGTGGTGAGCCGCCTGCCCGGGGGGTCGAACGCCTACCGCGTCCTGGCCCGGGTGGGGTCGACGGGCGAGGAGGAGCCCTCACCTCGCCGCCGTCGTCGGCGGGCACGGCCCCTCGATCCGGTGGCTGCGGCCCCCGCACCGGCGCGACCGGCGACCGCCAGGTGGCAGGGACCGCTGCTGGCGGCGCTCGCCTCCGCGGCGGGGCTGGACCCGCGCCTCGCCGACGAGCCCCGGGAGTTGGAGCCGCACTGGGGCCCCGGGGCCTTCGCCCTCCGGCTGGCGCCGACCGGCCAGCCTCCGGGGTGGCAGGAGCCCCTCGTCGTGCGGGTGGCCGAGGACGCCGGCGAGCTGCGGCGCGAGGCGGCGGCCCTCGGGGCGTGCCGCGCCGCCGGCGTGCGGGTGCCCGAGGTCCACGCCCTCCTCCCGCTGGAGGGGGCGGTGGAGGAGGGGGCGGCCGGGATCCCCCGGTGGGCGCTCGTCACCGCACACCCCAGTGGCGAGGTGCTGCCCGGGCTGATCGGCCGTGAGCTCGGCCACAGCGATGCCCTGCTGTCGGGCTTCGCCGGTGCCCACGCCGACCTCCACGACGCGACGTCGAGGCTGGCCGGGGACCCACGGGTTCCTGCCGTCGACGCCGAGGTCGAGATCGACCGGTTCGACGCCGACCGGTTCCCCGCCGAGGTCGGCTGGCTCCGCCGCCACCGGCCCGACCCGGCGGCCCCCGTCCTGTGCCACGGCGGCTACCAGCCGCTGTGCGTGTACGGCCCTGGTCCGGAGGGATGGGAGCGGACGGGGGGCCCGGGTACCGGGTTGACCATCGCCGGCTGGTACGGCGCCCTGTGGGCGGAGCGGGAGTGCGACGTCGCCTTCACGCTGGTGGCGTTCTGGTCGGCGCCCTTCTTCGCCCGGACGCGGGCCGACCGCACGACGATGAAGATGATCCGGACGTCGCTGTCGAACAGCTACCGGCGCGCCTACCTGGAGCGCTGCCCGCTCGACCTGGACCGGCTGCGCTTCTGGCAGGCGTTGCACGCCCTGCGGGGGGTGGCCCGCCTGCAGGGGGCCTACCGCTACCCGGGCTCGCCGTTCGAGGTCGCCGAGCGGGGGGAGCTCCCCGCCGAGCTCGGACCCCAGCTGGGACGCCACTTCGCCCTGGTCACGTGCCGTTGAGCTGCGGTCCCGTGGGCCACGGCGCCGGCCGGCCCCGGCCGGGCGACCCGCCGGAGGCCCCGGGGGCTCCGCCGGCGGGCCGCGTCGTGCTCAAGCTGGGTCCTTGATCGCGGAGATCTCGAACTCGAGGGTCACCTTCTCGCCGACGAGGACACCTCCGCTGGCCAGGGGAGCGTTCCACTCGAGGCCCCAGTCCTTGCGGTCGACGACGACGCTGCCCTCGAGGCCGATGCGGTCGTTGCCGAAGGGATCGGTGGCCGCCCCCTCGAAGGAGAGGTCGAAGGTCACCGGCCTGGTGATGCCCTTGATGGTGAGGTCGCCTGTCACCCGGTAGGTGCCGTCGCCCGCGGCCTCGACCGCGGTGCTGGCGAAGGTGATCTGCGGGTAGCGCTCCATGTCGAAGAAGTCGTTGCTCCGCAGGTGCTGGTCGCGGTCGGCGTTGCGGGTGTCGATGCTGGCGGCGTCGATGGTGAGCTCGAAGTGCGACGCCGAGGGGTTCTCGGCGTCGAAGTAGCCGGACCCGGTGAACTGGTCGAACGAGCCGCGCACCTTGGTGATCATGGCGTGGCGGGCGACGAAGCCGATCCGGCTGTGGTTGGGATCGATGGTGTACGTGCCGGTGGCGGTGGGGGGAGCGGTGGTGCTCATCGAAGGTCTCCTCGCTTCGGGGTGCCGGGCGTGGGACGGTCGGGCCGGTCGCTGGTCGAGGCGTCCACTGACGAGGCATCGTGGCCGCTAATGGATGACGTGTCAACCATCGGGGTAGGGTGGACCCATGGACCACGTCCGCTGGCTCGACGAGCGCGAGGCCCGGGCCTGGCGCCGGTTCCAGTCCCTGAGCGCCCGCCTGGACGCCGCCCTGGCCCGGTCCCTGGCGGACGGCTCGGACCTGTCCTACCCCGACTACTCGGTGCTGGTGGTCCTGACCGACCAGCCCGGGGGCCGACTGCGGACCAACGAGCTCGCCACCGAGCTCGGATGGGAGAAGAGCCGGGTGTCGCACCACGTCACCCGCATGGCCGAGAGGGGGCTCGTCCGGCGCGAGCAGTGCCCGAGCGACCAGCGGGGATCCTACGTGGCCGTCACCGAGGAGGGTCGGGCGGCGATCGACCGGGCGGCTCCCAGCCACGTAGCCGCCGTGCGCCGGCTGTTCGTGGACCGCCTGACGCCCCGGCAGCTCGACGCCCTCGCCGAGATCAGCGCCATCGGCCTGGCCGCGCTGGGCGACGACCCTGCCGGCCCGGCCCCCGACCGCCAGGGCAGGGGGCAGCGGGGCGGCCGCTCCTGAGCGCCGGGCGACGCGCCGCCTCCCCGATGGCCCCGGCGCCCGTGGTCACCGGGCGCCGACGCGGCGGCGGGCGAACGTCGGCGATCCGCTCGACCGGGGACGGGCGGCAACCTCACCAGCCGCTGCCGGTACCAGCCATCTCACCTGCTCACCTCGTGGTGGTCGGGACCGGCGTCGATCCGGTGACCTTCCGCTTTTCAGGCGGACGCTCTGCCAACTGAGCTACCCGACCGCATCCCCTCCGGAGAGGGCGCTCCTCCCACGACATCGAGGGAGGAGCAGAGCGGTCCCGACGGGATTTGAACCCGCGGCCTCCGGCTTGACAGGCCGGCGTGCACTCCAAGCTGCACCACGGGACCGAGATGTTGCTGGTGTCGTCGCACCCCCAACGGGATTCGAACCCGTGTTACCGCCTTGAAAGGGCGGCGTCCTCGGCCACTGGACGATGGGGGCTCGACTCCGCCGGCGGAGCGAGGCGCCACACTACCAGCACGCCGACCCCGGCCAAATCGTCGGTCCCCGCCCACCCGGAGGCCGCACCCCACCGCGCCGTGTGGGCGACGTGACCGGCGGGGACGGTCTGGCGAGGGGCCGCCGCCAGGAGCGCGCCCTGGCCGGGGAGGGCGGCGGTGCCGCACGCCACCACGGCGGGGCTCAGGCCGTGGCGCCGGGGGTGGGCGGTGGGAGATCGCGCCCGAGGGCGTCGACCACCTGCGACAGCACCCACCCGAGGTACTCGTACACGGCGTACGCCGGCGCCGAGGGGTCCCCGGGGTCGAGCACCGGCAGCTCCTCATCGACGTCGAGCCGGGTGCCGAGGACCAGCCTGAGCGAGTTCAGCGTGGTCATCCACGCCGTCAGCCCCGACCGGTCCAGCTCGGCACCGTCCAGCGTCGCCTCCACCACGTCCATCGCCGCCAGGCGCTGCTCCAGCAGCTCGTCGCGCGTCATGACCTGGTAGCCGGCGTCGCGCTCGGGGTCGTCGGGGTAGGCCGGGGGGAACAGCCGGCGCACCGCGGGCTCGTCGGTGGAGGCCAGGAGCTGCTGCCGGAGCTGGGCCACCAGGTCGGCGACCAGGGCCCGCTCGTTGGGGCGGAGCTTGACCTGGTACCGGTCCACCCCCCGCCGGCGCACCCGGTCACGGGCGAAGATCACCAGGCCACCGCTCCCCTCAGTCCTGCTGCATCGTGGCCCACAGGCCGTGCTCGTGGAGGCGGAACACGTCGAGCTCCGCCTTCTCCCGTGGCCCGGTCGACACGACGGCGCGACCTTCGTAGTGGACCTGGAGCATCAGCTTCTCGGCGACCTCACGCGGGTAGCCGAACAGCTTCTGCAGCACGAAGGTGACGTACACCATCAGGTTGATGGGATCGTTCCACACGATGACCACCCACGGACGATCCGGCTCGTCGTGCGTGCCCCCCGCGGGCTCGTCGGTCTCGACGGGTGCCGTGAGGGGAGCGGCTGGACCGGCGGTCACCACGGGCTCATTGTCGCGCGCTGGCGCACGGCTGCGCCCGTGTCAGGGCGCCCGGACGCCGGCGGGAGCCGCCGTCCCCGGTGGCGCCGAGGCGGGGACGGGGCTGCCGGTGGCCGGTACCGCGGCCGGGACGTGCAGGGAGAGCCACACCCGGAGCACGGCCGTCCACACCAGGGTGGCGCCCAGCACGTGCACGGCGACCAGCAGGGCGGGGATGCCGGTGAAGTACTGCCAGTAGCCGATGGCTCCCTGGGCCACCACCACGACCAGCAGCTCGTGCAGGCGGTGGGTGACCTGCGGCGCAGCCTCGCCCTGGTGGGCCAGGCGGATGACGGCCAACGTCAGGGCCAGGAAGGCGATCACGGTGGCGCCGTGCACGCGGGCCACCGTCCCCACCTCGAGGGCCAGCCGGTCGGCTCGCTCGTCGCCGGCGTGGGGGCCGCTGCCCGTGACGACCGTGCCGGCGGCCAGCATCACCATCGCCGCCACCAGCAGGACCTTGACCGCGGTGACGAACCGCCGGGTGGCGGCCACCCGGCGGCGGGCGCCGCCCACCTCCTCGCCGGCCCGCTGGAGGAGCACGGTGGCGTTCCAGATCGCCCCCAGGGCCAGGGCGAAGTGGGCGATCACCGACACGGGCGACAGGTCGAGCAACACCACCGCCGCGCCCACGACGCCGTTCCCTGCCACCCAGCCGAAGACGCCGAGCGACCACCACACCAGGTCGGGCCGGCGGGGGTAGCGGCGGATGGCCCCGGCCACCGTGGCCATGGTCAGCAGCCCCACGGCGGCGTTCACCAGCCGGTTGACGAACTCGATCATGGCGTTGACGTCGGACGCCGACCGGGGGGTGAAGCTGTCGGCCTCGCAGTTGGGCCAGGTCGAGCACCCGAGCCCCGAGCCCGTGAGGCGCACGCCCGCGCCCACCACGGTGACGGCGATGAGCGACGCCAGGGTGACGGCCACGAGGGTCCGGAAGCCGGCGGGCGACAGGCGGGGGAGTCGCACGCCGACAGGGTAGGGGGCACGCCCACCGGCGCGTCGAGGCGGCCCGGCGCGGGTGCGCTGGCGTTGGTCGCCGTGGAGGGCTGGTCGTAGGCTGCGCTCGTTGTGCTGACGGCCGCTCGAACCACCGAATCCACGTGGCGCGCGCGGGTCGCCGACTACGTGTCCCTGACCAAGCCGCGCATCATCGAGCTGCTGCTGGTCACGACGGTCCCCACCATGGTGGTTGCCGAGGGAGGCATCCCCTCGGGGTGGTTGGTGGCCGCCACCGTCCTGGGGGGGACGCTCGCCGCCGGTGGGGCCAACGCCGTCAACATGTACGTCGACCGCGACATCGACAAGCTGATGAAGCGGACCCGCGGTCGACCCCTGGCCACCGGGCGCATCGAGCCCCGGGCCGCCCTCCTCTTCGCGGTGGGCCTCGAGGTGGTGGCGTTCGCCTTCCTGTGGGCCACCGTCAACCTGCTCTCGGCCGTGCTGGCCGTGGCCGCGTGCCTGTTCTACGTGTTCGTGTACACCCTCTGGCTCAAGCGGAGCTCCAGCAGCAACATCGTGATCGGCGGTGCGGCGGGGGCAGCGCCCGTCCTCATCGGCTGGTCGGCGGTGACCGGGACCCTCGGCTGGCCACCGGTCCTGCTCTTCGCGGTCATCTTCTTCTGGACCCCGCCCCACTTCTGGGCCCTGGCCATCCGCTACCGGGACGACTACGCGGCGGCCGACGTGCCGATGCTGCCCGTGGTGGCGAGCCTGCGGACCACCGCGGTGCGCATCCTGCGGTACACGCTCCTCCTGTGGGGCCTCACCCTCCTCTTCGCGCCGGTGGCCGGGATGGGCGCCCTGTACGTCGGGGCAGCCGTGGTGCTGGGCGCCGTGTTCACGGGCTACGCCCTCCGCCTCCTGCGCGATCCCGACCCCAAGCTGGCCATGCGGGTGTTCGCCTGGTCGATCTCCTACCTCACCCTCCTGTTCTGTGCCATGGCCGTCGACGAGCTCGTCCGATCGGGACCGTGAGGGTGGTCGAGGGCCGCCGACCGTGGCGGACGCCTTTTCGTGGCGCCAGCAGCCATGTGACTAGATTCCCGAGCACAGCCCGCTTCCTGACCAGGGTGCGTCCATGACCGTGACCGAAGCATCCCGCGAACCCGTCGAGGCCGCGGCCACACCCGTGCCGGTGGTCCCGCCGCCGGGCCTGGCCGCCGTCGTCGGATCCGGCGATCCCCGCACCGTCGGCAAGCTCTTCATCGGCACCTCGCTGGTATTCCTCCTCGTCGCCGGGGTGGCCGGGGCGCTCGTGGGCTTCGAGCTCGGCGACGCCTCGGGCAAGCAGGTGTTCGAGGCCGACACCACGCTCCGGGTCTTCACCCTGCACGGCACGGCCGCCCTCCTCCTCGGGGTCCTGCCCCTGCTGATCGGCCTGGCCACCGCCGTCGTCCCCCTCCAGGTCGGTGCGGCGACCGTGGCCTTCCCTCGGGCCAGCGCCGCGGCCTACTGGGTGTGGCTGGTGGCCGGCGGCATCCTCCTGGCGTCGTACGCCATCGACGGCGGTCCCTTCGGAGCCGACGACGACGCCGTCGGGCTGTACGTCCTGGCCCTGGCCGTGGTGGCCGTCGCCCTCTTCGTCGCCACCCTGTCCGTCGTCACCACCGTCCTCACGCTCCGGGCACCCGGCATGAGCCTCCGCCGCACGCCGCTCTTCTCCTGGTCCGTGCTGGTGGCGGGCACCGTGTGGCTGCTCACGTTGCCGGTGCTCGGCGGGATGCTGCTCGTCACCTACCTCGACCTGCGCTATGGGCAGCAGTTCCTCGGTGGTCCCCAGGGCGTCTACGACCGGATCGCCTGGCTCTTCTGGCAGCCGACGCTGTACCTCGTCGCCGTCCCCGCCCTGGGCATCGTGGCCGACGTCGTGCCCGTGTTCGCCCAGCGGCGCCACCAGCGCCACGGCACCGCCATGGTCCTCCTGGGACTGCTGTCGGCCGTGGGCTTCGGTGCCTGGGCCCAGCTGGGCGTGACGATCGACGGCGGCGAGGCGCCCACGCCGTGGCTGTTCGAGGGACCGTGGGTGGTCGTCAGCTTCCTGGCCATCGTGGCGGTCCTGGGCCTGGTGGGGCTGTGGAACCTCACCCTGGCGGCGGGGAGGCCACGGCTGTCCACACCCCTCGTCCTGGCCCAGATGGGGACGCTCGCCATCGTCGTCGGCGTCGTCGCCGGTGGGGCCACCGCCATCGACGCCCTCGACCTCGACGGGACCACGTGGATGACGGCCCAGGCCACCATGGTCGTGGGTGGCGCCCTGGTCGCCGCCCTGGGGGGCGTGGCCTTCTGGGCTCCGAAGCTCTACGGGAAGCTCCTCCCCGACGCCGGGACCCGCCTGGGGGGCACCCTCCTGCTCCTGGGGATCCTGGTCGCGGCCGTGCCCCAGGCCGTCGCGGGTGCCCTCGGGCAGCTGCGGCTGGCCGGTGCCGGCCTCCTCGACGCCGGCCCCGGCACCGTCCCCGGCGTGGTCCGGGGCGACGTCGACACGGTGGAGCTGCTCGACCTGGTGTCCGGTGTGGGCCTGGCCGTCGCCGTGCTCGGGGGCCTGACGATCGCCACCGCGCTCCTGCGCCGGCGGTCCGGGGAGGGCCCGGGTGACGACCCGTGGAGCGGGCACACGCTGGAGTGGCTCACGACGTCGCCGCCTGCCGTCGGCCACTTCGCCAGCCTGCCACCGATCACGTCCGAGGCACCGGTCTACGACGCCCGCCACGGCGCCGTCCGTCCTGCCGACACCACGGAGGCCCCCGCCTGATGGCCACCACCGCCACCGACCTCGAGGTCTTCTCGGCCGCGCCACCGTCACCGCCGGCTCGGCCCCGGGTGCTCCTCGTCGGCACCGCCCTCGGCGCGTCCGGTGCCGCCCTCACCCTGCTCACCCTGGTGGCCCTCTACGCTCGCCTGCGCGCCGACGTCCTGGCCAGGGGCGAGGTCTGGCTCCCCGAGGGCAGCAACGTGCAGCTCACGCCGGGCAGCATGGGCATGGCGACGTTGACCCTCTCGCTGTTCACGGTGGCGTGGATCGTCCAGGCCCTCCACAACGACGACCGGGGGCACGCCCTCATGGCGTTCGCCGTGTCCCTCGTGCTCGCCGCCGCCTACGTCAACGGCGCCGCCTACGGATGGCAGCAGATGGGCGTCGGCATCGCCAGCTCCCCCCAGGCGCTCCTCATCTTCGCCATCACCGGCCTGCACGTCGCCATGACCGGTGTCGGCATGCTGTTCCTGGCGGTGATGGCGTTCAAGGCGGTGGGGGGCCAGCTGACGGGCCGGGCCGCCGAGGGCGTCAGCGCCGCCGCCCTGTACTGGTTCGTCACCGTCGCCACCTACTCGGTGGTCTGGTACACGATCACCATCACCAAGTGAGGCCACGAGGATGATCACCACCGGTTCCAAGTGGTTCTTCGGGCTGGGACTCGTCACGCTGGTGCTGGCCGCGGCCTACGGGTGGACGACGGGGGGCAACGGGTTCGGCCCGCTCACCATCGGGTACAAGGGCGGCGTCGGTGACCACCTGGGCTACGGGATACTCCTGTGCGCCGGCCTGGCCAGCCTCTTCCTGGGGACCGTGGCCACTGCGGCCCGGGACGCCGAGGCCGAGGCCGTCGCCGAGCTGGCAGGGACCGAGGTCGTGCCCCCCGTGAGGCCGGCCGGCGCCAGCTACTGGCCGCCGCTGGCGGCCTTCGGCGCCGCCCTCGTCGTCGTCGGCCTCGTGTCAGGGGCGGTGCTGGTCGTCTTCGGCCTGGTCGTCCTGGGCATCGTCCTCGTCGAGTGGGCCGTGCAGTCCTGGGCCGACCGTGCCACGGGCGACCCCGAGGTCAACCGGCGCATCCGCAACCGGCTCATGAACCCCATCGAGTTCCCGCTGGCCGCCGCCCTCGTGCTCGGCGTGCTGGCCCTGGCCTTCTCGCGCGTGTTCCTCACCCTGTCGTCCGAGGCGACCGTCTGGGTGGCCCTCGCCATCGGCGTCGTGGTGGTGGCGGGCGGGTTCCTCGTCGCAGCCCGCCCCCGCATCAGCCCGAACGTCGTCGTGGGCCTGGTCGTGGCGGGGGCCGTCGTGGCCATCGGCGTCGGCATCGCCGCCGGCGTCGCCGGCACCCGCGACTTCGAGGAGCACGGCGACGAGGGGGGAGGGGCCGAGGGTGCCCTGGCTCCCACCGCCGTCACGTCCGGTCCCGCCGTGGTCGAGGTGACCCTGTGAGCCGCCGCACCGCCGACGTTCCCCAAGGAGAAGGCATGTCCCACGGCCTGCTGCCGGGCGAGCAGCGTCCCCGCCGCCGTCGCCGTCGGTCCCTGGTGGCACTGGTCCCGCTCCTCCTGCTGACGGCCTCGTGCGCCTCCCACGCCCCCCAGTCCACCCTCGAGCCCAAGGGTCCGATCGGGCGCAGCATCGACGGCCTGTGGGACGGTGTGTTCTTCGTCGCCGCCATCGTCTTCGTCCTGGTCGAGGTGGGCACGCTCGTCCTCGTCCTGCGGTTTCGGCGGCGCAAGGACGACGGCGACGACGAGCTCCCGACGCAGACCCACGGCAACACCAGGCTGGAGATCGCCTGGACGATCGTCCCGGCCGTGATGCTGGCGGTGGTGGCGTTCTTCACCCTGCGTACGCTGTTCGACATCAACAACCGTGACGACCAGGACCTGACGGTGAAGGTGACCGGCCAGCAGTGGTGGTGGGAGTACACCTACGACACCGACGGCGACGGCAGCTTCGACGACGACGACGTGGTGACCGCCCACGACCTCGTCGTCCCCGCCGGTGTCGACGTCAACCTCGAGATCGGCTCCAACGACGTCATCCACTCCTTCTGGATCCCGGCCCTGAACGGCAAGAAGGACGCCGTGCCCGGTCGTCGCCACCCCTTGGTGATCAACGCCGACGAGCCGGGGACGTACGTGGGTCAGTGCACGGAGTTCTGCGGCCTGTCCCATGCCTACATGCGCCAGCGCGTCGTGGCCATGACCGAGCACGACTTCAGGGCGTGGCTGGCCCACCAGCAGCAGGACGCGACGCTGCCCACCGCCGGTGCCCAGGAGGCCTCGGTCGGCGGCAGGACGGGCGCGTCGGGGGCCGACGTCCGTGCCGGGGCCGACCTGTTCACCACCCAGTGCTCCGGCTGCCACCTGGCGCGGGGGATCAACGATCGCGAGTTCGAGAAGGGCGGCAACGGGACCAGGCTGCTCGTGGCCGAGAACGCCCCGGACCTCACCCACTTCGCGAGCCGGGGCGTCTTCGCCGGCGGGACCTTCAACCTGTGGGCCGACGAGGACGGCGACGAGGTCGTCGAGAGCGACGAGATCGGCGGCGAGCTGAACCGGGCCGCCCTCGAGGCCTGGTTGCGCAACCCGCCGGCCGAGAAGCCCATGCACGCGCCGTACGTCCCCCAGCAGGGTGACGAGCCGGTGAGGGGCATGCCCAACTTCAACCTGCAGGAGGCGCAGATCGATCAGCTCGTCGCCTTCCTGTCGACGCTGGACTAGGACTGGACGAGGAGAGTCACATGGCGATCGTCGAACGCCCCAGCGCTCCCCCTGAGCTGACCGGCGGCGAGCTCGTCGTCAGCCAGCCGCTCGGTGCCTTCACCCGCCCGCGGGGGGTCACCGGGTGGAGGAGCTGGTTGACCACCGTCGACCACAAGCGCATCGGCATCATGTACGGGGCCGCCGGCCTCCTCTTCTTCTTCATCGGTGGCGCCGAGGCCCTCCTGATCCGGCTGCAGCTGGCGACGCCCGGGGAGAAGCTCTACTCGGCCGACCTCTACAACCAGCTGTTCACCATGCACGGCGTGACGATGATCTTCCTCGTCGCCATCCCCCTCGGTGGGGCGTTCATGAACTACCTGATGCCCCTGCAGATCGGTGCTCGGGACGTCGCATTCCCCCGCTTGAACGCCTTCGGCTTCTGGGCCTTCCTCGTGGGAGGGCTGATGCTGAACACGTCGTGGTTCCTCGGCGGTGGGCCCGACGGCGGCTGGTTCGCCTACGCCCCCAACACCGGCGTCACGTTCTCACCCGGCCACGGGATGGACTTCTACGCCATCGGCCTGCAGATCACCGGCATCGCCTCCCTCGTGGGCGCCATCAACCTCGTCGTCACCGTGCTCAACATGCGGGCACCGGGCATGACGCTGATGAAGATGCCGGTCTTCACGTGGATGGGCTTCGTGACCCAGCTCCTCCTCGTGTTCGCCATGCCGGTCATCTCGGTGGCGCTGTTCCTCCTCACCTTCGACCGGATGTTCGGCGCCAACTTCTTCAACGTGTCGGAAGGCGCCGACCCGTTGCTGTGGGAGCACCTGTTCTGGATATTCGGCCATCCCGAGGTCTACATCCTGATCCTGCCGGCCTTCGGCGCGGTCTCGGAGATGATCCCCGTGTTCTCCCGGAAGCCGATCTTCGGCTACCCGTTCATGGTGTTCTCGGGCATCGCCATCGGCTTCATGGGTTGGGGGGTGTGGGCCCACCACATGTTCGCCTCGGGCATGGGTCCCCTGTCGGTGGCGGCGTTCTCGCTCTCGACGATGTTCATCGCCGTGCCGACCGGCGTGAAGATCCTCAACTGGCTGGCCACGATGTGGGGCGGGAAGCTGCGCTTCACCACCCCGATGCTGTTCTCCATCGGCCTCATCACGATGTTCACCATCGGTGGCCTGTCGGGCGTCACCCACGCGGTGGCACCCTCCGACACCCAGCAGACCGACACGTACTACATCGTCGCCCACTTCCACTACGTGATCTTCGGCGGCGTGCTGATGGGCTTCCTCGGCGGGTTCTACTTCTGGTGGCCCAAGGTCTTCGGCCACATGCTCGACGAGCGCCTCGGCAAGTGGCACTTCTGGACGCTGCTGGTCGGCTTCAACATGACGTTCGGCCCCATGCACATCCTCGGCCTGCAGGGCATGCCCCGCCGGATGCACACCTACGTCGAGGGGTACGGGTTCGACCTCTGGAACATGGTGTCGACCATCGGGGCGTTCATCATCGCCGGCTCGATGCTGATCTTCGTGGCCAACGTGCTGATCAGCCGCCACCGGGCCCGCTCGGCGCCCGTGGGCCCGGGGCCCGACCCGTGGGACGCCCGGAGCCTCGAGTGGATGGTCCCGTCGCCGGCGCCGGCCCACAACTTCGACACGGTGCCCACCGTGTCCCGCCTCGACGACTTCTGGCACCGGAAGTACCAGGAGAACGAGCACGGCAAGGTCGTGCGCGTGGCCACCGGCGCCGAGGTGGCCCAGCCCGGCGACGGCACCGGGGTCCACCTCCCCTCGCCGTCGTACTGGCCACTGGTGTTGGCCGTGGGCCTGGGAGTGATCGGCTACGGCGTGATCTTCAACCTCGGCCTGGCCGCCCTGGGCGTGGTCATCGTGGTGCTGGCCGGCTTCGGCTGGGGCTACGAGCCGGCCGACGACCCCGAGGCCGGTCACGGCCCGCCACCAGGCCACGACGGCCAGCAGGGTGGCTCGACCGTCCTGGTCGGGCAGGGGGCAGCCGCCGGGGAGGGCGGCGGGGCGCCCGAGCCGGTCCCCGCGGCGTCGCCGTCGTCGTCGGCGTCCCCGTCCGCCGCCGCCGAGCAGAAGGCGTCCGCCGATGACTGAGATCGTCACCACGCCCCCCGTCGAGGATCCGGTGGTCCACGACAAGGGTGCGGTCAGCCACCAGACGAGCACCGGGGTGTCCAACGAGAAGCTGGCGATGTGGGTCTTCCTGGGCTCCGACTGCCTGCTGTTCGGCGGGTTGATCTCCACGTACCTGCTGCTCCGGCACCGCTCGACCCACGGCCCCTCGCCGAGCCACGAGTTCTTCGACATCCCCTTCACGTCGGTGTCGAGCTTCGTGCTGCTGTTCAGCTCGCTGACGATGGCGCTGGCCGTCGCCGCCATCCACCGGGGCGACGTCCGGCGGTGCCGCACGTTCCTCACCACGACGGCGGTGCTGGGATCGCTCTTCATCGCCGGCCAGGTGTACGAGTTCACCGCGTTCGTGAAGGAGGGACTGGGGTACACCACGAACATCTTCGGCTCGGCCTTCTACACGTTGACGGGCTTCCACGGCGTCCACGTGAGCGTGGGGATCGTCTTCCTCCTCTCCCTGGTGGTGATGTCCCTCCGGGGCACGCTGGATGCCGAGAGGGCGGAGACCGTCGAGATCTTCGGCCTGTACTGGCACTTCGTCGACATCGTGTGGATCCTGATCTTCACGATCGTCTACCTGATCCCGTGACGGCAGGGAGCGGCGCACCATGAGCACGAGCAGCACCAGCCCGACGAGCACGGGCACCGGAGCCGAGTACCCCGGAGAGGCTCCCCACGCCGACCACGAGGCCCACCAGAGCACCCATCCCTCCGACGCCACGTACATCAAGGTGGCCATCGTGCTGGCGGCGCTCACCGCGGTCGAGGTGGGCACGTACTTCATCGATGACGCCAGCACCACGCTCCTGGTGGCGCTGCTCCTCCCCATGATGGTGGTGAAGTTCGCGGTCGTGGCCCTGTGGTTCATGCACCTGCGCTTCGACAACCCCATCTTCCGCCGCGCCTTCGTGTTCGGCCTGACGCTGGCGGTGGCGGTGTACGTCATCACGTTGACGTCCATGCAGTTCTGGTCGCCGAACTACGGGAGCTGACCCACCATGGTCCTCGTCGCCGGTGCCGACTTCTGGCGGTGGCAGCCGCACCCGGAGGTGTGGCTGCTGGTCGGGGGCGTCACCGTCCTGGCCTGGTACGCCCTGCACGTCGTCGGGCCCAAGGTGGTGCCCGAGGGCCAACCGGCGGCGTCGCGGTCCCAGCTCGGCTGGCTGGTCGGCGGCGTGCTCGTCCTGTGGGTGGCGTCGGACTGGCCGGTGCACGACGTGGGCGAGGAGTACCTGTTCTTCGTCCACATGACCCAGCACACGCTGCTCACCTACGTCGTGCCGGTGCTGTTCCTGCTGGCGACGCCGGAGTGGCTGGCACGGCTGGTGCTGGGGCGGGGGCGGGCTCGCCGTGCCTACGCCTTCCTGGCCCGGCCGGTCCCGGCCGCGGTGCTCTTCAACGGCTTCCTCCTCTTCAGCCACGCCCCCTTCGTGGTCAACGCCTCGGTCGACAACGCCGTCCTCCACTACCTGGTGCACACGGTCCTGGTGGGGACGGCGCTGCTGATGTGGTCGCCCGTCGTGGGCCCACTGCCCGAGCTGAGGATCTCCTACCCGGGTCAGATGCTGTACCTGTTCGTGATCTCCATCGTGCCCACCGTGCCGGCCGGCTGGCTGACCTTCGCCGGAGGCGCCATCTACACGGCCTACGACGTGCCGGACCGGTTGTGGGGCCTGAGCATCACGGACGACCAGCAGATGGCGGGAGTGGTGATGAAGCTGGTCGGCGGGGGCTACCTCTGGCTCGTCATCACCATCCGGTTCTTCCAGTGGGCGTCGAGGTTCGGCGACACCGACAAGGCGGTCGACCAGGCCGGTCCCGCTCACGAGCTGACGTGGTCCGACGTCGAGGCAGAGTTCGACCGCCACCCTGCGGCACCGGAGCCGAGCCGGGCGGCAGGGCCGGGCGAGCAGCGGCCGCCGTCCTGACCGGCCGCTCGGGGCCGGGCGACAGGGCCGGGCGAGCAGCGGCCGCCGTCGTGGCCGGCTGGTCGGTGGTGTCGGCCGGCCGGTGCAGCCGCCGGGGCGGGGTGGTACCTCACCCGTGGCGGGCCGCGGGGGCTCCCGACGTCACCAGGCGTACGTGACCCCTGTCAGCTCCTCCGACGCCTCCCACAGGCGGCGGGCGGCGGCGTCGTCGCGGGCGGCGGACGACATGCCGGCCGGTCGTGGGGCGCCCCGCATCTCGAAGGGGCCGCCGGGGCCGTAGTAGTCGCCGGACCGGACCTCGGGGGCGGTGGCCGCGTAGAGCTGGGGGCGGGCCCCGCCGGCGGCCGGCTGGCCGAGGACGGCGTTGCCGGCGGCCATGACGGCGCCGAGGACGGTGGCGGCGACGCGGTTGCCGCTGGAGCGGGCGGTGTTGACCTGGAGCTGGGTCGCCGCGTAGCCAGGGTGGGCCCCGATCGACACGAGGTCGGAGCCGGCGGCGGCGGCACGGCGGCCCAGCTCCCGCACGAAGAGGAGGTTGGCGAGCTTGCTCCGCCCGTAGGCGGGCCACCGCCTATAGGTGGTGCGCTCGTAGTTGAGGTCGTCCCACCGGCCGCGCGCCTGACGGTGCATGCTCGAGGAGGTCGTGACCACGCGAGGTGCGGTGGCCCGGCGGAGGGAGGGCAGCAGGAGGCCCGTGAGGGCGAAGTGGCCGAGGTGGTTGGTGCCGAGCTGGAGTTCGAAGCCGTCGGCCGTGCGGGACAGCGGCGGTGCCATGACCCCGGCGTTGTTCATAAGGACGTCGAGGCGCTCGACGGAGCCCCCGACGGACTCGGCGGCGGCCCGCACCGAGGCGAGGTCGGCCAAGTCGAGCGGCACCGTGCGGGGCTGGGGACCGGCGGCCACCTCGGCCACGCTGGTGCGGGCGACCTCGGCCCTCGCGGGGTCGCGGCACGCCATGAGGACCGTCGCCCCCCGGCGGGCGAGCGCCTCGGCGGAGGCGAGGCCCAGGCCGCTGTTGGCTCCGGTGATCAGCACGGTCCGCCCGGTCTGGTCGGGGAGGTCTGCGGTGCTCTCGCTGGTCACGGCCCCAGTCTGCCAGACGCGACCGGGCGGCGGCTCGCCTCGCGCCCGGATGTGCGCCCCGGGGAGGCGGTCAGTCGTCCGGTTCCCACCGGAAGAGGGCGACGGCCAGGCCGATCCCGGCCACGGCCCAGGCGGCCAGGGCCGGCCACACCCGACCGGGGATGCCGGCGGGACCCAGCGAGCCCCGGAGGGCGTCGGCGAGCGCTGTCGAGGGGAGCGCCTCGGCGACGCCCCTGACGCCGCTGGGCAGCTCGTCGAGGGGGAACACCATGCCCGACAGGAGGAGGAGGGCGACGAAGGCGGCGTTGGCGGCGGCGAGGCACACGAGGGCGGGCAGCCGCCCGGCGAGGACCAGGCCCAGGCCGGTGAAGGCGGCCACCCCCAGGACCGTCGACGCCACCAGGGGGACGGGCTCGACCTCCGGGCGCCAGCCGAGGGCGACGGCCGTGACCACCAGCACCAGGACCTGGATGGCAATGACGGCCAGCACCGACAGGCCCTTGGCCAGCACGAGCCGCGGCCGCCCGAGGGGCGTGGCCCCCAGCCGCTTCAGCACGCCGTAGGAGCGGTCGAATCCGGTGGCGATGGCGAGGTTGGCGAAGCCGGTGGCCAGGGCGGCGAGGGCGAGGACCCCGGGGGCGAGGAAGTCGACGGCCTCCCCGTCGATCGGCAGGACGTCGACGACGGAGAAGAACACCAGGACCGCGACGGGGATGCCGAGGGTGAGCAGGAGCGACTCGCCGTTCCGGAGGACCAGGGTCAGCTCCAGCCGGAGCTGGGCGGCGAGGGGCCTCATGCCCGTGGGTCGCGCCGCTGGGCCGGTGGCGGGCCGGCGGCCGGGTGGAGAGGGGCTCCCGGGGTCGGCGGGGCCTGGGAGCCGGTCGCCGCCGCGGTGGTCGGCTCGTCGGGCCTCGAGGCGGGGGAGCTGGTGGTCGCCGTGGTGGTCGGCTCGTCGGGCGTCGGGGCGGTGAGGCGGAGGTAGACGTCCTCCAGGCGCTGGCGCCCGGCGCGGAGGTCGGCCAGTGGCAGGTCGTGGGCCGCCAGCCACGCCGTGACCGCGGCCACGGTCGCCGGCGTCGGGGCCCCGGCGACGACGTAGTCGCCGGGAGCGGGCTCGGTGACCTCGAGCCCCCCGAGGTGGTCGGCCAGGGACCGGCGGTCGAGCCCCGAGGGGGCCCGGAAGCGCACGCTGGGCACGGCGCCGCCACCGCTGGTGAGGGCCTCGACGCTGCCGCTCGCCACCAGCCGACCGTGGTCGACGATCACGACGTGGTCGGCCACGCGCTCGGCCTCGTCGAGGTCGTGGGTGCTGAGGACGACGGTGACGCCGTCCCTCCGCAGCTCGGCGATCTCCCGGCGGATGACCTGGCGCCCGGCGGGGTCGACGCCGGCGGTGGGTTCGTCGAGGAAGGCGACCTCCGGCCGGCCGACGAGGGCGAGCGCCAGCGCCAGCCGGCGTTGCTCGCCCCCGGAGAGCCGGCGGAACGGCCGGTCGGCCAGGGCGGCCAGGCCCAGTCGCTCCGCCAACGCCCCGGGGTCGACCGGACGGGGGTACAGCGCGGCCGCGTGGCGCAGGGCCTCGCCGACCCGGACGGCGGGGTGGATGCCACCCTCCTGGAGCATCACGCCGATCCGGGCCGTGAGCGCCGCGTGGTCGGCGGCCGGGTCGAGGCCCACCACCGCCAACCGGCCGCTGGTCGGCCGGCGCAGGCCCTCCAGCGACTCGATGGTGGAGGTCTTGCCGGCGCCGTTCGGGCCCAGCACGCAGGTGACCTGGCCGGCATCGGCGCTGAAGGACAGGTCGTCGACGGCGACGACGGGGCCGTAGGTGATGGTGAGCGCATCGACGTCCACGGCAGCCATGCCGTCGCCGACGCTACCGCCGCGCCGGTCCGGCGGGGCAAGCCCGCCCGGGGCCGACCTCCTGCCGGCGGGCGAGCCGTGGCGACCGCTCCGGCGGGGCGAGCCGTGCCGACCGCTCTGGTGGCCACCGCTAGCCTGGCCGCCCATGCTGGACCTCCACCGCATCCGCGCCGAGCCCGAGGCGGTGGCCGCCGCCCTCGAGCGCCGGGGTGCGGGGACGTCCGAGGC
>DASUJB010000212.1:0-8028 GCA_036279475.1 Acidimicrobiales bacterium | reverse complement strand
TCAGGGCTCGTCCGCCGTCGATCGGCATGGCGGTGGTGCTCCTCCGCTGGGGTGGTGGGCAGGTGTGGGTGGGTGGAGGGCGGGCCGGGGTCACCGGCGGGCCGGCCGAAAACTGAAACGACCTCCCGGCGGGAGGTCGGCAGCGCGCACGCGGGTGGAGGACCGGCGTGCGCTAGGCGAGGAGTACGAGGGCGTCGACTCGGGACATTGGTGGACCAGCTTACGGACGCCGGCGAGCGAGGGGCAAGGCGACGGGGCGGGCGCCAGGGCGGGGCGGTTCGGCGGCGCCTCGCCGGGGCGCTACCCTGTCCGTCCCTGCCCTCGTAGCTCAGGGGATAGAGCATCGGCCTCCGGAGCCGTGTGCGCAGGTTCGAATCCTGCCGAGGGCGCCACCGCTTCTAGGCCCTGACCAGCGCAAGCGCGCAGGTCAGGGCCTTCGTCGTTTCACCGTCCGTGCCCGGCAGAAACCCTCTTTCGCCGACGAGATTGGGAGGACTCTGGGAGGACCGGCACGGCCTTCGGCCTCAGCTACTGCGGCTCGCCCTCGTAAGACTCGGAGACGTTGCTGAGCCGGTCGGCTTCCAGGACACCCGGGTCGGACCCCCGCACGTGAGCCGGCGAGCCGAACGCCGCACGACCGCGAAAGGGACGGTGACGGCTCTCGCCCATCAGGCCAGGGAGTCACTGAGGACCTCACGAACATGCCGGATGGCGGGTGGCCTCACGACGTAGCGCCGAAGCCCGAGGTCGTCTCCGTGGCGTCGTAGCCGCTCGCGGATCTCGTCGACGGTGCCGATCCACACGAAGGGCGCGCTGAGCAGTTCGGCCGCCGAGGCGCCTGGGACTTGGGCGGCGAGGCGTGCGGCGGCCGCTGACGCGTCGTCGGTGACCTCGACGTGTTGCACGAGCGCCTCGAGCTGCGGGTCCCGGCCCACCTTCGCCGCGGTCGAGCGGATCGCGTCGACGGCTCGCTCGATCGCCGAGGCGGCCCAGTCGACCTCGTGGCGGTGACCGTCCTCGAGCGTATGGCGGAGGCCGGTGATGCCGACGATGTCGGCGTGCGCCGCGCCGAAACGCAGCACCCGTTCCCCGTTGCCCCCCACCATCAGCGGGATGCGGCCCTGGACCGGGCGTGGATCGGTCAGTGCCGCATCATCCAAGGTGACGTGGTCACCGGTGTAGGACACGGGCTCGGTGCTGCCCAGGAGGGCGTAGGTCGCCTCGACCAGCTCCACCATGCGAGCGACCCGAGCGCCGGCGCTGGGGAACGGAACCCCCCGAGCGGTCCATTCCTGCGGGGTGTGGCCCGCCCCAACTCCGAGCACCGCCCGTCCCCGCGAGATGAGATCCACGGTCGCCACTGCGTTGGCGAGGGTCGTCGGTTCCCACACGCCAGCGTTGAGCACACAGGTTCCGAGCCGGATGCGGTCGGTGACCGCTGCCGCGGCGGCCAGCGCTACGAACGGGTCCGCCGTGACGCCCGGGTGGTCGCCCACGTACAGCCCCTCGAACCCGGCCGCCTCCACCTGAGTCGCCAACGCCAACCATGAGTCACGATCGCGAGGACTGGCCTGGACGGACACGACGAAGGACACGGCGTCATTCGAGCATCTCGCCGGCACCGATGCCTCGCCCGAAGCGACGGCAGTGTTCTGCGCTGATCGGTCGCGACCGACTGCTCAACCCGCCGTGAGCGAACCTGCCGATTCCGTATGGCCCCGTCATTCACCCCGCCACCCCGCGAGGCGCTCCCCAGCGTCGAGTTGCGGGCGATGTCGCGCCGCGAGAGTTGCCCCCGCCTCTCGACCGCCATGTGAGTGACAGGATCGTGACCCGCAGCCAGAGTTCTCTTACGCCCACGAACGTGAGTGGGAGGACGGTAGTCACCACGCTGCACCCGACGAGGGTGCTTCGCTCCGAACACGGGACCCACCACCATGGACTCCATCGACAACGACATGGTGATCGGCGACGCCTGGGGAGCGGCCCTCCTCGACTATCACGCCGGCGCGACGGTCGGAGACCTCGTCCTCGAAGTCGACGACGGCAATGCGGCTCTACGCGACGAGCGATGGGCCAGGTCGGCTCGGCCGGCGACAACACCCCCACGGAACCGTTCTTCGCGCTGCTGCCGCGCAACGTGTTGGACCGGCAGCGGTGGTCCACCCGCGACGAGCTGCGGATCGCGATCCTCACCTGGATCGAACGCACCTACCACCGCCGACGACGCCCAGCAGCCCTCGGCCGCCTCACCCCGATCGAAGACGAGATGATCAACACCCCACCGGCCACCCTGGCCGCCTAACCCCACCTGTCACCTCAGCGCGCGGCAGTCCCATGCGTCTTGCTCCCGCTCTGACGGTCTGCGTCGAGCGTGCGACCTGCATCTGGGTAGCGGTAGTGGGGGCTCCGGCCACACAGAGCGTACCGCCTCAGCACCCCGGAGAGCTTCGCTGCTGAGCCACCCCAGGAGACGTCCGGCCGACCTGGGTAGGGTCACAGAGCATGAACTTCGGCAACGACACGCCCGAGGCTCAAGCCCACCTGCGACGGCAGCTGTGCACGATTGACGTAATAGCGCACCTTGCGGCGGAGGTACGGATTCCGCCTGAGTCCGGTAGCGACCTTCAAGTACTAGTTGACCGGGTCGGCCTCGCACCGGTACACCTCGGTCGAGGGATCCAGAACTACCTGAGGACGTCGCTCGACTGCCTAATTCTGCTTCGGGGAATCTTGTCAGCCGATAAAGACACCTCAACAGTCGTACTCCAGTCCCTACTGCGACCGGTGCTGATGACCGCCGGTCGCGTCGTATTCATCCTTGGACCTAACGACCGCGACAGCCAGTTCGAGCGGGCGATGACGGTATTGCGCCAAGAGGGTGAAAGCTTCCTGCGTGCACTCAACGCCTTCTCGACCTTTGAAAGCCTTCGCGGTCTGAGACCGCCCCTGAGTCTTATAGCTGATGTTGAATCCGAGATGTCGGCAATTCGAGCCAGCGGACCACCGCGAGGAGAGGGCCAGGTTCTTGACGAAATGGCGAGGGGCATAGCGGAGGTCGCCGCCCGATACGTGAACAATGACGAGGCCGGAGCGCTTGGCGAAAGCGTGAGGCATGCATGGCACACCTTCAGCGGTGGGGCTCATGGGTACGTATGGCCGGACAGCGTTCCCGGAGACTTCATTTTTAGCCTTGGGGTCGTCGTGCCGGTCGCGCACTGGGCAGTAGATCTTGCAGTCCGACGGACCCAGGTGTAGCCACGGGTGCTGGTGGACGGCACCGGTCGTTGCGAGTCGGTCCGTGGCGAGCGGGAAGGCCACGGGATGACCCCCGAAGACTGAGCAGCCCACAAGCTGCCACCTCGGCGGCCCTTGCGATCGCTTGGCCCACTCCGGAGCCGTGTGCGCAGGTTCGAATCCTGCCGAGGGCGCTGCTGGACGTCGGCTGTGACCAGGGAACGGAGGGAGGCCTGGTCACGGCTCCGGATCCACCCCGGGACGGCGGGCGACGGTGGCGCCGGCACGGAGGGCCCTCGGCATCTCGGCGACGTCGTCGACCACTCGCAGGAGGTCCTCCACCTCCGCGTCGCCGGCCTCGGAGGCGACGTCGACGCGGTACTCGATCCCCGTCGACACCCACGTGCCCGCGTCGAACCCGCCGGTGGCACGGACCCGCACCCCGTCGATCGGGATCCGCATGCGCTCGGCCTCGCGGTACACGTCGTTGAGCACGCAGCCCGCCGCCGCCAGCAGGTACAGGTGCGCACCGGTGAACTCGGCCTCGACGACGACGCCGTCGGCGCTCCAGCGGTGCGGCATCGCGACGCCCACACCGGGCGCCGGCCGTAGCCTGCCCGCCGACGCCGTCACCTCGTAGGTCGCGTCCGACATGCCGGGAACCTACCCACACGTCCGGCAGCCTCCCGGCGGCCGTCACCGGACCTCGGGCGGTCGGGCACGTGGCGGTGGCGACGGTCGGCGCTCTCAGAGCCGGACCGTCGCCGCCGGCACGGCTTCCCGGCTATTTCCGGAGCGGCGGCTCGTCCGGTATCGCCTCGGCGCCCGACTCGAAGCAGATGAACGGCTTGCCGGGCTCGGTGAAGCGAGGCTCCAGCTTGCCCCCCTCGACCACCTCGAGCATGACCGTGCACACGTAGGGCGGTAGCTGCTGGCGCTTCATCGACCAGTCGATGCCCGGCAGGATGCCGTCGGCCGTGTAGTCGGTGATCTCGTTGATGGACCGGATCACCTTCTCACGGGTGAAGCTCGGGCCCGCCGCCTCGAGGCCCCGGACGAAGAGGTCGGCGTTGAGCCAGCCGGAGAGGCCGATCTCGTTGATCGAATCCTCCTTGCCGGCGTCGCGCATCGCCTGCTCGAAGGTGCGGAGGCCCTCCGGCTTCTCGTCCTCGGGCACCTCGAAGGGGGTGAACGTGACCAGCACGTAGGACCCCTCCAGCGCGTCGTCCTGCTTCGCCAGGAACTCGTGGTCGTAGGCGTTGGGTAGCAGGAGGGGAACGTCGAGGCCCTGCTTGTGCATCTCGTTGGCCAGCGTGACGACGCCGTTCTGGTCGATGCACGTACCGACGAAGTCGACCCCCGCCTCCTTCATCTTCTTCACCTGGACCGACAGGTCCCGGACGCCGAAGTCCAGGGTCAGGTCCTGGAAGCCGAGCTCTGGGGTGTTCCCCATCTCCTCGAGCTGCTTGACCATCCCCTTCCCGCAACCCGCCGACTGGGCCACCGAGTAGGCCATCACCCCCATGTTCTTGGCGCCGATCTCGTTCGCCACCCAGGACGCCACCTGGAACGTGTCGGGACAGTCGACGCACAGGTACGAACCCTTGTCGCCGTAGAGGTTGTCGCCGAGGCCCCACTCCTCGGAGATGTTCCACCCGAAGGTGGGCACCCGCTCGTCGACGAGCCGCTGGGCCCCGTTGAACAGGAGCGTGGCCACAGGCAGGACGGCGAAGACGTTGTCGCGGGTGAGCAGCTCGTTGATCTTCTGCTGCGCGGCCCCCATGGCGTCGTCGTGGCGGGCCACCAGCTCGAGCTTGCGGCCGTACATGCCACCGTCCTCGTTGACCCGCTCGAAGTAGGCCTCGACACCGTCGAAGGCCGACCCGTACGGCCCGTTGAGGATGTTGGTGACCGACGCGAACCCCCCGACGCGGATCGTGTCGTCCGTGACGCCGGGCTGGTCGACCGCCGCCTCCTGCCCGTCGCTCTCCGCAGCGGCCGACGAACCGTCGGACCCCGAGTCGCTGGCGTCGTCGTCGGAGTTGCCGCACGCGACCGCCGTCGTCAGCGCGACAGCAGCCAGCACGGCCAAGAGCCTCGTCCCCATACCACACACCCCCCCGGATGCGGCACTCGAGAACATCTCGCGTGGCAGCAGGAACATAGCGCGCCTCCGCCCGCGGTGGTGGGCGTACGCGCGCGCTGCGTCGCGACGACCGGTCCCCCGCACCGGCGTCCGGACGCACGCTCGGCGTACGCCGGCACACCCGTGCTCCCGCCGTCCTGCCCTTCCCGGGCCGCCGGTCCGTCCCCGTCGGTCGGCACCATGCCGCACCGCCTCACCGTGCCGCCACCGCCTCGGCAGCGACGCGCCGGGGCAGCCTACTGCTGGTAGCGCTCGACGACCTCGGGCGGCCGCTCGGCGGCGACCTCGGGGTCCTCTCCCCTGTCCCGGCGGGCCCGTCGCTGCCGCAGGAGGTCCCAGCACTGGTCGAGGGCCACCTCGATGTCGTGGAGGCGGGCGGCCGACGCATCGTCGGGCGCCTCGCCCCCTTGCCGGCGCTCGAGCTCGTGCTCCTCGTCGACCAGGGCGCCGATGCGCCGGATGAGCTCGGTGTCGTCCACGGCATCGCTCCTCGGCTCGCGGGGCATGGGCATCCTGCCACCACTGGGCCACGTCCGGTAGGGCGGGCGGCACCGGCGGCGGCGCCCGGTCAGCAGTGGCGGCCGTCGAGAGGGGCGCCGATGACGTAGGGGTTCGTCGTGGTGGTGGTCGACCGGGGCGGAGCGGTGGTGGGCGGGGTGGACGGTTCGCCCGCCGCCCGCCCGCCACCGGCCGGTGCGTCGGTCGTCGCCGTCGACGACCTCGACGGCGCCCCCGCACCGGCCGCACCGCTCCCCGTCCCGTCCGCCTTCGGCCCGGTCCGGGCGTCGAGCGGCGTGGGCTCCTGGTGGACGGTGGTGAAGTCGGCCCCCGCCACCAGGCGCACGGTGCCCGACGGCAACGAGGGGTCCTCGGCCAGCGGGACCGGCGTGGTGCCGGTGACGTGGCGCACCACCCGCTGGGCGTAGGCCGCCTGCCCCGGGGCGTGCTCGATCGTCGTACGGGCGTAGAACGTGTCGGCGTCTCCCGGCGCCGCCACCTCGAAGCCGACCTCCTGCAGCGCCCCGCTCACGTCGGTGGCGAGGCCCGGGCGCTGGCGGGCCGGATCGGCCACCGTGCCGTTCAGGACCTGCACCGTCACGAACCCGGGGCTGACCTCGCCCGGGGGCAGGCCGCGGAACACGTTGAGCGCCGGCTCGGCGGCCGGCTCGTCGAGCACCAGGCGGTTCTCGTCCCGGGGCCAGGGGACCGTCGGCAGCGGGTAGGTCTCGAGGGCGGCCGGGTCGAAGCCCTTGAACCGCTCGGCCAGGTGGAGGATGTCCCCCATGCCCAGGTTGGGGTCGAGGGCCACGTTGCTGACGCCGATGTCGACCATCTGCCGCAGCCTCAGCGGGTTGGACCTCACCTCGGACAGCACGTCGGCCAGGGCTCGCTGGATGAAGATCTGCTGGCGCTTCACCCGGTTGACCTCGGACAGCGGGTCCCGCTGCCACTCGCCGTCCACCATGATGTCGAGCTTCCGGGAGCGGACGAAGGCCAGCCCCTGCTCGCCGTCGAGGTTCACGCAGGCGCCGTGGGCATCGGTGTAGAAGCCCGACGCCCGGTCCCGGGCGGCGTACGGGAACCACAGGGGGACGCCCCCGACCGCGTCCACCACCTGGCGGAAGCTGTCGAAGTCGACCTGCACGTAGTGGTTGACGGAGATGCCGAAGTTCTGCTGGATCGTCTCGGTGAGGTTCCGCTCGCCCCCCCGCTCGCGGGCGAACGCCGAGTTGATCATGCCCAGCTTCCCGGTGTCAGCGATGGTGACCATGAGGTCCCGGGAGAACGACGTCAGGGCGACGCGGTTGGACCCGGGGTCCACCCGGAGCACCATGATCGTGTCGGTGTTGCGGCTCTCCTGGCCGGAGCGGGTGTCCACGGCGACGACGAGGTAGTTCTCCGGCGCCCCGGCCGGTGCCGACGCCAGGTCGCCCAGCTCCTCGACCCTCTCGATGCTGCCGTACTTCACCAGCGTGTAGCCGGCCACCGATGCGCCCAGGAGGCAGCAGAGCACCACCGTGGCACCCGCGGTGATCACCCCCCGCTGCCGCCAGGACCGGTGTGGGCGTGGGCGTGCCCCACGGCCGGCGTCGGCCGCACCGTGTCGTGGTGACGTGCCCCCCCGCCCGGTCGGATCGCCGACCACCACCCGTCGGGGATCGCCGTGGAGGGGACCGCCGTCGACCGGGCGGAGGCGCCGGTCGACGGGACGGGTGGGGTCCGGCGCCCGGCCGCGGCCACGGTCCCCCGACGGCCACGCTCCCGCCTCCCCCGGCCACGACGGCGGCGAGGTAGCGGTCCGGTCCGGAGCGGTCCGGCGGGGCTCCGGACCGCGGCCCGGCGACGCCGGCGGCGGCGTCCGGGGGGACCAGGGACGGGAGCCGTCGTCGTCCGCCCGCCGCGCCGACGGTGCACGGCGGGCCCCGGGGGGGACGTCGGCGGCGCCGCCCGGCCCGCCGACGCCCGGGTCGCCGTCCCGATCGCCGTGACCGGACCACGTGCTGTCGGGCCGGCCGGACCACGACGACCTGTCGGGCCGGCCGGACCCCTCCCCGGGGGCCACCAGCGGGGGCCACCACCTCCCGGTGTCGGCCTCGTACGCTGCCGGGGACCGCACCGGCCCTCCCGGAGGTCGCCGGGGCGCG
>DASUJB010000211.1:0-9795 GCA_036279475.1 Acidimicrobiales bacterium | reverse complement strand
GATCTCCACCCGCTCCCAGCGCCACGACGCCGGCAGCGCCACCGGCCCGACGCCCGGCCGATCGACCACCACGACCGTCGCCAGCTCCCGGACCTCCTCGACCCGCTCCCAGGTGGCCAGGCCGGCGGCGGCGTCGCTGCCGAGCACCACGAACAGCTCCGCCTCGGGGTGACCGTCCTGCAGCTCCCGCAGGGTGTCGGCGGTGTAGGACAGCCCGCCCCTGTCGATCTCGACGCCGCTGGCCTCCAGGCCCTCCACGGTCCCGACCGCCGCCTCCACCATGGCGAGGCGGTCGGCGGCCGGCGAGACGTCGCGGGTGGCGACCTTCTGCCACGGCTGGTCGTTGACGACGAGCAGCACGCGGTCCAGGGCCAGCTCGTAGCGGACGTTGACCGCCGTCACCAGGTGGCCGACGTGGGGAGGGTCGAACGTGCCGCCGAAGATGCCGATCCGCTCGCTCACGGGGCGGAGAGCTCCCGCTCGAGCTGGGCGTGCACCGCGGCGGCCAGCCGCCCGAGGCCGGGAGAGGTGACGACGGGCCACACGGGGCCATCGGCCGGGGCCAGGTCGCGCAGGGCGGGCGGCAGCCAGGCCACCGAGGCCATGGCCCGCGCCCGCACCTCGACGAGCGGCTCGGCGTCGATGCGGCGGCCCCGCTGCACCACCGGCCGGAGCAACGGTCGCCCGCCGGGCACCTCCTCGTCGTGCAGCGACACGACGTCGTGGTCCTCCAAGCGCCACACCTGCTTGCGCCCCGGGAGGGTCACCTTCCCCGACGCCAGCTTCATCCTGGGCCCCTCGACGTCCTCCACCAGCTTGTAGACGGCACCCAGGGTGGGGGCGTCGGCGCTGGTGCCCAGCTGGGTCCCCACCCCGAAGGCGTCGATCGGCGCCCCGCCGTCCAGCAGCGCGGCGATGCGGTGCTCGTCGAGGTCGCCCGAGGCGAGGATGGCGACGCCGGGCAGGCCGGCGTCGTCCAGCACGGTGCGGACCTCGACGGACAGGGTGCCGAGGTCGCCGGAGTCGAGGCGTACGCCGGTCACGGTGATCCCCTCGGGAGCCAGCTCCCTCGCCACCGCGGCGGCGTTGCGGGCTCCCGCCACGGTGTCGTAGGTGTCGATGAGCAGCACCGCTGCCGTGGGGAAGGCGCGGGCGTAGGCCCGGAAGGCGTCGCGCTCGCGGTCGTACGACATCACGAAGGAGTGGGCCATGGTGCCGCTGAGCGGGATGCCGTAGCGGCGGCCGGCGGCGACGAGCGACGTGCCGGCGGCCCCGCACATCCAGGCGCTGCGAGCGGCGGCCATGGCGGCGTCGACGCCGTGCACCCGCCGGGCCGAGAAGTCGACGAAGGTCCGGTCCCCGCAGGCCACGGCGATGCGGGCGGCCTTGGAGGCCAGCATCGTGTGGCTGGCGACCTGGTTGAGCAGCCAGGTCTCCACGAGCTGCGCCTCGGGCAGGGGCGCCGTCACCCGGACGAGGGGCTCGCCGGCGAAGACCACCTCGCCCTCCGGGACGGCCCACACGTCGCCGGTGAAGCGCAGGCCGGCCAGGCGGGCGAGGAAGGGGGCGGGGAAGGTGCCGAGGCCCTCGAGGTAGGCGACGTCACCGGCGTCGAAGCGCCACGACGCCAGGCCGGCCAGGGCGTCGTCGAGGCCGGCGGCCACCAGGAAGCGCCGCCGGGTCGGCAGGTTCCGCACGGATAGCTCGAAGGTGGCCTCGTGCTCCACGCCCCCGGCGCCGTAGGCGGCGGCCATCGTGAGCTCGTACAGGTCGGTGACCAGGGCGGCGGGCACCGGGGACCGGTCGAGCGCGCCCGATCCTCCCACCGTCGGGCCCACCGCCGTCACGCCAGCGCCACGCCGGCGGCGGCCATCTGGGCGAGGGCCCGCCGGCCGTCGCCCGGCTGGAGCTCGACCGGCCGCACCGCCGCCTGCACCACGGTGGTCGGGTAGCCGAGCCGGCGGGCGTCGAGGGCCGTCTCCTTCACGCAGTGGTCGGTGGCGAGCCCCACCACCACGACCCGCTCCACCCCCCGGGCGGCGAGCACCTCGTCGAGGCCCGTGGAGGTGGCCTCCCCGGTCGTGGGGTGCGTCATCGAGAACGCCGAGTAGCCGTCCTCACCCCCCGACCCCTTGCGCAGCTGGTGGTCGCCGGGGTGCAGGCGCGGATGGAGCGCCGCGCCCCACGTGCCTGCCACGCAGTGGACCGGCCACGTGCCGCCGTCCTTGGCGAAGTGGGGCGTGACCGGGGGGTGCCAGTCCTGCGTGGTCACCACCAGTGCCCCGGCGGCACGCGCCGCGTCGACCTCGCGGTTGACCTCGTCGACCACCTCGGGGGCGCCGGTCACGTGGAGGGAGCCCTCCGGGTCCGCGAAGTCGTTCTGCACGTCGACGACGAGCAGCGCCGTGCGCGTGTCGTAGAGGGACGGCACGCCAGGGAAACTACCGGCCCGGTCCGGTCGGTGCCCACGGGACCGCGCTGGGACGGCGAGGCCCACGGCCCTATCCTGGCCGGGTCGGGGTGCCCCCGCCCCGGCCGACAACCACGAAGGCGCGGACTCCCCCCGCCCTCGCCCCGCCGCGCACACCTCTCCCCGGCTCCCTCCGGGCCCGTCGGGGACGTGTCCGGCGCCGACGAGCGGATGTCGTCGACGGAGGCGGCCCGGGTGCCCGACGTCACGGCACGGCAGCGCCGCCGTCCAGCCCCTGCCCAGACGCCCTCCGGCTCCGTCCCCCGGGAGCCGGAAAACCCGGTGAACGGGGAATCCCACCGCGGTAGTGGTGGTTGAGGAGTACGTCATGAGCGATTCGGTTGGTCAGTACCTCAACGAGATCGGCCTCGTGCCCCTGCTCACCGCAGACGAGGAGCGCGAGCTGTCCCAGACGATCGAGCGCGGCCGCGACGCCCAGGCGCGGCTCGACGCCGGCGAGCGCGGGCGGGAGCTCCGTCGCGCCGTGGCGGCGGCGGCTGCCGCCAAGGACCGCTTCATCAGGGCCAACCTCCGCCTGGTGGTGAGCATCGCCCGCCGCTACCCGCTCCCCCCGTCGATGGAGCTGCTCGACCTCATCCAGGAGGGCAACCTCGGCCTCGAGCACGCGGTGGACAAGTTCGACTGGCGGAAGGGCTTCAAGTTCTCGACCTACGCCACGTTCTGGATCCGCCAGGCCATCGGGCGGGCCCTCGACCAGAAGGCCAGCCTGGTGCGCCTCCCCGGCGACCGGTCGGCCTCGCTGCGGGCCGCCCTCCGCCAGGCCTCCGGTGACGGCGAGGAGCTCGACGACGAGAACTCGCGCCTCTACCGGCTCACCACGCCCACCTCGCTCGACCGCCCGGTGGGCGACGACGACGGCAGCGAGCTGGTCGACCTGCTGGCGGCGGACGTGCCCACCCCCGAGATGGTGATGGTGGACCGCGAGGAGGAGCAGGCCCTCCACGACCTGCTGGGGGTGCTCGACACCCGGGCCCGCCACGCCGTCGAGCAGCGCTTCGGGCTCACCGACGGTCGCAAGCGCAGCTACCGCGAGGTGGGCGAGGAGCTGGGCGTGACGGCCGAGGCCGCCCGCCGGCTGGTGAAGCGGGCCGTGGACGCCGTGCGGGAAGAGGCCGTCGCCCGCGCCAGCGCCGCCTGACCCCCGTGGCCCCCGCTCCCCGGCGACCCCGGTCGGCCCGCCCGGCTTTGCTCGCGTCGCTCCCGACGGTCACGATGTCCCATATGTCCCCTAGCTGGGCGCCCGACTCCTGGCGCGGCAGGTTGGCGGCGCAGCAGCCCCCCTGGCCCGACGAGGGCGCCCTCGACGCGGCGCTGAAGCTGCTGGGCTCGCTGCCGCCGCTGGTGTTCGCCGGGGAGGCCCGTGCCCTCACCGCCGAGCTGGGGGAGGTGGCGGAGGGCCGTGCCTTCCTGCTGCAGGCCGGGGACTGCGCCGAGTCCTTCGACGCCTTCTCGGCCGACGCCATCCGGGACAAGCTGAAGGTCATCCTCCAGATGGCCGTGGTGCTCACCTACTCGACCGGTGTGCCGGTGCTGAAGGTGGGTCGCATCGCCGGGCAGTTCGCCAAGCCGCGGTCGTCTCCCACCGAGGTGGTCGACGGGGTCGAGCTCCCGTCCTTCCGCGGCCACATGGTCAACGACGTCCTCCCCACCATGGCGGCCCGCACGCCCGACCCCGACCGCCTGGTGCAGGCGTACCACCAGTCGGCGGCCACGTTGAACCTCGTGCGGGCGTTCACCAAGGGCGGGTTCGCCGACCTGTCACGGGTCCACCAGTGGAACCAGGAGTTCGTCGCCTCCAGCCCCGAGGGTCGCCGCTACGACCGCGTGGCCGACCACATCGACCGGGCGCTGCGCTTCATGGCCGCCTGCGGCATCGACACGGTCAGCCAGCCGAGCCTGCACGAGGTCGACTTCTACACCAGCCACGAGGCGCTGATCCTGGGCTACGAGGAGGCGCTCACCCGGCAGGACTCGCTCACCGGGCACTGGTACGACTGCTCGGCCCACATGCTGTGGATCGGCGAGCGGTCGCGCCAGCTCGACGGCGCCCACGTCGAGTTCCTCCGGGGCGTCGACAACCCCATCGGCTGCAAGCTCGGTCCCACGGCCACGCCGGCCGAGGTCGTGGCCCTGTGCGACGTGCTGAACCCGGAGCGGATCCCGGGACGTCTCACCCTGATCACCCGCATGGGGGCCGGTACCGTGGCCTCCGCCCTGCCGCCGCTGCTGTCCGCCGTGCGAGAGGCCGGCCACCCCGTGGTGTGGGCGTGCGACCCGATGCACGGCAACACCTTCACGTCGGCGACGGGTCGCAAGACCCGTGACTTCGACGCCGTGCTGGCCGAGATCGCCAGCTTCTTCGCCGCCCACTGGGCCGAGGGGACGTGGCCGGGCGGCGTCCACATCGAGCTGACGGGCGACGACGTGACCGAGTGCGTCGGTGGTGGCGACGGCCTGGGGCACGCCGACCTCGATGACCGCTACGAGACCATGTGCGATCCCCGCCTCAACGGGCGCCAGGCGATCGACCTGGCCTTCCAGCTGGCCGAGCTGCTCGACCGTCGCTGAGGCCTCGCTCGGCCGACGGCGGCGGCGGCCGAGCCACGAGGGTGGGGCGCTCCCCTTTCCCCCGGGTCGACCGCCGCCGACGCCCCCGCCGTCAGGCGGCGGCCGACACCCGGCGACGACGAGTCACGAACAGCAGTCCCCCGCCCACGGCCAGGAGCGCCGCCCCGATCCGTGCCAGGGGGACGGAGTCGCCACCGGTGCGGGGCAGCCCGCCCTCGGCTTCCCGCTCGAACGTGCCGACGCCCGCGCCCTCGAGGAGCTCGTCGAAGGCGACCTCCTCGGCTGCGACACCCGGGGCGCCTCCACCTCCGGAGATGCCGGCCGTGCCGGCGACGACGGTCAGGGTGGTCGATGCCGACGCCGGCCTGCCGTCGGCGGCGGTGCCGTGGGCCGTCATGGTGTGGGTCCCGAGCTTGGCGTCGCTCGGGATGGTCACCGACGTGGAGAAGCCGCCGTTGCCGTCCGTGGTGGTGGAGCCGAGCACGACGGGGTGGGAGAAGAACGTGATGGTGACCGTGGAGCTGGCCGCGAAGCCCGCTCCGCCGACGGTGACCGTCTCCCCCCGCACGACCACCGTGCTCGACAGGGTGATGGTCGGGGCCAGCGGCGGGTACGGCTGCGCCTGGGCCGCCCCGGCCACGGCCAGCATCGTGGCGGCGGCAACGGCGACGGTCAGAGCTCGTCTGATCATGGGTCTCTCCATCACTATTGGTGAGAAGCCCGCCGCGCCTTCGCGCGCACAGTGTGCAACATCACTACGCCGAACGCAAGGTTGCGCGCTCACAGTGATATTCATGGGGGCGACCCGTCGGCGGCCACGGTGTAGCGGGCCACCGCCCGGTCCAGGACGCCACGGGCCGTCGCCCGCGGCCCGTCGGCGACCGCGGCGGGACCGTGGGCCCGCAGCGGTCGCTCGCCGGCGGCATCCACGGCGAGGGACCACCGCTCGGGGCGGGCCAGCGGCTGGGTGGCCACGTCGAGCACGTAGGGGCCTCCCGGGGGGACGCGACCCCGGAGCTCGAGCACGAGGGTCCGGCCGCCGCCCGGCGGCACGTCGACCAGCACCGAGTAGGCGTGGCGACCGGCCTCCTCCTGGCGCTCGACGCCCACGGGACGCCCGTCCAACGTCGCCCGGCCCAGGAGCCACGGGCTGTACACGGACAGGTACGCCCGGTTCGTGCCGGCCGGCGGGCGCACCCGGGGGGCGAGCGGGCTGCCGATGAGGTACCCCGGGAGGCCCGAGGACGGTGCGCCGTTGGACATGGCCACGGTCGCGGTGGCGGCCACGTCGCCCGAGGCCGGGTCCCACCGCACGTCGTAGCGGAGGCGGCGGTCGAGGAAGAGGTCGATCTTGTTCCCCACCGCGTTGTTGGCCACCACGCCGATGCTGTCGCCGACCACCGGAGGCAGGGCACCGTCGAGCCCCAAGGAGCCCAGCAGGTCCTCGGTGGCGGCGTCGGGGCTCCACGCCTGGAGGTGGCCGGCCCTCACCGCCGGGCCCAGGGCGTCGGCCACGGCGCCGGGGGAGGGCAGGTCTGCGGTGGTCAACCGGTCGAAGGTGGCCTCGGCCAGCGACTCCAGGGCGTCGGTACGGGACTCGACGTCCGGGCTCAGCAGGTACTGGTCCCGCAGCAGGTACCGGGCGGCGTTCCCGGCGTCCAAGGGGGTGGGCAGCTCGGGCACGGCCACCGGTCCGGTGAGGCGCAGGAGGGCGGCCAGGCCCAGGGGGTCGACGGCCAGGACGCCCTGCACCGGCCGCCCCCCCGACTGCGGGTACAGCTCGGCCATCACCCGGCCCACGCTGGGGAAGTGGGGCGACATGGTGACGTTGCGCCAGGTCGTCGCCGGTCGGAACCGGGACCAGCGCTCCAGGTAGTCCCGCGGGCCGCTCAGGGTGCGGGCCGGCCCGGCGGCTCCCCCCGCCTCCAGGTCGGCCGCCCTCCCGAAGCGGGTCATGTCCACGGTGCCGTCGACCGCGGTCAGCTCGGCGAAGTTGCCCATGAAGCCGGTCCGGCCCCGCGCCTCCACGGGCGTCACGAAGGCCACGAGCCACCGGCTCGTCCCGTCGCCACCGAAGACGGCGGGCACCACCCGCGCGGCGTCGGACGCCAGCTCGACGTCCGGGCGTGCCGTGGCCACCTCGGCCCGGACGCGGCCCAGCCGGTCGCTCACCGGGGCCAGGAGCCAGCCGCCGTCCGCCGCCGCCGCCAGGTCGGCGTCGGCCGCGGCCAGCACCTCGGCCACGTCGTCCAGCTCGCCGCCGAGCGCCCGGACCCGGCCCAGGTCGAGGCGACCGCCTCGCACGGCGAGCGCGTCGACCTCGCTGCCGAGCGCCACGTCGGTGCCGTCCCGGGCGACCGTGGAGGCCCACGACGCCATGGCGCCCGTGGCCCGGGCGTTGTGGCCCAGCACCGGGAGGACGCGGGCCGGCGCGGCGTACCAGCTCCCCAGGTGGCGCTCGGCCTCGGCGAAGGCGTCGGCGGCCTGGGACAGGCGGGCGGTGGCGCGCCGGTCGTCGCCGGCCCGGGCCGAGGCCATGCCCTCCTGCAACAGGTCGACGCCCCGGGACGCCGACGGCGCCGCCCGCACCGCGGCCAGCCCGTAGGCCGCCCCCGCCACGGCCACCACCAGGGCGGCGGCCACGGCTGCCCGGCGCACCCGGCGCCGTACCCGGCGACCGGCGTACCGGTCGCCCGACAGCAGCAGCGGCAGCACCGCCGACGCGGCCAGCAGGGCCGAGGCCCCCTGCACGTCGGGGCCCGTGGCCCCGAGGAGGGCCAGCCCCGACAGGGCGCCGACCGCCGCACCCACCGGGGGGGCGGGCCGCACGGGCCGCGTCGACGCCAGGGCCACCGCCAGGGCGACGGCGCCGCACACCAGGGCCGGCCCCGTGCCGGCCAGCGCCAGGCCCGCCCCGGCCGCCACGAACCACGTCCACCGCTTGGCCGCGGCCCCGGCCGCCGCCAGCAACGCCACCAGGGCGGCGGCCATGGCCCGGTCGGCGACCACCGCACCCGACGGCGCCACCGCCACGAGGGCGCCGGCCCCGCCGCCCGCCGCCACCACCAGCCGGGTCGCCCAGCGCTCGGCGTCGTGGCCCACCCTCCGGCCCGGGGACGGCACCGCCGGAGCGGCGGCCGTGACCGGGGACGGGCCCCGCAACGAGAGCGTGCCCGCGCCGGCGTCGGGTCGGCGGTCACCGCTCACGGCCCGCCCGCCCCGCCGACCCCCTCGCTAGTACGCACCCCGGCCCCGCAGGACGGCGAGGGGGGTGCGGGCCATGATGGCCAGGTCCATCCCCAGCGACCAGTGGTCGACGTAGTGCATGTCGAGGGCCACCGTCTCCGCCCATCCCAGGTCGGAGCGGCCGCTGACCTGCCAGAGGCCGGTGACGCCCGGCTTCACGCGCAGGCGGCGCCGCTCGTCGCCGACGAAGGCGTTGGAGTCCACCGGCAGCGGGCGGGGACCCACCAGCGACATGTCGCCCCGCAGCACGTTCCAGAGCTGGGGCAGCTCGTCGAGGGACGCCCGCCGCAGGAACCGACCGACGGGGGTGACCCGCGGGTCGTCGTGCAGCTTGAAGAGGAGGCCGTCGGCGTCGTTCTCGCCGTCGAGCACCCCGCGGTGGAGCTCGGCGTCGGCGGTCATCGTCCGGAACTTCAGGAAGTCGAACGACGCGCCACGCTGGCCCACCCGCACCTGCCGGAAGAGGAGGGGCCCGGGCCCCGACGCCCTCACGGCCACGGCCACGGCCGCCACCACGGGGGCGAGAAGGAGGAGGAGCAGCGCCGACCCCACCCGGTCGATCAGGTTCTTCACCAGCAGGCGACCGCGGCGCTGGGCGCACTTCTCCACCCGGAGCAGGACGGCGCCACCGACCGGCTGGACCACCACCCGCTGTTGGGCCAGGTCGGGCACCGCCGGGGCGATGAGCAGCTCGGCCCCCGTGCCCTCCAGCGCCCAGGCCAGGGCCCGCACCTCGGCGGGCGACGTGCCCCCGGCCACGGCCAGCAGGTCGGCCCGGGCCCGGGACATGGCGTCGAGGGCGGCCTCGCCGGGGGCCCCCGGCCGATCGGTCGCGCAGGCCCCCACCACCTCGACCCCCGTGGGGGGCCGGTGCCCGAGCTGGCGGGCCAGGGCCGCGGTCTCGCCGGCCGAGCCGTACACGACCGCCCGGTGCTGCCAGCGACCATGGCGCCGGGCCCGGCGCACGGCCCCGTCGGCCACCAGCCGGACGGCCGACGCCGCCGCCACGAGCAGGCCGACGAGGAGGGCCACGACGCGACCGGACAGGCTGGTGCCGAGCAGGAGGTGGCAGCTCCCGACGGCGGCGAACAGCACCAGCCCCGCCTCGACCACCCGCGCCAGCTCGTCGCCGCCCGACCCCACCACCACGCTGCGGTAGGCGCCCAGGGCGCCGAGCACCCCGGGCCAGGCGGCCGCCAGCGCCAGGGCGGCGGCGACCGGCCCCACCGAGCCGCCGGCCAGGCGGAGCGGAGGGACGTCCTCGCCGAAGTGGAGGTGGAGCCCGGCCACGGCGGCCACGGCCCCGGCGACGAGGTCGGCCGCCGCCACCACGGCGGGGACGGTGCGGCTCCAGGCGGGGGCGACGATGCCCCGGTCGACCCGCTCCGGGGGCGGGGGGCCGGTGCCGACGGGGCGCGACGCCGCGACCGTCATGCGGCCCCGCGCGCCCGCCCCGCCCGGTCGCCGCGGGCGCGCATGTCCTCGAGGAT
>DASUJB010000210.1:0-2057 GCA_036279475.1 Acidimicrobiales bacterium | reverse complement strand
ATGAGCACGCCGCAGTCCTCGACCACCACGTAGCGCTCGACCCGCACCAGCCCGGTGTCGACGTCGACCTCGACGACGGCGCAGTGGGTGCCACCCGACCAGCCCCCCTCGCCGCCGTCGAACGACGCGGTGAGCTCCAGGTCGGTGTCGACGCCGTCGGGCAGGGCGCCCGGGGTGGCCGCAGCCGCCGCCACCTCGGCCAGGGTCAGCCGCCGGGCGGGTACGCCCCGCACCCCCACCCGGCCGTCGACGAGCTCGAGGTCGTCGACGCTGGCCTCGAGCAGGTGCTCGGCCAGGGCCAGCACCTTGGCCCGCAGGCCGCGGGCGGCGTGCAGCGACGCCCCGCCGGCCATGGTGGCCGAGCGGCTGCCCCCGGTGCCGAAGCCCATCGGCACGGCGTCGCTGTCGCCCACCACCACCCGGACCGCGTCGAAGGGCACGCCCATCTCGTCGGCGGCCACCTGGGCCAGGGTGGTCTCGTGGCCCTGGCCGTGGGGCATCTGGGAGGTGAAGAGGGAGACGGAGCCGTCGCCCTCCAGGCGGATGCGCATCGACTCCGGCCCGAGGGGACCGCCGCCTCCGCCGCCGGGCTCGCGGGGGCCGGGTGCCGCCTCGATGTAGGTGGCGAAGCCGATGCCCAGGTGGCGCCCCTCGGCGCGGGCGTCGGCCTGGCGCCGGCGGAAGGCGGGCAGGTCGACCAGCTCGGCCATGCGCTCGAGGCCCTCGCGGGCCGTCACCCCCACCAGGCTGGGCCCGGTCACGAGGGCGGCGGGACCGGCCTCGCGGCTGGCCACGTTGCGCAGCCGCAGGTCGAGCGGCTCGATGCCGAGCTCCCGGGCGACCAGGTCGAGGAGGCGCTCGCGCACCCACGTCTCGGCCGCCCACGGCCCCCGGTAGGCGACGTAGCTGGCCTTGTTGGTGACCACGGTGGTGGCGGTGAAGGACAGGGCCCGCATGCGGTACGGCCCGGGGATGAGCCGGCGGATCGTGGCCGGGAGCGTGGCGCCCATGCCCGGGTACGCCCCGGTGTCCAGCACCATGTCGACCTTCATGCCGAGGACCTCGCCGTCGGCGGTGACGGCCGCCTCGACCTCGAAGCTCTCCTCGCGGGCCTGGCCCGAGGCGGTGAGGTTCTCGGACCGGTCCTCGGTCCACTTGACCGGCCGGCCCAGCAGCCGGGAGGCGACGGCGCAGGCCACCTCCTCGCGGGAGGAGCCGAACTTCAGGCCGAACGACCCGCCCACGTCGCCCGCCAGCACGTGGACCTTCTCGAGCGGCAGGTCGAGCTGGGCGGCGAGGGCCATGCGCACCAGCTGCACGCCCTGGGTGGCGGCGTGGACGGTGAGCTCGCCGCTGGCGGGGTCGAAGCTGGCCACGCTGCCCCGGCACTCCATGGGCACGTTCTGGTGGCGGTGCTGGCGCAACCGGGCCCGGACGACGTGGTCGGCGGCGGCGAAGGCGGCGTCGACGTCGCCGTACGCCCTCGTCGACGGGCCGGTGAGGACGTTGCCCCCGAGGTCGTCGAACACGGGGTGGCTCGAGGGGTCGAGCGCCTGCTCGGCGGTGGCGACCGGGGGCAGCTCGTCGTAGTCCACCTCGACCAGCTCGCAGGCGTCCTCGGCGGCGTAGCGGCTCTCGGCCACCACCAGGGCCACCGGGTCGCCGACCAGGCGGACCTTGTCGGTGGCCAGGAGGGTGAAGCTGGGCACCCTGCTCCCCGCCATGCCCGCCATGGCCATGGCCCCGCCCCCGGGGACCACGTGGGGCTCGACGTCGGCCCCGGTGAGCACCGCCACCACGCCCGGCGCACCCCGGGCGGCCTCGACCTCGACCCGGGTGACCCGGGCGTGGGCCACGGGGCTGCGGACGAAGGCGGCGTGGACCATGCCCGGCAGGGTCACGTCGTCGACGTAGCGGCCCCGGCCCGTCAGGATGCGCTGGTCCTCGGTGCGGGCGACGCTCGCCCCCGTGTAGCGCTCGGCGACTCCCTGGGACACTGCTGTTCCTCCCCGCTAGGGCCGGTCGCCCCCCGGCGGGGTCCCGCCGTGGGGCACCGC
>DASUJB010000209.1:0-7737 GCA_036279475.1 Acidimicrobiales bacterium | reverse complement strand
GCGGTGAACGTGCTGGCGGGGGCGGTGGGCGCCGAGGTCGTGGTGGTCGACGTCGGCATGGCCGGCGACGTGGCCGTCGACGAGGGGAGCGCGGCCCGCCTCCTCCGCCGGCGGGTCCGGCCGGGCACGGCCGACCTGGCCACGGGGCCGGCCATGACCGCGGCCGAAGCCGTCCAGGCGCTCGATGCCGGCGCCGACGTGGCCGCCGGGCTCGTGGCCCAGGGAGCCCGGTGCCTGGTGACCGGGGACATGGGGATCGCCAACACCACGCCGGCGGCCGCCCTGGTGGCCAGCTTCACCGACCGCCCGGCGGCCTCGGTGACCGGTCGGGGCACGGGGATCGACGACCAGGCCCTCGTCCGCAAGACCGCCCTCGTGGCCGCGGCGGCGGCCCGGGCGCGCTACCTGCACCGCGGCGACGCCATGGCCCTTCTGGCCGAGGTGGGGGGCCTGGAGCACGCCGCCCTGGCCGGCTTCATCGTCGCCGGTGCCGCCCTCCAGGTCCCGGTGGTGGTCGACGGGGTCAACGCCGGCGCCGCCCTCGTGGTGGCCAGCCGCCTGGCCCCCGGCGTGGAGCGCTGCGTCGTGGCCGGGCACCGCTCCTCCGAGCCGGGGGCGGCGGCCGTGCTCGACGAGCTGGGGCTGGAGCCCCTCATCGACCTCGGCCTCCACCTGGGCGAGGGCACCGGCGCCCTCCTGGCCCTCCCCCTCGTCGAGTCGGCGGCTAGGATCGTGCACGAGATGGCGACCTTCGACGAGGCGGGGGTGACGGACAAGAGCTGACGCCCGCCGGAGCCGTGGCGCCGCGCTCCGCGTGCCACGGCTCCCACGGTGGCGCGCCCGCGCCCTCGGCCCCCACTAGGCTCGGGGGCTCGTGAGCGACCGCTTCGACCAGCCCGAACGGGCCCCGTCGGGCGACCGGCGCCGGGTCTTCATCCCGGCTCCCGGGTCGTCCCCCGGTGGGGGGGATCGTCGCCGCGTCGCCGCGCCACCCGTCGTGGATCGGCCTCCCTCGCGCCCCCGGGGTGACGGGCCGCCGCGCCCCCGCCGTCCCCCGCCCGGCGCCCACGGGCCCGGGTCGGTACCGTCCGCGCCGTCCCAGGGACGGCCCGGGTCGCGGCGGCGGCTGGCACGGCGGATCGTCCTGGGCGTCGGCATCGTGCTGGTGGTGGTGCTGGTGGGCAGCTACCTCTACGCCCGCAGCGTCTTCGGCCGCATCGACAAGGTCGACCTCGGCGACTCCCTGACCTCGTCGTCGGCCGGCACCAACTACCTGATCGTCGGGTCGGACTCCCGGGCCAACGTCACCGGGGAGGGCGACGCCGGCTTCAACGGCTCCGAAGCCCCTGGGGGCCAGCGGGCCGACACGATGATGATCATGCACCTCGAGGGGGACGAGGCCCGGATGCTGTCGATCCCCCGCGACCTCTACCTGCAGATCGCCGGCACCGACGAGACCCACAAGATCAACGCCGCCTACAACGCCGACCTGGGGGGCGGGCCCCAACGCCTGGTCGACACCATCAGCGAGCAGCTCGGCATCCCCGTCGACCGCTACATGGAGGTCGACTTCGTCAGCTTCGCCGGCCTGGTGGACGCCCTGGGTGGCGTCACCATCAACTTCCCGCACCCTGCCCAGGACGAGGCCTCGGGCCTGTTCGTGCCCCGGGCCGGCGACGTGGAGCTCGACGGCGACCAGGCGCTGGCGTACGTGCGGTCGCGCCACTACCTCGAGACCGTGGACGGCGGCACGGTGGAAGACCCCCGGGGCGACCTGGGCCGGATCATGCGCCAGCAGCAGTTCCTGTCGGCCGTGTTCGGCGAGCTGAGCGACAGCCGGAACCCGCTCACGCTGCTGCGGGCGGCCGGCAACATGGCCGAGGGGCTGCGCATCGACGACGAGATGTCCATGCCCGACGCCATGCGGTTCGCCTGGGGCCTTCGCGGGGTGCAGCCCCAGGGGCTGGAGCTCGCCACCACCCCGGACCGCAACGAGTCCGGCGCCGTCCTGATCCTCGACGAGGACGCCTCGCGGGACGCGCTCGACGCCGTGCGCTGACGCCGCCGGCGCCACCCACCGGTGTCAGGGGAGCAGGACGTTGGGGTTGAGCACGCCGTCGGGGTCGAGGGCCCGCTTGACCGCCCGCATCGCCGCCACCTCGGCCACCGACCGGTCGCGCTCCAGCCACCGCTTCTTCAGCGTGCCGATGCCGTGCTCGGCGCTGATCGACCCACCCCGCTCCACCACCAGGCCCAGCACCAGGTCGTCCACCGCCTGGTCGTCGGCGGGCGGGCCCACCACGTTGACGTGAACGTTGCCGTCGCCGACGTGGCCGAAGAGCAGCGTCCGGGCTCCGGGCCGGGCCGACTGCACGCGCTCGACGACCACGGCGCAGAACCCCGCCAGCTCGGCGGCCGGGAGCGTCACGTCGAGCTTGTGGACGACACCCCACCGGGCACCGGCCTCGGAGTGCGCCTCGCGCCAGCGCCACAGGCCGGCCCGCTCGGCCCGCCCGGTGGCCACGGCGGCGCCGAGGACCCCGGGCGCACCCTCCACCGCGGCCGCCAGGCCGGCGACGGGGTCGGTCGCCGCGCCCACCTCGACCAGCAGGTGGGCCCCGGCGCCCGGCTCGACTGGGGGCCGCTCCCCCAGCACCTCCGCCACCATCCGCAGGCTGGGCCCCGTCATCATCTCCAGGGCGCGCACCCCCGGCACCCGGCGGCGCAGGGCGCCGGCGAGGGTGACGGCGTCGGCCACCGAGGCCACGGCGAGGAGGGCGGTCACCACGTAGGCGTCAGGGGGGACCAGCCGCAGCCGGGCCGCGGTGACGACGCCGAGGGTGCCCTCGCTGCCGCACAGGAGCTGGGCCAGGTCGTAGCCAGTGTTGTCCTTGACCAACCCGCCCAACCGGCTGACCACGTCCCCGGTGCCGAGCACGGCCTCCACCCCCACCACCTGGGCCCGCATGGCACCGTGGCGGACGACGTGGAGCCCTCCGGCGTTGGTGGCGACCATCCCGCCCACCGTCGCCGACTGGCGGGAGCCGATGTCGACCCCGAACGCCAGCCCGGCCGCCCCGGCATGGGCGGCCAGGGCGGCCAGGGCGGTGCCGGCACCGGCCGTGACCTGCGCGGCCAGGCCGTCGACGGAGCCGAGGTGGTCCAGCCGGTGCAGGCCGAGGACCACCTCGCCGGCCAGGGGCACGCTCCCCATCACCAGCCCGGTGTTGCCCCCCTGGGGCACGAGGGCCACCCGGTACCGCCGCGCCAGGCCCACCACGGCCGCCACCTCGGCGGTGGATCCCGGGCGCACCAGGGCCGGGGTGGACCCCTGGGCCCGCCCGGTCCAGTCGACCACCACCCCGGCGAGCACCGCGGGGTCCGTCACGACGTGGCCGGGTCCGACGGCCCGGCGGCAGCCGGCCAAGAAGCCGTCGACGTCGGCACCCGCGGGTGCAGTCAAGGGGCGGCGGCGGCGATGACGCGGGCCGCCACGGACCGGTCGACCACCGCCGCCTCCGCCAGCGACCGGTCGTGGCGCACCCCGCCCAGCGGGGTGAGGGCGTCCTGGACGCGGTCCGTCGTGCCGGACCGGACCTCCCAGTCGAACAGCGGTGGAGGGCCGGCCGCCACGTCACCGCGCTCCACGCCGAGGGCGCGGGCCACCGCCGCCAGGGCCGCGTCGTCGTAGCCGTCGCGGAGGTGGGTGTTGACCGTGCGGATGACGGCCCGGGCGTAGGCGTCCCCGACGGCTCGGTCGGGCCCCAGGAGGCGGGGGGAGAACACGGTGCCGGTGATGGACTCGCTGCCCGGCGTGGTCGACACCAGGCGGAGCGCCCGGTCCGACGCCGCCTGCGTGGCCCACGGCTCGGGCAGCCACGCCCCGCCGACGGCCGCCGCCCGCAGCCTCTCGGCGGCCTCGGCCGCCGTCGCGGGCAGCACGTCCACCGCGTTGGCCCCCAGCTCGTTCTCGGTCAGCGTCGTGTCGATCGGGTAGAGGGCGGCGCTGCCGAGCCCCCCGGGGACGAGCACCGTCTGCCCTGCGACGTTGGCCCACGCCCGGGCCGCGTCGTCCCCGTCGGGCTCGCCGAGCAGGTCGGCTCGCAGCCACAGGCCGGTCTGAGGCTCGTCGAGGTCGGAGGGGTGGCGGGCCACCTGGCCGCCGAGCACCACCCGGGCCCCGAGCCCCGAGGCCACGGCGTCGAAGAAGGGACCGTCGAGCCCGCCCACCACCACGTCGACGTCGCCCCGCCCCATGGCCGCGTAGGCGGCGGCGGCATCCGTGTCGACCACGTCGACGGCCAGCCGCTCCTCGGCCAGCTCACCGGTGGCCACCGCCACCAGCAGCGGGGCCGCCGCCTCGCTGCGGTCGGTGAGGGCCACCCGGACCGTGGCCGTCGACCGCAGGGGCACGGCGGCGGGGGCGCCCGTCGCGCACCGGGCCACCGTGCGATCGACCCCGACGTCGGTCGGGTCGGTGGTGGCGGCCGCCCCGCAGCCCGAGCCGGCGTCGCCGGGCACGCCCGGGCCGGGCGCCACGGCGGCCGCCTCGTCGCCGCCGTCCCCCCGGACGAAGGCCACCCCCACCACGGCGAGGGCGACGACGAGGGCCAGCGCCCACAGGACGGTACGTCGGGTCGAGGATCGCACGTGGTCCCCCTCGTGCAGCAGCGCGCTCGCCGGTGGCGGTCAGGCGGTCACGGTGGCGGTCAGGCGGTCACGGTGTCGAGCGAGGCGGTCACGAGCTCGGCGACGCCCTCCGCCAGCCGGTCACGCCGCAGGAGCGCGGAGGCCACGACGGTGGCGCCCCGCTCCTCGAGCACCCTCACGAAGCGATCGAGCGCCTTGCCGGCGTGCACCGCGTAGGTCATGAAGGCGGCCACCGGCTTGCCGTCGATCACCGGCATGGCCTTGATGCGCGCCGCCCGCCCCGGTCGGTGCCCGAAGAGGATGAAGCCGTCGACCCACGTCCCGACGAACACGAGGTCGGCCTCGGCCAGGTCCTTGAGCCCGATGTCGGTGACGTCGTAGACGGCGACCTCGACCCCGCGGGCGGCGACCTCCTCGGCGATGAGCCGTGCCGCCCGGGCCGTGTTGCCCGTCATGCTCTCGTAGATCACCACCGCGCGCATGGCGTGATTCTGGCAGAGCCCCGGAGGGGGCGCGGCACCCGGCGCGCGCCGGCCCGGCGGGGACCGGCGGTAGGGTCGCCGACGTCCGGTCGCCGAGGAGAGGAGCACGCCGTGGAGATGCCGTACCGCCGCCTGGGACGGTCGGGCCTCAAGGTGAGCGTCCTGTCGTTCGGATCGTGGGTCAGCTTCGGTCCCCAGCTCGACGTGGGCCGCGCCCGCGACTGCCTGGCCGCGGCCTACGAGGCGGGCGTCAACTTCTTCGACAACGCCGAGTCCTACGCCGGCGGCGAGTCGGAGCGGATCATGGGCCGGGCCATCGCCGAGCTGGGCTGGCCCCGGGGCTCCTTCGTGGTGTCCTCGAAGTACTTCTGGGGGTTGGGCGACGCGGTGAACGCCCGGAGCACCCTCAACCGCAAGTACCTGCTCGAGGCGATCGACCCCTCGCTGGAGCGCTTCGGCCTCGACCACCTCGACATCGTCTACTGCCACCGCCCCGACCCCGACACGCCCATCGACGAGACGGTGGGGGCCATGTCCGACATCGTGTCGTCGGGGCGGGCCCACTACTGGGGCACCTCCGAGTGGTCCGCCGACGAGATCCGGGCCGCGTGGGACGCAGCCGAGCGCCACCACCTGCACCACCCCGTGGTCGAGCAGCCCGAGTACAACCTGTTCGCCCGGCGGCGGGTGGAGCAGGAGTACGCCCGGCTCTACGACGACATCGGCCTGGGCCTCACCACCTGGAGCCCGCTGGCCTCGGGCCAGCTCAGCGGGAAGTACCTCGACGGCGTCCCGGAGGGCAGCCGCGCCGCCCTCCCCGGCTACGAGTGGCTGAAGGCCATGGTCACCGACCCCGAGCGCAGCGCCAAGGTGCGGCGCCTGGCCGAGGTGGCCGACGACCTCGGGTGCTCGCTGGCCCAGCTGTCCCTCGCCTGGTGCGCCCACAACCCCCGGGTGTCGACGGTCATCACCGGGGCCAGCCGCGTCGAGCAGGTGCGGGAGAACCTGGGCGCGCTCGACGTCCTCGAGCGGCTGGACGACGACGTCACGGCTCGCATCGAGGCAGCGATGGCCTGAGCCCCCATCCCCGGAGGGACGGCCCCGGCCCGGTACGATCCCCGCCGAGCCGTTCGCACCTGCCTCCCCGGGGACCCCCATGCCGTTCCCCACAGCCACCTTCGCGGCCTTCTTCGTCGTCGCCTTCACGTTGAACTGGCTGCTGCGCCCCCACCCGCCCGTGTGGCGGGCCAGCATGGTGGCTCTCAGCCTCTACTTCTGCGCCTGGGTCGACGTGCGGTTCGCCGTCCTGGTCGTGGCCCTGGCCATGGCGAACGCCGGGCTGGCCGCGGCCGTCGGCCGCACCCCCGGGCGGGCCGCGGCCCCAGCCGGGCGGCGCATGGTGGCCCTGGCGGTGGCCCTCGACCTCGGCGTGCTGGCCGCCTTCGCGTACCACGGCTTCTTTCTCGACAGCGCCACCGACGTACTGCGAGCCCTGGGGCTGTCCGCCACCGCCCCCTCGGTGGGGCTGGTGGTCCCCGTCGGCCTGTCCATCGTCACCCTCAACGCCATCGGCTACGTCGTCGACGTGGGCCGGGGCGACGTCGACCCGGTGCCGGGCGGCGACGTCCTCCTCTACCTCTGCTTCTTCCCCCACCTGGTGGCCGGGCCGCCGGTCCGGGTGGACGAGCTGGTGCCCCAGTTCCGGCGGCGACCCGATCCCCGCCGGGTGCCGGCCACCGAGGCCTTCGCCCTCGTCGGCACCGGCCTGCTCAAGGCGGTGGTCGTCGCCGGCTACCTGGCCACCGAGATGGTCGACCCCGTGTTCGCCCGTCCCGACCAGGCGGGGGCGGTCACGCTGGTCGTGGCGCTGTACGCCCTGGCCGTGCAGGTGTACGCCAGCTTCTCCGGCCTCACCGACGTCGCCGTGGGCTGCGCCCTCCTGCTGGGCATCGAGTACCCCCGTCCCTTCGACGCCCCCTACCGGTCGTCCTCGGTGCGGGAGTTCTGGGACCGCTGGAACACCCCGGTCTCGCACTGGTTGCGCGACTACGTCTACGTGCCGCTCGGCGGCAGCCGGGCCGGCGCCGGCCGCACCTACCGCAACCTGGCGGTGACCACCGTCCTCGGCGCCCTGTGGTACGGACCGGCCTGGCCCGTGGTCGTCTGGGGCCTGGTGCACGGGGCCTACCTCGTGGCCGAGCGGGCACGGGCCGGCCGGGCCGGCGAGGCCCCGGAGGCGGCCGTCGCCTCCCGGGGGGCGACCGTCGCCCGGGGCGTCGCCACCTTCCACCTGGTGGCCCTGGCCTGGGTCTTCTACCGGGCCGACAGCCTGGGCACGGCGGGCGAGGTGCTGGGCCGCATCGTCACCCTGGCCCCGGGGGGCTCGCTCACCGTCCCGGCGCTGGCGGTCCTGGTCGTCGTGGGCGCCCTGGCCGCCCAGCTCGCCCCGGCCGGGGCCGCCGACGGCGTGCGGGCGCGCTTCACCACCCTGGCGCCCGCCGCCCAGGTCGCGGTGCTGGCCGCCGGGCTCACCGTGGTGTCCGTCCTCGGCCCTGACGGCTCGCCTCCGGCGACCTACCTGCCGTTCTGATGGCCCGGACCGCCC
>DASUJB010000208.1:0-8995 GCA_036279475.1 Acidimicrobiales bacterium | reverse complement strand
GGGCCCAAGTCACGACGCCTCCCGGGCGAGGGTGGCGGCGAGGTCGTCGAGCTGGGCCGTGCTCAGCTCCCCCGACGCCCGGCCGATCACGTCACCCGCGGCGTCGACGGCCACGAAGTAGGGGAACGCGGTGACCCCGGCGGCCCGGGCCCCCGCCTGGTCGCCGTCGTCGGTGAGGACCGGCGCCGTCCAGCCCTCCTCGGTCAGCCACGCCCCCGGGGGGTAGTTGGGACGGCGGGGGTCGACGGCCGTCGACACCGTGGCGAGGTCGACGCCGGCGGGCAGGCCACCCCCGTCGACCCAGCGCTGCACGAGGGGCACCTCGGCCTGGCAGTGCGGGCACCAGTGGGCCACGAACAGCACGATGGCCGGGCGGCCGCGGGTGGGCACCGTGAGGCGGTCGCCGTCGAGCGTGGTCCCGCTCATGGCGGGCAGCGGGCGGCCGACGGCGGGGTCGCGGCCGTCGTCGGGCAGGGGAGGGAGGGCCGCACCCCGCACGCGGATGCCGGCGGCCGCCTCGGGCCGGTCCCCGCCGGCGGCCGGGGACGAGGTGTCGGCGTCGTCCCCCGAGCCGGCTGCCAGCGCCGCCACCAAGGCCAGCGCCACCACGGCGACGACGACCGCCACCACCGCCACCGGTCGGCGGGGGGACGGTCGGGCGGCGCGCCGGCGGGCGCCGGCACCGGAGGGGCGGGAGGGGCGGGTCGAGGTCACGGAGAGGTCTCCTCAGGGACGGCGTGCAACAGCGCCACCAGCACGAAGGCGGAGAGCGCCATTGTGGGGATGGTCAGGTAGCCGAAGCGCTCGACCCACACGGTCGAGCACGGGTTGGCGACGTCGCACGCTCCCGACTCGAGGGACGGGAACCGCTCGACGAGCACGTGGTAGAGGGAGACGAGGCCACCTCCCACCGCCAGCGGCAGGCTGTACCAGCGCACCTGGCGGTCGCCGCGCCAGGTGGCGATGGGCAGCACCACCGCCAGCGGGTACATGCCGATGCGCTGGAACCAGCACAGGCGGCACGGGGGGAAGTCGGCGACCTCGGAGTAGTAGAGGCTACCGAGGGTGGCCACCACCGCCACCGTGGCCGCCACGCCCAGCGCCACGGGCGCCACGGTGCCGAGGACCTCCCGGGGCCAGCGGGCCGCGGGAGCGAGGGCCCGGGCCACCAGGGTCGCGACCAGCAGGGCGGCACCCGCCTCGGCGGCGAGGGCCAGCAGCGCGAAGAACAGGGTGACTTGATCGGTCGACACGGGGCTCCGGTCTCGGGACGGCACGCGCCGGCCCCGGGGAGCGCCCGGGAGGGCGAGCCCGCCGGCGGTACCAGGGGGTGGGGTGGGAGCGGAGGCCACCGGCGCGGGCGCGGCTCACGGCGACCAGGCTAGGGGCGCCGACCGGCCGGCGGGGAACCCACCGCCGGTGCACCGGCGGGCTCGTGGGCCAGCCAGTCGAGGGCCACCGCCGCCGTCCACGACTGGGCGGGTGATCCCAGCGGCTCGCCGGTGAGCGGGTCGGCGTACTCGCTGCAACCGCACGACCGGAGCTGGGCGATCGCCGCCGCCCGCAGGCGGTCGGCGGCGGGCTGGTGCCCGTCGCGCTCGAGCGCCCACCACAGCAGCCAGGTCAGGACGGGCCAGGTGGGCCCCCGCCAGTAGGACCGGGGGTCGAAGGCCGGGTCGGTGACCGCGGTCGAGGGCGGGACGGCCCAACGGAGCCCCTCGGCCCCGGCGTAGCACGGGCCGGCCAGGCGATGGGCCAGCTCCCGCCCCCGGTCGGGACGGCAGCCGGCGACCAGCGGTGCGAAGGCGGCCACGGTGTCGGCCCGGACCCACCGGTCGGCCACGAGGTCGCGGTCGAGGCAGGCGTGCCGGGTCGCGTCCCAGCAGGCGTCGAGGCCACGGCGCGACCTCTCGGCGTCGGCGCGGTGGCCGTCGGCGGCGGCCGGCCGGCCGGCGACCGCGGCCAGGCCGGCCAGCTCGTCGTCGGCGGCGGCCAGGATGGCGGTGAACAGCACGTCCGCCATCCGGAAGGGGTGGCTCCGGTGGGCGACGGCGACGTCGTAGCCGGCCTCCGCCAGCGAGCGGACCAGCACGTAGTAGCGGTGGTACTCCTCGTCGGTGGGCCGCTCGGAGGGGTCGGCCACGTGGGCGAGGTCGGGGCGCAGCCGCGGTGCCGGGGCGCCGGCAGGCACCGCGGCCAGGGCGTCGTCCCATCGGGGTGAGTTGTCCAGGCCGCTCTCCCAGGGGTGGAAGATGGTCACCAGCCCCGTGCCGTCGGGGTCGCGTGCGGTGTGGAGCCAGCGGTGCCAGGCGGCGAGGCGGGGGTAGAGCTCGGCGACCGACCGGTCGACCTCGCCCACCGTGCCGTCGGCCCGGGCGGCGGCCGCCTGCCGCACCCGGGCCAGGGCGATGGCGTGCATCGGGGGCTGGCAGATGCCGCTGGTGGGGACGCCCGGGGGGCAGAGCCCGGCGGTGCCCCACGTGGCCTGGCGGGGCTCGTAGGCGCCCAAGGCCACGCCGCGGTCGAACACGATCTGGGGCACCATGCCGTCGGACCACTGGCCTCGGAGCAGCGATCGCAGCTCGGTCACCGCCCGCAAGGGGGCCAGGTGGCCCCACCCGATGGCGACGAAGGCGGCGTCCCAGCTCCACTGATGCGGGTACAGGCGCGGGGAGGGACGGGTCCACGTGCCCCGGTCGTTGGACCGCAGGACCCGGATGGCCTGGTGGGCCAGGGCGTCGACCGTCGTGCCCTCCCTTCTCGCCCCTCCGCCGTCCCCTCGGCCTACCGGGCGACGAAGTACTTGGCCTGGGGGTGGTGGCAGACCAGGGCGGAGGTGGTCTGCTCGGGCTGGTACTGGAAGCCGGTCTCCTCGCTGCACTCCAGCCCGATGCGCCGGCCGTCGAGCAGGTCGAGCACGGTCACGTTGTCCTCGAGGTCCGGGCATGCCGGGTAGCCCCACGAGTAGCGGCCGCCCCGGTACTGCTGGCGGAACAGCCCGGCCAGGGTGGGTCCGTCCTCGTCGGCGAAGCCCCACTCCTCGCGGATGCGGCGGTGCCAGTACTCGGCCAGGGCCTCGGCCATCTCCACGCCGAGGCCGTGGAGCAGCAGGTACTCCTGGTAGCGGTCCTCGGCGAACAGCTTGGCCGTGCGCTCGGAGACGGCCGGGCCCATGGTGACGATGGAGAAGGCGGCGTAGTCGACCTCGTCACCGTCCGCGGGGCGGAAGAAGTCGGCGATGCAGCGGTAGGGCGCCGAGCTCTGGCGGGGGAAGCGGAACCGGGCCCGCTCGGCCGAGCGGGCCTCGTCGGTCCACACGACCAGGTCGTCGCCGTCGCCGTTGGCGGGGAAGTAGCCGTAGACCACCTGGGGCACGAGCAGCCCCTCGGCTCTGGCCCGGGCCAGCTCGGCCCGCAAGGTGGGCCGGAGGCGGGCCTTGAACCGGTCGTCGCCCTCGCCGCCCTCGGGACGGAACTGCCACTGGTTGCGGAACAGGGCGGTCTCGTTCAGGTAGCCGGCGATGTCGTCGATGGGCACGCCCTTCACCACCCGCGATCCCAGGAACGGCGGGACGAACACCTCGTTGTCGGCCACGACGTCGGGCGAGCGGGCCGGCCGGTCGGGGGGCGGCCCGTCGCCCGACCCCGCGGCGGCGATCCTCGCACGCGCCGGCACCCGCGACTCGGAGGGCACCCGCCCCCAGCCGGGGTCGTCGGCCTCGGTGCCCCGCTTGATGGCGCCGAGGCGGTCCATCACGCGCAGGCCCTCGAAGGCGTCCTTGCCGTAGAAGAGGCGACCGCCGTAGACGTCACGGAGGTCGCGCTCGACGTAGCTGCGGGTCAGGGCGGCCCCGCCCAGCAGGACGGGGATGTCGGACAGCTCGCGGGCGTTCAGCTCCTCGAGGTTGTCCCGCATGACCAGCGTGGACTTCACCAGCAGGCCGGACATGCCGATGGCGTCGGCCCCCACCTCGAGCGCCTTGTCGGCCATCTCGGCGATGCCGACCTTGATGCCCAGGTTGTGCACCTCGTAGCCGTTGTTGGTGAGGATGATGTCGACCAGGTTCTTGCCGATGTCGTGCACGTCGCCCTTGACGGTGGCCAGCACGATGCGGCCCCGCCCGGCGTCGCCGTCGAGCTTGTCCATGTGGGGCTCGAGGTGGGCCACGGCCGCCTTCATCGTCTCCGCCGACTGGAGCACGAAGGGCAGCTGCATCTGGCCCGAGCCGAACAGGTCGCCCACGACCTTCATGCCGGCCAGGAGGACGTCGTTGATGATGGCCAGCGGGGCGAGGCCCTCGGCCATGGCCCGGTCGAGGTCGGCGGCGAGGCCGTCGCGGTCGCCGTCGACGATGCGGGCCTTGAGGCGCTCGTCCACCGGCCAGTCGCTGCGGTCCTCCTTCTCGTCCCTGATCACGGTGACGTCGGCGAACACGTCGAGGAGGGCGGTGAGCGGGTCGTAGCCGGTGGCCTCGTCGCGCCGGTCGTAGATGAGGTCGAGGCAGACCTGCACCTGCTCCTCGGGGATGCGGTTGAGGGGCATGATGCGGGCGGCGTGGACGATGGCGGCGTCGAGCCCGGCCTGCACGCACTCGTGGAGGAACACCGAGTTGAGCACGTGTCGGGCGGCGGGCGAGAGGCCGAAGCTGACGTTGGACAGGCCGAGGACGGTCTGCACGCCGGGCAGCTCGGCCTTGATGCGCCGGATGGCCTCGATGGTGCTCATGGCGTCGCCGCGGAGGTCCGCGTCGCCGGTGGAGAGGGGGAAGGTGAGGGCGTCGAAGAGGAGGTCCTCGGGGGCCAGGCCGTAGCGCCGGGTGGCCAGGTCGTGGATGCGGTGGGCGACGCGCAGCTTCCACTCGACGTCGCGGGCCTGCCCCTCCTCGTCGATGAGGAGGGCGATCACGGCGGCGCCGTGCTCGCGGGCCAGCGAGCACACGCGGTCGAACCGGCTGCCCTCGGCCTCGCCGTCCTCGAGGTTGGCCGAGTTGAGGATGGCCCGGCCGCCGAGGCGCTGCAGGCCGGCCTCGAGGACCGCGGGCTCGGTCGAGTCGAGCACGAGGGGCGCGGTGACCTGGGTGGCGAAGCGGCCGACGACCTCGTCCATGTCGACGGTGCCGTCACGGCCCACGTAGTCGACGCAGAGGTCGAGCACGTGGGCGCCCTCGCGCTCCTGGTCGCGGGCCATCCTCACGCAGCCGTCCCAGTCGCCGGCCAGCATCAGCTCGCGGAAGCGCTTCGACCCGTTGGCGTTGGTGCGCTCACCGATGATGAGGAAGCTGGTGTCCTGGTGGAAGGGCACGGCGCTGAACATGGACGCGGCGCCGGGCTCGGGCCGGGGCTGGCGGCGGGCCGGCGTCAGGTCCTTGGCCACCGCCGCCAGCTCCCGCAGGTGGTCGGGGGTCGAGCCGCAGCAGCCGCCCACGACCTGCACGCCCATCTCGGTGACGAACCGGGTCTGGTGCTCGACCAGCTGGTCGGGCGTGAGGTCGTAGTGCATCCTGCCGTCGACCACCGAGGGCAGCCCCATGTTGGGCAGGCACGAGATCGGCATCGTGGCGTGGGCCGACAGGTGGCGCAGGTGCTCGCCCATCTCGGCGGGGCCGGTGGCGCAGTTGAGCCCGAAGACGTCGGGCCGCAGGGCGCCCAGCGACTGCAGCGCCGCCCCGATCTCGGAGCCGAGGAGCATGGTGCCCGTCTGCTCCATCGTGACCTGGAGCTGGATCGGCACCTGCCGGCCCAGCGCGGCCATGGCCCGGCGGGCACCGATGACGGCGGCCTTGGCGGCCAGCATGTCGAAGTGGGTCTCGGTGACGATCAGGTCGACGCCACCCTCGAGGAGGCCCCGGGCCATGACCTCGTAGGCGTCGCGCAGCGCCACGAAGCCGATCTGGCCCAGCGACGGGGACTTGGTGCCGGGCCCCATCGACCCGGCCACGAGGGCGCCGTAGCCGTCGGCCACCTCGCGGGCCACGCGGGCCGCCGCCGCGCTGATCTCGTGCGCCCGCTCGGGGATGCCGTACTCGCCCAGCGGGACGGCGAAGGCGCCGAAGCTGTTGGTCTCGACGACGTCGCAGCCCACCCGGAGGAACGACTCGTGGAGGTCGGCGATGACGTCGGGCCGGGTGACCGACAGGATGTCGGTGCACCCCTCGAGCTCCGGGCCGCCGTAGTCGTCGGCGGTCAGGCCGAGCTCCTGGAGGTTGGTGCCCGTTGCCCCGTCGTACACGACGACGCGCTCGTTGACGAGGTCGAGGAAGCGATCCATAGGTGGTCCCCTAACCTACCGGCCGGTGAGGGCGCGGGCGGCCGGGGCGCCCCGGCGGTACCGGGACCGGACCGGGCGGGGCCGGGGTAGGGCTGTCGCCGTGGCCCTGCTCGTCGGCACCTCGGGATGGCAGTACGCCGATTGGCGGGGCACCTTGTACCCGCCGGGGCTACCCCCGCGGGCCTGGCTCGGCCGCTACGCCGCCGAGCTGCCCACCGTCGAGGTCAACAACGCCTTCTACCGGCTGCCGTCGCGCGCCGTGTTCGAGCGGTGGCACGACGAGACGCCCGACGGGTTCGTCGTGGCCGTCAAGGTGAGCCGCTACCTCACCCACCTCAAGCGGCTGCGCGATCCCGAGGAGCCCGTGGCCCGGCTGGTCGAGCGCGCCTCCGGGTTGGGCGAGCGGCTGGGGCCCTACCTGCTGCAGCTGCCGCCCACGCTGCCCGTGGACGTCGACCGGCTGGACGCCTGCCTGGCGGCGTTCCCCCGTGGCGCCCGCGTGGCGGTGGAGCCCCGTCACCCGACGTGGTGGGTCGACGAGGTGCGGGCCGTCCTCACCGCCCACGGTGCCGCCCTGTGCTGGGCCGACCGGCGGGGCCGGCCGACGACGCCGCGCTGGCGCACCGCGGGCTGGGGGTACCTGCGGTTGCACGAGGGCACCGCCGCCCCCCGCCCCTCCTACGGGCACCGGGCCCTCGGCACGTGGCTCGACCGCATCGACGAGGCCTGGCCGGGAGCCCGGGACGCGGACGTGTTCGCCTACCTCAACAACGATCCCGGTGCTGCCGCGGTGCGCAACGCCCGCACGCTCCGCCGGATGGCGAACCGTCGGGGCGTCGCCGTCCGCTGAGCAGCTCCGGCCCGGCCTCGCCGCCGCCCCGGCGCGGTCGCCGGGGGGAGTCACCCCGGAGGAGGGCCCTGGCTACCGTGGTGCATGGACCTCATCGACGTGCTGGCGGCGGGGGGACCGGTGGTGGTGGGCGGCCTGGGGCTGGCGGTGGCCTCCCGCCTGCTGGGCACGTCGGCGCCCCCGGCCCTCGTGCTGGCGCGGCGCCTGCAGCCGGTCGGTGCGCTGGTCGCCGTGGGCGCCCTGGCGCTGCCCGAGGGCGTGGTGGCAGGGGTGGCGGCGCTGCCCTGGTCGGTCGTGGGCCTGTGCGGGGCGGCCGCCGGGCTGTCCCTCCTGGGCGAGGTCGTGCCGGGAGAGGCCCTCCGGGTGGGGCTGGTGCGGTGGCCCCTGGCGGTGCTCACCCTGGCCGCGGCCCTGTGCCACCTGGCGGTGGGCAGCGGGTGGCTGGTGGCGAGCTGCCTCGGCCTGCGGCCCTTCGGGATGTCGCACGACGCGGTGCGGGTCGTCGCCGTCCACCTCCACTACGCCGGCTTCGGCACGGCGGTGCTGGCGGCCACGGGGCTGGCCTGCGCCGACTGGATGGCGAGCCGGGTGTCCCTGTCGGTCGGCAGCGTGACCGCCGCCGTCGGGCCCCCGGTGGTGGCCGTCGGCCTGGCGACGGGGTGGCCGCTGCCGCAGCTCGGCGGGTCGGTGCTGCTCACGGTGGCCGCCTGGGCCGTCGGCTTCGGCACCTTCCTGCTGGCCACGTCGACGTCGGCGTCGGGCGCCGCTCCGGCCACGGCCCGGGGGCCGGTCCAGGCGCTCGGGCGCTCTCTGCTCGTGGTGTCGTCGCTCTCGTCGGTCGTCCCGATGGTGCTGGCCGTGGGGTGGGCGGTGGCGCGCCACCTGGCCGGTCCCACGCTGGGCACCACCGACATGGCGGCCGCCCACGGGGTGCTGGCCGCCGTGGGGTTCGTGGTCGTCGGCCTGGTCGGGTGGCTGCTGGCCGGGATCTCGTCGCCGGCGTCGGGCGCGGCCCGGCCTCCCGGTGGTTGGCCGCCGCCGGGCGCGGCCCTCCCCGCCGGCCGGCCGGCCGCGCCGCCGGGCAGGGGCTCCCGGCCCCTCCGCCGGTAGGGTCGGCGGCGGTGAGCGAGGAGACGCACCCGGCGCCGGTCGCCCGCGGGCGGGCCGGGGACCGGCCCCGCCCGGGCGTGGCGGTCCTGCCCCCGCCGGCCGGTCGTGCCGACGGCCTGGTGGCCGCGGTGACGGCGGGCGGGGCGCGGGTGACCGCCCCGGAGGAGGCCGGGGCGCTGGTGTGGACGGACCACCGGGACCCGCAGGGGCTGGGCCGGCTGCTCGACGCCCAGCCGGGGTTGCGCTGGGTGCAGCTGCCGTGGGCGGGCATCGAGCCCTACGTCGAGGTCGTGGCCGCCCACGCCGATCGGATCTGGACCTGCGGCAAGGGCGTCTACGCCGAGCCCGTCGCCGAGCACGCCCTCGCCCTGGCCCTGGCCGGCCTGAGGGGCATCGACCGCTTCGCCCGGGCCCGCACCTGGACGTCGCCCCGCGGCCACAACCTCCTCGGTGCCGAGGTGGCCGTGGTGGGCGGGGGCGGGATCGCCCGGTCCCTGCTGCACCTCTTGGAGCCCTTCCGGTGCCAGGTCACGGTGGTCCGCCGCTCGGGGGCACCGGTGCCGGGCGCGGCGCGGGTCGTGGGGCCCGAGGGGCTCGACAGCGCGCTGGCGGGCGCCCGCCTCGCCGTGCTCGCCCTGCCGCTCGTGGCGGCGACCGAGGGGCTCGTCGACGCTCGCCGCCTGGCCCTGGTGGGCCCGGACGGGTGCCTGGTCAACGTGGCCCGGGGGCGCCACGTCGTCACCGACGACCTGGTGGCGGCGCTGCGCC
>DASUJB010000207.1:0-6151 GCA_036279475.1 Acidimicrobiales bacterium | reverse complement strand
GAGAAGTACGTCGTGCACGGCGACGGCCAGGTGCGCGCCTGATCCCGGTCCCCCCGGCCGACCCCGTGCCCGGCGGCCCCCGCGGGGAGGGGCACGGTCCCTCCCCGCGCCCGACCGCCGTGCCCGGCGGCCCCCGCGGGGAGGGCGGGCAGGGCCCCGTCGGGCTGTGGACGGTCGGGCACGGGACGCTGGCGGCCGACGACCTCGCCGGCCTGCTGGCGGGAGCCGGGGTCGAGCTGGTCGTCGACGTCCGCTCCTTCCCGGGCAGCCGTCGCCACCCCCAGTTCGGACGGGCCGAGATGGAGCGGTGGCTGCCGGAGGCGGGGCTGCGCTACCGCTGGGAGCCCCGCCTCGGTGGCCGTCGCCGGGTCCGCCCCGACAGCCGCCACGTCGCCCTCCGCACACCGGGCTTCCGGGCCTACGCCGACCACATGGAGACGGCCGACTTCCGTGCCGGCCTGGACGCGGCGCTGGCCGACGCCGCCCGGTGGAGGACCGCCGTCCTGTGCTCGGAGAGCCTGTGGTGGCGCTGCCACCGGCGGCTCCTGGCCGACGCCGCCACCCTGCTCGACGGGGTGGCGGTCACCCACCTCCTGCACGACGGGCGCGCCACCGTCCACGTGCCCACCACCGGCGTCCGGCGGGAGGGGGACCACGTCGTGTACGACGTGGGCGTCGACCTTCCCCTCCCCGGCTGAGGGGGGGGACGGCGCCTGACGGCACGGCACCGGCCCGGGCGGCCCGGTCCCCCCGCCCTGCCCCGCCGCTCGGCCTCGGCGCCCGCCGCAGCACGCGGCACCGGCCCGGCGGCGGCCGGCGCCACGAGCCTCACCCCGCCGGTGACGGGGCGCCCAGCACGCCGTCGACCACCAGGCGGCGCACGGCCGGCACGTCGATCCCCACGGCGACGCTCGCCGGTGGCCGACCCCGGTCCGGTCCCGGGTCCGAGAGCGTCCCTCCCGGTCGGCAACGGAGGGGACCATGCCGCCAGCGGAACAGGTCGGGCTCGACCGCGGCCACCACGGCGACGGGGTCGTGCAACGGGACGGGCCAGCGGCCGCGACGGTGGCGGTCGACGAGCTCGGCGCACAGGCGGGCGCCGGGCGGTCCCGAGCGCCACGGTGCCACGTGCTCGGCCCCCAGCACGACCTGGGCGGTGACCTCGACGGGCACCACCCGCACGGCGGCACCGGAGCCGAGGACCTCGTCGGCCGCCTGGGGGTCGGCCCCGGCGTTGAACTCGCCACCGAGGGGGTCGACGCTCCCCAGACCGGTCACCGACCCGCCCATCCACACCACGCTGCGCACGAGGTGGCCGCGGCGCCGCGCCCGGGCGACGTCGGTCAGCGGGCCGGTGGCGAGGACGTGCTCCCAGGCGCCCACCCGTGCCGGGGTCTGCCGGCGTGCGCCGCCGGGCAACCGGTCGGCGAGCCCGCCCAGGCCGTCGCTGCCGTGGGGTGAGGGGCGGCGGGCGAGAGGAGCACCGGAGAGCGACCGGGAGCTGCCGCGTCCCACCGGCACGGCCAGGCCCACCAGCGCGGCCATGCCGGCGGCGTTGCGGTGGGCGGCGGGCAGGGGGGCGTTGCCGGCTCCGGCCACGACGGCGTCCACGGCCAGGTCGGACCGGCCGGCGACGAGGGCGAGGGCCACGGCGTCGTCGATGCCGGGATCGCAGGTGACGGTCCACGCCCCGTCGCCGGGGGTGGGCCGGGGCGGCCGGTCAGGGCTTGCGGGCGACGCCACCGATCAACGCCACCGGCCGGACGGCCTCGTCGTCGGGACGCCAGGCCGCGACCGGCACCAGACCGGGGGGCACCAGCTCCAGGCCGGTGAAGAACCGCGCCACGTCGTCACGGCTCCGCAGGGCCGGTGGGTTGGAGGCGTGCATGCGCTCGTCGAGGCGCCGGCCGACCTCTCCCAGGTCGGTCCCGTCCTCGGTGACGGCGCACATGTGGGAGATGACGAGGTAGCTGCCGGGCGCCAGCGCGTCCACCAGGCGCTGGACGTGGACGTGGGCGTCGGGCACCACGTGGAGCAGCCCGACGAGGACGAGCCCGACCGGCTGGTCGAGGTCGAGCGTCCGGGAGGCGACGTCGAGGACGGCGTCGGGCTGCTCCACGTCGCCGGGCACGAAGGCGGTCGTGCCGTCGGGTGCCCCGTCGAGGAGCGTGTGGGCGTGGGCCAGCACGATGGGGTCGTTGTCGACGTACACGACCCGAGTGCCCTCGTCCAGCGCACGCGCCACCTCGTGGGTGTTGCCGGCGCTGGGGATGCCGGAGCCGATGTCGAGGAGCTGGCGGATGCCGGCCTCGCCGACGAGGTAGCGGACCGTCCGGGTCAGGAAGGCCCGGTTGGCGCGGGCGTCGGCGCGGACGCCGTCGAGGCCGTTGGGGTAGGCGGAGAAGGCGTAGCTCGCCACCTCGCGGTCGACGGCGAAGTTGTCGGTCCCGCCCAGCAGGAAGTCGTACACCCGGGCGGTGTGGGCCTGGGTGGTGTCGATGGTCACCAGGTCGTGCCCGGCGGCGACGGGCGGGATGGGCGGCTCGGCGGCGGTCACGGCAGCTCTCTCCGGTGGTGGGACGGCCGGTGACCGGCCTCGGCGGACGGCGGCGATGATCCATCGGCGCGGCCGCTCCCCGCAAAGCGCCCGACGGGCGTGGCCGCGGCGGTCCGGTCCGCCGGCACGGCGATCCGTCACCACATCCGTGCGGAACGTGCGACGAGATGAGCCATCATGGGCGGGACGGGCGAACCGGCAGCATCGGCGAGGAGATCGGCCATGGGGACTTGCGAGCGGATGATGCGGGTGGAGGCTCCCGCCGACGTCGTGTGGGGGTGGATGTCCGATCCCCGCAACCTCTTCCGCACCAACATGTTGCACGCCGAGGTGGTGAGCACCGAAACCGAGCTGCGGCCGGGCGCCGTGCACATCGTCGACCACGACTTCTTCGGCTTCTACCAGCAGCGGCGCCACGCCCGCATCATCAAGGTCGAGGACCGGTTCGTGGCCTTCGGGGAGTACAAGGCGCCCGAGGAGCCGGGGCGCGATCCCTTCCCCCACCAGCAGTCGTTCCGGGTGGTGCCCCTGGACGACGACTCGTGCATCCTCGTCAACAGCATCAACGGCCGCTACGTGTTCCCGGGATCGGGCGTGCTCGGCGAGCCGCTGTTCCGCCGCTACATCCCGGCCATCCTGGACGACGACAACCAGATGATCGCCGTGGGGTGCGGGGCGCTCCCCCCCACCAAGGTCAACCGCCCGGCGGGGCTCATCCTGTGGCCGCTGATGGCGTTCGGGGCCCGCTTCGTGAAGAAGTCCACTCGCCGTGACCTGCTGGAGCAGGTGCGCCGGCGTGACGGGCAGGACGCTGCCGGTGCCCCGGCGGCGACCACCGCCGCCTCCACCTCGATGTCGGAGTCGTCGGACTGAGGTCTCCGGCGTGCCTGGTGCCCCGCACCGCTGCGTCGGCGGGGGTGCGGGCGCCGGCTCGCCGGCTCGAGCCACCTCCCGCCTGCTCTGCCCGGCGTCCTGCCGTCGTGACGCTCCGGCAACGTGTCCGACCCCCCGGGACGTCCAGGACCGGCTAGGGTCCAATTTCGGCAGGCGTCCGGAGGTTCAGCACGCATGATCAGTCCGTATGTTCGTCGGCTCCGCTTGGCAGCCGAGCTGCGCGACCTGCGTGTGCGAGCCGGGGTGACCCACGTCCAGCTGGCCAAGGAGATCGGGCAGAGCCGTGCCCAGATCTCGCGCCTCGAGAACGGGCACGTGGTCGACCAGGACGACGTCATGAAGATCCTCGACGCCCTCGGAGTCGACGACGAGCGGTGGACCCAGATCATGACCATCGCCCGGGAGGCGGGGGAACGGGGCTGGTGGGAGTCGAACCGCTTCATGGGGGAGCGCCAGGCCCTCTACGCCAACCTGGAGGCGGGCGCCCAGAGCATCCGTGAGTTGCAGACGACCTTCATCCCCGGCCTCCTGCAGACCCCGGAGTACACGCGGGCCCGCAACGAGGCCGACCGTCTCGCCGGTGACGTCCCGTTCAACGAGGACAAGGCCATCGACGGGCGGCTGGGTCGCCAGCGCATGCTCCGGCGGCCCGGTGGTCCCCACTACGAGGTGATCATCGACGAGCTGGCGGTGCGCCGCCCCTCGGCGCCGCCCGAGGTGATGAAGGCGCAGCTGTACCACATCACCGCCACGGTCAACGGCAACCCCAAGATCACCGCTCGGGTGCTGCCGGTGGAGGTGGACATCGACGGCTACAGCGTCCCGCGCTCCGCCTTCTCGATCTACTCCTTCGCCGATCCCGGCGATCCCACCATCGTGGCCGTGGACACCGTCACCGACGACCTGCTCCTCACGGGGGGCGACGACGTGAAGCGGTACGAGGAGCTCTACGAGCGCCTCGTACGGGCGTCGCTGTCGGTCTCGGACAGCCTCGACCTCCTGCTCGACCGGGCCAAGACCACGTCGAGCTGAGCCCCGGCGGCGCCTGCCGCCCGGGGCCCGTGCTGGCGGGCGCGGGGAGCGCCCGAGACGGCCGGCCGTGCCACCGTCGAGCGCTGGGCCGTGCCACCGTCGAGCGCTGGGCCGCGCCACCGCATGGCGGTCCGGCCGCGGGACGGGCCCGGCGGCCCGTGCCCTCACCCGGCCCCGTCCTCCCGCCCTCCCGCCGTGGTGGCTGGCCGCGGGACGGGAGGCCACCCGGCTGAGGGCACGGGCGAGGGGAGGCCCGGTCAGCCGGTGAGAGCTGCTGGCGAGGGCTGCTGGCGAGGGCTGCCAGCGACGGGCTGCCAGCGACGGGCTGCCAGCGTGCCGGGACGGCGGCGTGCCGGGACGGCGCAGCCGAGAGGGCGTCGCGTCGGACGAGGCCGCCGGCGGGCGCGGGCCAGCGCTGCCGCCGAGGAGAGGTGGCGGCGGCCAGGCAGCGCCGGCGAGGCCGCCGGTGGCAGCGGGGGAGGCCTGTCGATGCTCGTGGCGCGGTGGACGCCCGTGCCGGTGGCACGCCCGGTGCGGGGGAAGGGGAGCCATGTGAGCCGCCTCAGCGCACCGGTGAGCACTGAACGTGCTGGCTCGAGACGACAGTTCTGTGACGAGCGCAGTGTCGGCCCAGGTCAGAACAGGATGCGGCAGACGAGGTGCAAAAATTAGCTCGCGTTCCGTGGTCAGAACCGGGGATGATGATGTACGTTCAGCTTGCCTGGGCTGTTCGGCCGGACGCGCAGATCGTCCGTCCGGCCCATCCAGAAGGGACCAACATCACGATGAATGAGCGCAAGTTCACGGGCTGGCACAAGTCGACCCTCTCCAGCGCCGGCGACAACTGTGTCGAGGTCGGTTCCGGCGACGACGGCACCATCGGCGTGCGGGACACGAAGCAGGGTGGGGTGGGCCCGGTGCTGGTCTTCACCCGTGCCGAGTGGGAGGCCTTCGTCGGCGGCGTTCGTCAGGGCGAGTTCGACCTGGCCTGACGAGGGAGGACCCTGGAGCGTCGTGGGCGGCGGTCACCGGTCGACGGGGCCGCCGCCCCGTCGCGCCACGCCTCGGCTCGCCCGGCGGGACCCCCCGGCCGTCGACGGGCACCGTGACGGCGCGGTCACCGCAGGCGCAGGGGTCGCCGCCGCGACCCACGTACGGCGGATCCGTGCTCCCTTGCGGATCGTGTCGTACTGATTGATACTGAGGACGAACCGGAATCATGGATTGTACGAGGCGCCGGGCGGAACGTCCTCACGATCTGTCGCAACGTCAATGACCGTAAGGACGTGACATGGCCAGCAGCCTCCGCTCCCAGCCCACCCGGTCGCCCTACGCCCTCCCCGAGGTCGTGCCGGGCCGTCCCGGCCGGCCGTCGCCCGACCGGAGCCGAGGGCCGGCCACGGGCGGGCGGCTGAACCGGGCATGGCGGGCCGTGCGCCGCCGTGACGGGGGCGGTCGGGGCGCCCAGCGCCGCTGCGGAGCGTCGGGATGGCACCTCAGCGCCGGGTGCACCGAGGGCGGCCTGACGGTCTGCCCCCTCTGCGGCCAGAGGGTGGCCGCCGTCCATGCCGCCGACGTGCCCTCGGGCGTGGCGGTGATCCAGGCCCACCGCGCCTGAGGGCGCGGCTCCCCGTCAGGAGGTCCGGGCGACGGCCAGCCGGCCGGCCA
>DASUJB010000206.1:0-15973 GCA_036279475.1 Acidimicrobiales bacterium | reverse complement strand
GGGGCCGTCGACGGCCACGACGTCGCCTCCAATGAGGAGCTCGGCGAGGCGGTCCGCTCCCACGACCCCGGTGACCGGGTCGACATCGTGGTCGAGCGACGGGGGGAGGAGAGGACCCTCACCGCCGAGATCGGCCGGCGGGGGGGCTGAGCCGGGCCCGCGCCCCGGACCGGTCCCGCCGCGCCCCCTCCCGTGCCGGTCCGGTAGCCTGGTCCGCCATGTCCGATGTCGCACCCGAGGTGGAGCCCCCGCGGGGCCACGTCCGCGTCGTGTACCTGGGGCCGGTCGCCCCCCACTGGGAGGTGCAGTCGGACTTCGGTGATCGCCAGGTCGTCGACGACTTCCGGTCGCGGGTCATGGCTCGCCTCGTCCTCCTGCCGCCCCACGACCCCCAGTTCCGTCGCAACCGTGAGCGGGTGGTGCGCGACGCCGAGCGTGAGCACCTGTCGCTCGAGTGGGACCTCGGCTACCCGGAGGACGGCGGCTCCTGACCGGCAGGGCGCCGGCAGCCGTCCCGCCGACGCTCCCACGGGTGGCACCAGCCACGTGACAGGGCCGCCGGGCCACGAGGGGCGGTAGCCTTCCAGCTGTGGCCGCCCCGATGGACTCCCTCCCGGCGACCGCCGACACGGTCGCCCCCGCGGGCGGGGAGCCGCCGCGCTACCGGAACCGGGAGCTGTCCTGGCTCGACTTCAACGCCCGCGTCCTGGCGTTGGCCGAGGACGCCCGCGTCCCCCTGTTGGAGCGGGCCAAGTTCATCGCCATCTTCTGCCAGAACCTCGACGAGTTCTTCCAGGTCCGGGTGGCCGGCCTGAAGGACCAGGTCGCCGCGGGGGTGACACGGCTCAGCCCCGACGGGCGGACGCCGGCCCAGCAGCTCCTCGACATCCGCGACCGGCTCGACACCGTGCTGCCCTCCATGCACGCCGTGTTCCTCGACCAGGTCGCCCCAGCCCTGGCGGCCGCCGGCATCAGGCTGTCGTCGTGGGGCGACCTCGACGAGGACGACGAGAAGTACCTGGTGTCGACGTTCGAGGAGCGGATCTTCCCCGTCCTCACGCCGCTCGCCGTCGACCCCGGCCATCCCTTCCCCTACATCTCCAACCTGTCGCTCAACCTGGCGGTGATCGTGCGCGACCCCGACGACGGCGTGCGCCGCTTCGCCCGGGTGAAGGTGCCGTCGCTGCTGCCGCGCTTCGTCGTGCTGCCCGACGGCGAGCGCTACGTCCCCCTCGAGCAGGTGATCGCCGCCCACCTCGACAAGCTGTTCCCGGGCATGGAGATCGAGCAGCAGCACCCCTTCCGGGTCACCCGCAACACGGACCTGACCCTGGAGGAGGAGGCCGACGACCTCCTGTCGCTGGTCGAGATCGAGCTGCGGCGGCGTCGCTTCGGCCGGGCGGTCCGCCTCGAGGCCGGTGCCGGCATGTCCGACGAGGTCCGCACGCTGCTCCAGCGCGAGCTCGACGTCGCCGACGAGGATGTCTACACCTCCGGCGCCCCTCTCGACCTGGGTGGCCTCTGGGCCGTGCACGGGCTGGACCGGCCCGACCTGAAGGACCCGCTCTACCAACGGGTCACCCCGGCGCGGCTGGTCGACTCCGACGGGGAGCGGGTCGACGTGTTCGCCGCCATCCGACGCGGTGACATCCTGGTCCACCACCCCTACGAGAGCTTCCGCACCACCGTCGAGGAGTTCGTGCGCCAGGCGTCGACCGACCGCCACGTCCTGGCCATCAAGATGACGCTGTACCGCACGTCGGGTGACAGCCCCATCGCCAGGTCGCTCATCCGGGCCGCCGAGCGGGGCAAGCAGGTGGCGGTGATCGTCGAGCTCAAGGCTCGCTTCGACGAGAGCGCCAACATCGAGTGGGCTCGCCAGCTGGAGACGGCGGGCGTCCACGTCACCTACGGGCTCATCGGCCTGAAGGTCCACGCCAAGGCGGCGCTCGTCGTGCGCGAGGAGGCCGACGGCCTCCGTCGCTACTGCCACCTCGGCACGGGCAACTACAACTCGAAGACGGCGCGCGTCTACGAGGACATCGGCCTCCTCACCTGCGACCCCGCCATCGGCTCCGACCTCACCCAGCTCTTCAACGAGCTGACGGGCTACGGGCGCAACATCGACTACCAGCGGCTGCTCGTCGCACCGAGGCTCATGCGCCGTGCCCTGTACGGGCTCGTCGAGGGCGAGGTCGCGGCCTCCCGGGCCACCCCTGGCTCCGGTCGCATCACCATGAAGATGAACAGCCTGGTCGACACGGGGATCATCGACCAGCTGTACCGGGCGTCACAGGCCGGGGTCCAGGTCGACCTGATCGTCCGGGGCATCTGCTGCCTGACCCCCGGCGTGCCCGGCATGTCCGAGAACATCCGCGTCCGCTCGATCATCGGGCGCTACCTCGAGCACTCGCGCATCTACCGGTTCGCCAACGGCGCGGGGGCGGACCACCCGCTGCACCTGATCGGCTCGGCCGACATGATGCCCCGCAACCTCGACCGGCGCGTCGAGCAGCTGGTGCCGATCACCGACCCCGGGCTCCAGGCACGCCTCGACGAGGTCCTGGCCCTCGAGCTGCGGGACGACGTGCTGGCCTGGACGCTCGGACCCGACGGCGTGTGGACCCGTGCCGCTGCCGGCGGCACGGTCGACACCCACGTCGAGCTCCAGCGCCTGACGACGGCCCGCGCCGCCCGGGCCAGCGCGGCCTCGGTGGTCTGAGCCGAGCATCCCCCCGGCGGGCGCCCGACCGAGGACCCCTCCCTCATGGGTGTCACAACCTCTCCGTAGGGTCGGGGCATGGACATGGTCGTGGTCGTCGTCGTCGCCTGCCTGGCCGGCCTGCTCGCCGCCGTCGCCGGTGCGTCGCTGCTCGCCTGGTGGTCCCGCTCCGGCGCGACGGTCCGGGCGCCCGAGGCCGTCGTCCAGTCCCTCGTCGAGCAGCGGTGGGAGGCCGAGCGCCAGGCGACGGTGCGGGCCGCGGTCGACGCCGCTGTGGACACCGTCGTGAAGGTGGCGGGCGAGCGGCTCGGCGCCCAGGCCGAGGCCGGCGGTCGCGAGCTGGCCAACCGCCAGCTCAGCTTCGAGCAGCGCGTGGGCGAGCTCAGCGGGGCGCTCACCGACCAGATGTCCCTGCGAGCCGCCGCCGTCGACCGGCACATGGGCGACGTGCGTGCCGAGCTCGCCCGTGTCAGCGACCTGGTGGCGACGCTGCAGCGGGAGCGGGCCGAGCAGCACGGCCGGGTGGAGAGCCGCCTCAGCGAGGTGGCGGCCGTCGGGGCCCGGCTGGCCGACACGACCCAGTCGCTGCGGCAGGCCCTCGCCAACCCGGCGGCCCGGGGTCAGTGGGGCGAGCGCATGGCCGACGACGTGCTCCGGGCGGCCGGCCTGGTCGAGGGCATCAGCTACCGGAAGCAGTCGGCGACGGCGGCGGGGACCGTGCCCGACTTCACCTTCCTGCTACCGGGCGGCCGGGTGCTGCACATGGACGTCAAGTTCCCCGTCGACAACTACCTCCGCTACCTGGAGGCGGGCAGCGACGGCGAGCGCGACCGGCTCGCCGTGGCCTTCGTCCGTGACGTGCGGGCCCGCGTGCGGGAGCTCTCGGGGCGGTCCTACGTCGATCCCGACGAGACCCTCGACGAGGTGCTCCTGTTCATCCCCAACGAGGCCGTGTACGCCTTCGTCCACCAGCACGACCGCGACCTGGTCGACGTGGCCCTGCGCCAGAAGGTCGTGCTGTGCTCACCCACCACGCTGTTCTCGGTGCTGGCTGTCATCCGCCAAGCCGTCGAGCAGACGCGGCTGCAACGCACGTCCGACGAGATCCTCGCCTGCCTGGTCGCCTTCGAGCGGCAGTGGGGCAAGTTCTCCGAGGCCCTCGACAAGGTCGGCCGTGGCCTGGACACCGTGCGACGGGGCTGGGACGACCTGTCGGGGACCCGTCGGCGCCAGCTCGAGCGGCAGCTCGAGCTGGTGGGCCAGCTCCGCAGCCGTCGTGACCTCGACCGGGCGGTGGCAGCGGCCTCGCCTGCCGGTGCCGGATCGTCGGACGGATCGTCCGCCGGTGCCGGGGAACCGCTCCCCCGCGACCACGGCGGCGGTGCCAGCGGGCCATGGGCAGACGAGGTACGGTGCCCCTCCACCGCCGAGGTCCACTCGCTGCCGTCGTCGCCGGCTGCCGCACCGCCCCGGTCCGCCGCGAGCTGAGGTGCGGCGACGGGTGGCGGGCGCCTCCGGTCACGGCACGATGGTGCCAGGGCATGGGTCGTCCCGCCCGGCCCCACCGTCGCCCCGTCGCTGGGCAGGTCGACCTCCGGTGTCGGGCTAAGAACGACAGGAGATGTCGACGACACGAGAGCACAAGGCCACGGACAACGCCACCTCGCCGGACGAGCCGGAGGTACGCGCCGCCGGCGGGTTGGTGTGGCGGGAGGCGTTCGTCGGGGACGAGACCGGAGCGGTCCGGCCCGGCGTGGAGATCGTCGTCGTCCATCGACCCCGCTACGACGACTGGTCCTTCCCCAAGGGGAAGCTCGCCAAGGGCGAGTCGTACGAGGAGGCCGCTCGGCGCGAGGTCCTCGAGGAGACGGGGCTCGTGTGCGAGCTGGGCCAGGAGCTGCCCTCGACCCGCTACGTCGACGGCAAGGGTCGCGTGAAGCTGGTGCGCTACTGGGCGATGCGGGTGGTCGACATGGTGCCGTGGGCCCCGAGTGACGAGGTCGACCAGCGGCGCTGGGTCGACCCCGGCCAGGCGGCCGAGCTGCTGACCTACGGCCACGACCGGGAGTTGCTCGGCCACCTCCACCTCCCCGGAGGGTGAGCGACCGCTCCGGGCCCACCTGACCTGGGGCCAAGGGCGGGTCGCCCCTCCCCGGCCGAGCGTTGGGCCAACGTTGGCGGCTCGTTCACCCCGGGTTCACCAGGTCTCTCCCGGCGTGTCCACCGACGTCCTTAGCGTCGGTCCCGACAGGACAGAGCCGGGGCGGGTGCCGTCCCGGCGACGCAGGCCCATGGGAGGGCGTTCTCGTGCATCCAACCAGGCAGCGCCATGGCATGGCGTGGCTTTCCACCGTCCTCGCCCTCGGCGTCGTGCTCGCCGCTTGCGGCGGCGACGACGACGCCGAGGCCGACAGTGGTGGCGACGGCGGAGGTGGAGCCTCCGGCGAGGTCAACGTGTCGGGATCGTCCACCGTCCAGCCCATCTCGGTGGCGGCCGGCGAGGCGTACATGGCCGACAACGACCAGGCGACCGTGAACGTCGACGGGCCCGGCACCGGCGACGGCTTCGAGCTCTTCTGCAAGGGCGAGACCGACATCTCCAACGCGTCCCGGCCCATCGAGAAGGAGGAGGCCGATGCCTGCGCCAAGAGCGGCGTCGAGTACGTCGAGCTGCAGGTGGCGTCGGACGGCATGACGGTGATGACCAACTCGGCCAACGACGCCGTCGAGTGCCTCAACTTCGCCGACCTGTACGCGCTCATCGGCCCCGAGTCCGAGGGCTTCGACAAGTGGAGCGACGGCACCGCCATCGCCTCGGCCCTCGGCAGCAAGACGAAGCTGCCCGACGCGCCGCTGGACCTGACCGGCCCGGGGACCGAGTCGGGGACCTACGACTCGTTCGTCGAGATCGCCCTCGCCGGCATGGCCGAGAAGCGGGGCCTGCCCGAGGACGAGGCCGAGACCACCCGCTCCGACTACGACGCCTCGCCCGACGACAACGTCATCGTCCAGAACGTCGAGGCCAGCGACACGTCGCTCGGTTGGGTGGGCTTCGCCTTCGCCGAGGAGGCGGGCGACGCCATCAAGGAGGTGGCGATCGCGGCCGAGCCGGCCGGTGAGTGCGTCGCCCCGAGCGCCGGGACGATCGCCGACGGTACGTACCCGCTGTCCCGGCCGCTGTTCATCTACGTCAACACCGCCAGCGCCGACGAGAACGCCGCGGTCAGCGGCTACGTCGACTTCTACCTCGAGCACCTGGGCGAGCTCGTGGAGGAGACCGGCTACGTGCCCATGCCCGACGAGAAGGTGTCCGCCACGACCGACGCCTGGCAGAACCGTTGACAGCCGCGTCACCCGGTGCCCCCTCCGGGTGACGCCAGGGGACCGGGTCGACCGACCCGGTCCCCTCTCGCCGACACCGACTCGTGAGGAGCCATGGCCGCCACCGCCGTCCCACCCGGTCCGTCGATCGACCTGTCCGGCGACGCCCGCCGGCACCGCCGCGAGCGGGCCATCGGCGCCGTCTTCTTCGGGGCCGCGCTGCTGTCCATCGTGGTGAGCGCCGCCATCGTCGCCTCGCTCTTCGGCAAGGGCTGGGCGTTCCTGTCCGAAGCCGAGTGGGGCGAGGTGCTGACCGGTGACACCTGGAACCCCCGCCAGGGCAGCTTCGGCATCCGCCCCCTCGTCACGAGCAGCCTCATCGTCACGGGGGTCGCCATGGTCGTGGCCGCGCCGCTCGGCCTCGGCACCGCCGTGTACCTCTCCGAGTTCGCCCGGCCCCGCATCCGGGCGACGTTCAAGCCGGTCATCGAGGTGCTGGCCGGCGTGCCGTCGGTGGTGCTCGGCTTCTTCGCCCTGGGCTGGATCGCCCCCAACGTGGTGGGCCGGCTCTTCGGCGAGGAGCACGGCCGGGGCGGCAGCATGCTGGCCGCGGGCATCGGTGTCGGGCTCTTGGCCATCCCGCTGGTCGCCTCGGTGTCCGAGGACGCCATGAGGGCCGTCCCCGGAGCGTTGCGCGAGGCGTCGGCCGGCCTGGGCGCCCGCCACATGACGACCACGGTGAGGGTGGTGCTGCCGGCCGCGGTGTCGGGCCTGGTGGCGGCGTTCATCCTCGCCGTGTCGCGGGCCATCGGCGAGACCATGGTGGTGTTCATCGCGGCTGGCGCCGCCACCGTGGGGAACCTCTCGACCAGCCCGCTCGACTCCGGCCTCACGATGACGGCCGGGATGGCGTCCCTGGCCACCGGCACGGAGAGCGTGAAGGGGGCCAGCCTCGCCTATCCCAGCCTGTTCATGCTGGGCATCGTGCTGTTCTTCATCACGCTCGGGCTGAACGTCCTCGGCAACCGCTTCGTGCGCCGCGTGCGCCAGGCCTACTAGGGGGCCCCATGGCACTCACGACCGTCGAATCCGCCACCACGGGCCCGGTCCGGGCCCAGGTGGCCCACGCCCTCGAGGGCGGCCGCCGGGACGTCCCGGGTCGCCTGTTCGAGCTGGTCCTCGGCCTCTGCCTGCTGGCATCGCTGGCGGTGCTGGCCATGCTCCTGGTCGACGTGTGGCGTGACGGCACCGGCGTCTACGCCGACCGGGGCCAGAGCTTCCTCGAGGGCGGCCTGTCCTCCTCGGCCGAGCGGGCCGGGATCGCCCAGGGCCTGATCGGCTCGTTCTGGATCGCGGTGACCGTGGTGGTGGTGGCGCTGCCCCTCGGGATCGGCGCTGCCGTCTACCTCGAGGAGTACGCGCCCCGGACCCGCCTGACCTCCTTCATCGAGGTCAACGTGCGCAACCTGGCCGGCGTGCCGTCGGTCGTGTACGGGCTGCTGGGCCTGGCGGTCTTCGTCGAGCTGTTCAACGGCTTCTCCGGCAGCTCGGGAGTGGGCAACCGCACCCTCCTCGCCGGTGGGCTCACCTTGGCCGTGCTCGTGCTCCCCATCGTCATCATCACCACCGCGGAGGCCATCCGAGCCGTCCCGCAGTCGCTGCGAGAGGGGGCGTACGGCGCCGGTGCCACCCGCTGGGAGGTGATCCGCACCCAGGTGCTGCCCTACGCCCTGCCCGGCATCCTGACCGGGGCCCTGCTGTCGATCGCCCGGGCGGTGGGGGAGGCGGCGCCCCTCATCCTGGTGGGCGCGCTCACCGGCCTGGCCGGCCGCTCGCCGGGCCTGAGCGTGTCGAGCGTGCTGGACCCCGGCTCGCTGCTCGAGCGCTTCACGGCCATGCCCAACGTCATCACGACGTGGGCCAAGCAGCCCCAGCCCGGGTTCAACACCACCAACACGGCGGCGGCGATCATCGCCATGCTGGTGTTCGTGCTGCTCGTGAACTCGATCGCCATCGTGCTGCGCAACCGGTTCGAGAGGAAGAGGTCGTCATGAGCGAGCCCACCGTGGTTCCCGTCCCCGTCCCCGACAGCTCGGCCGGTGCCGGCGTCGTCGACGCTCCGCCCGGCCCCTTGCCGCAGGGCACCGAGGTCCACCATGCCGAGCAGGACGCGGTCGCCCTGCCCGTGGTCTTCGAGGTGCGTGACCTCAGCGTGTGGTACGGCGACTTCCGGGCGGTGCGCGACGTCACCCTCGACGTCCGCCAGCACGAGATCACCGCCTTCATCGGCCCGTCGGGCTGCGGCAAGTCGACGGTGCTGCGGTGCTTCAACAGGATGAACGACCTCATCCCTGGGGCCCGTCCCGAGGGGACCGTGCACTACCACGGCGTCGACCTCTACGGCCCGCGGGTCGATCCCGTGGAGGTGCGCCGCCGGGTGGGCATGGTCTTCCAGAAGCCCAACCCCTTCCCCAAGTCCGTCTTCGACAACGTCGCCTACGGACCGCGGCTGCTGGGGACGCGGCGGCGGTCCGACCTCGACGACATCGTCGAGCGATCGCTCGTCAAGGCGGCCTTGTGGGACGAGGTGAAGGACCGCCTCAGGGACTCGGCCAACGGCCTGTCGGGTGGCCAGCAGCAGCGGTTGTGCATCGCTCGCGCCATCGCCACGCGTCCCGACGTGCTGTTGATGGACGAGCCGTGCTCGGCGCTCGACCCCATCGCCACCGCCCGCATCGAGGACCTCATGCAGGAGATCAAGGACGAGTTCACCATCGTGATCGTCACCCACAACATGCAGCAGGCGGCCCGGGTGTCCGACGCCACGGCCTTCTACTCGACCGAGGTCAACCCGGAGTCCGACCGCCGCACCGGGATGCTGGTCGAGTTCGACCGGACCGAGGCGATCTTCTCGAACCCCTCCGACGAGCGGACCGAGAACTACATCACCGGACGGTTCGGGTGACCGTGGACACGGGTCCGGCCGATCCGGTGCAGCCGCCGCCCGTTCCCCTACGCACCGTCTTCCACGAAGAGCTCGACCAGCTCAAGCTGCAGGTCGAGCTCATGGGGGTGCGCGTGGACCAGAACCTCGAGCGGATGCGCCAGGTGCTCGACCACGGGGACCCGCACGGCGTCATCGTCCGGTCGGCGCTGGCCGCCGACGACGAGATCGACGCCATGCACGTCTCCCTGCTCGAGCGCTGCTACGGGATCCTCGGGCGGGAGGCGCCCGTCGCCGGTGACCTCCGCTACCTGGTCTCCATCGTCCGGCTGCTCTCCGAGCTCGAGCGCATCGGCGACCTGGCGCTGCGAGTGGTCAAGCTGGCCCCCGACGTCCAGGAGCTGTCGTCCTGCGGGCCGGCGTGGGACATCGTCCGCACGCTGGTCGAGGTGGCGGTGGACGAGTACCGCACCGCGCTACGGGCGTGGTCGACCCAGGACCTGGCCCTCGCCACCCGGTTGGTCGAGGAGCCGCCCCGGCTCGGCGCCTTCCACGAGCGGCTGATCGACGAGCTCCGGCGGCTCGACGGCGCCGACGTCGTGGCCGTCGCCATGCACCTGTTCGTCGCCGCGCAGGCGGCCGACCGGATCGCCGACCACGCCGCCGTCATCGGGGCACGGCTCCGGTACCTGATGACCGGCGACCCGGGTCACCTCGTCGCCGAGGTCCGCTAGGGCTGTGGCCGGTCGGCTGGCGAGGGCGCTCCTGCCGCCTCGGGCCGTCGGGACGGCACACTCGGGGGCGTGCCCACCACCATGAGCGCCACGATGAAGGTCCTGGTCACCAACGACGACGGCGTCGACGCCCCCGGGCTCCACGCCCTGGCGGCGGGGATGGTGGCCCGCGGGCACGACGTGGTGGTCGTGGCCCCGGCTCGGGACATGAGCGGCTCGGGGGCGGGCATCGGGCAGGTGCACGTCGACCGCAGCATCGACGCCCGCCGGGTCGACCTGCCGGGCCTGGCGGGCATCCCCGCCTACGCCGTCGACGGGCCCCCGGGGCTCTGCGTGCTGGCCGCTCGCCTGGGTGGCTTCGGCGATCCCCCGGACCTGGTGGCGTCGGGCATCAACCCGGGGTGCAACACCGGACGGGCCGTCCTCCACTCGGGGACGGTGGGCGCCGCCCTCACCGCCGCCAACTTCGGCGTCCGGGGGCTGGCGGTCAGCATCGACGTGGTGTCCCGGCGCTTCCCCCAACCCCGGGGCCGGACCACCGTGCCGGTGGCCGGGGGGGACTCCGCCACCATGGAGGTGGTGGACGAGGGCGCTCCACCGCCGTCGGGGCCGCGCCACTGGGCCACCGCCGCCGCCGTGGCCGCCGCCGTGGTCGACGGCCTGGCGGTGGCGCCAGCGGGCACGGTGCTGAACCTGAACGTGCCCGACCGGGCGCCTGCCGACGTCGCCGGGGCACGGCTCGCCACCCTGGCCCCCTTCGGCACCGTCCGCTCGACGGTGGTCGAGGCGGCCGACGTGCGGGGCCGGCTCCAGATCGAGATGCGACCGACCCGTGTCGACCTGCCGCCCGACTGCGACACCGCTCTCGTGGCCGCGGGCTACGTGGCTGTCTCGGCCGTCACCGGCGTCCGTGCCGACGACGGCGTGGACCTCGGCCCGATCGTCGACCTCCTCGCCACGGGGGTGGGGGCGGTGCCATGACGGCGGCGGGAGGAGGGGTGCCGTGGTGATCGCCGTGGTGGCGCTCGCCGTCCTGTCGATCCTGGCGGCCGCCGCGCTGGTCCGGGCGGGCGCGGCGCGGCGCGCCGCTGCTCGCCGTCTCGCCGCCGCCACCGTCGCGCTCGACGACGACGGGACGGAGGCCACGGTCGGCGGCGAGGTGGCCAGGGGGACGCCGCCGCTCTCCCAGGCGCTGGACGGGCTGGACCGTGCCGTGGCCGCCGAGGTCCGGCGGCGCAGCCGGTCGGCCGAGGCCGAGAACCGCCTGTCGTGGGCCCTGGGCGCCATCGCCAACGGGGTGGTCATCTTCGACGAGGAGGGCGAGATCGTCTACCGCAACGACCCGGCGGCCTCGTTCCTGGCCGCCCGCCACGGCGACGCCCTGGTCGAGGAGGCCATCACCTCGATGGCCGCCGATGCACGGCGGGGGCGACGCGCCGGGCGCGAGCTGGAGCTCTTCGGTCCTCCACGCCGCATCCTCAGCGTGCAGGCCGCCCCGCTGGCACAGGGGCCGCCCCCCAGTGGGGTGCTGGTGGTGGTGGAGGACACGTCGGAGCGGCGGAGGCTGGAGAACGTGCGTCGTGACTTCGTCGCCAACATCAGCCACGAGCTCAAGACGCCGGTGGGGGCGCTGGCCCTCCTGGCCGAGACGCTCATGGACGAGCGGGACCCCGAGGTGACACGCCGGCTGGCGGAGCGGTTGGCCAGCGAGGCCTTCCGGGTGGGCAACACCATCGACGACCTGCTGGAGCTGTCCCGCCTGGAGGTGGCCTCCGGGCTCGCCACCGAGGAGGTGCCGGTCGCCCAGTTCGTCGGCGACGCCGGCGACCGGGTGCGCCCAGCCGCCGAGCAGCGGGGCATCTCCGTGCAGGTGGAGGAGATCCCGGCTCGCCTCACGGTGCTGGGCGACCGGCGCCAGCTGGTGTCGGCGGTGGCCAACCTGCTCGACAACGCCGTGAAGTACAGCGAGCCGGGCTCGACGGTGGACGTCGCCGCCCGCACCGATGGGCGCTGGGTCGACGTGGCCGTGCACGACCGGGGCATCGGCATCCCCCGGCGCGACCTGGAGCGCATCTTCGAGCGGTTCTATCGGGTCGACCGGGCCCGCAGCCGCGAGACGGGGGGCACCGGCCTCGGCCTGGCCATCGTCCGCCACGTCGCGTCCAACCACCGCGGGGAGGTTCGCGTCGAGTCGCGCGAGGGGGTCGGCTCGACCTTCACCCTGCGGCTGCCCGCCGGCCCCGGGCCGGTCGCCGTCACCAGGGAGGCAGGATGACCACGCCCGACGCCACGGTGCTCCTGGTCGAGGACGAGGACAGCTTCGTCGAGGCCCTGACCCTCGGCCTCAAGCGCGAGGGGTTCCGGGTCCGGACGGCCCAGGACGGGGCCGAGGCCCTCGAGATGTTCGACGCCGTGAAGCCCGACCTCGTGCTGCTCGACGTCATGCTCCCCAAGGTCTCGGGCGTCGACGTCTGTCGCGAGATGCGGAAGCGCTCGACCGTGCCGATCATCATGGTCACCGCCAAGGGGTCGGAGATCGACACGGTGGTCGGCCTGGAGGTGGGTGCCGACGACTACGTCACCAAGCCCTACCGCCTACGGGAGCTCGTCGCCCGCATGCGGGCGGTCCTGCGCCGGCGGCCGGCGCCCACGACGTCTCGGGGCGGCGCCGGCGACGTGCTGGAGGTGGGTGACGTGCGGCTCGACCCCGAGCGGCACGAGGTCGAGGTCCGCGGCCAGCAGGTGCGGCTGCCGCTCAAGGAGTTCGAGCTGCTGGAGCTGCTGCTGCTGAACGCCGGACGGGTGCTGCCGCGTGACACGCTCATCGACAGGGTGTGGGGGACGGACTACGTGGGCGACACCAAGACGCTCGACGTCCACGTCAAGCGGCTGCGGGCCAAGGTGGAGGACGACCCCGCCGTTCCCACCCGCATCGTCACCATCCGGGGCCTGGGCTACAAGTACGACACGCCGCGGCCCTGACGCGCGCGGTCCCGTGACAGCCCGGCGGCGTCCGTCCGCCCGGTCCGGGCGCCGGGTACCCTCCCACGGGATGCCCCTCGCCAACGGGTGGGATCCGCTGTCCAGGCCGCCGCGGCGGACGGGCGCGGCAGCGTTCGTCGTCTCGCCCTTCACCCGCCTGGCCCGCACCCACGCCGCGGCGGTGGCCGGCGACACGCTCATCGCGCTGGCCCTGGCCAACTCGCTCTTCTTCGACATCGACCCCGACGCGGCGCGCAGCAAGGTGGCGCTGTACCTGGCTCTCACCATGGCCCCCTTCGCCGTGGTGGCTCCCCTGATCGGGCCGGCGCTGGACCGCACCCGGGGCGGCCGGCGGCTCATGGTGATCGCCGCCAACGCCCTGCGGGCCGTCCTCTGCGTGCTCCTCGTCCGTGACCTGGACAGCATGCTCCTGTTCCCCGAGGCCTTCGCCGTGCTGGTCCTGGCCAAGAGCTATCACGTCGCCAAGTCGGCCATCGTGCCCACCGTGGTCCGGTCCGACGCCGAGCTGGTGGAAGCCAACTCACGCCTGTCCTTCCTGTCCAACGTCGTCACGTTCGTGGCCGCCGTCCCCGGTGGCCTGGCCTTCGCCGTCGCTGGCAGCGAGGGCGTCCTGGTCGTGGCGGTGGTGGTGTTCACGGCGGCGGCGGTGCTGGGCCTGCGGGTGCCCGCCACCCGCGTGGCCGCCGACCACACCTCCGAGACGGAGCGCGAGGAGCTGCGCGGGGGTGGCATCGTGCTGGCGGCCTCGGCCATGGCGCTGCTGCGGGGCATCGTGGGCTTCCTCACGTTCCTCATCGCGTTCTCCCTGCGCGGCGGCGACGCGCCAACCTGGCAGTACGGCATGGTGGTGGGGGCCAGCGGCGCAGGGTCGCTGCTGGGGACGCTCGTCGCCCCCGCCCTGCGGCGGCGGGGCGTGGCCGAGGAGCGCATCCTGCAGGCAGTGCTGGCCGTGGCGGCGGTGGCGGGCGTCCTGGCGGCGTGGGCGGGGGGCCTGCCGGCCGCGGCGGGCCTGGCCCTGTGCGTCGGGGTGGCGGGGAGCAGCGGCAAGCTGGCGTTCGACTCGGTGGTCCAGCGCGATGCGCCCGACGCCAACCGTGGTCGCTCGTTCGCCCGGTTCGAGACCCGCTTCCAGCTGACGTGGGTGGCGGGGGCGTTCCTGCCGGTGGTGGTGCCCGTGCCCCAGGCCGTGGGCTTCCTCGTCATCGCCGGGACGGCCGCCTTCGCCCTGGTGTCCTACCTGGCGGGGATGCGGTCCCTGGATCGCGGCGAGGTTCCCGCACGCCGGGGGCCCGTCGGGGTCGTGGCGGCCCGGCTGCGGCACCGGTCAGACGGTGCCGACCACCTGGCTCCCGGATCGGTCCCTGGGGTGGTGCCCGCCTCCGGGGCCGTCGCCAGGCGGCGGCACCGAGCTCCGGCGACCGTCGGACCCGCTCCGGCCGGCGCCGCCTCCGCCGACCGCCACCCGTCCTCCGCGCTCCCCGTCGAGGGCTCCGGGCCCGGCGACGAGGAGCCGCCCCCGTCCCCGGGGCGCGGCCACGTGGTGATCGACCCCACCAACCTGTAGCGGCGGCCCCGCCGGCCGCCCCCGCGGACGAGGACCCGGGCGGAGGCGGACCGGGTGGCTCAGCCCTCGCCGGGCAGGTCGATGCGGGCGAGCCACAGGCCGGGGGCGTCGACCTCGGAGGGGCTGGGCAGCATGCGCTCACCCTCCCAGAGCCGTGACAGGCCCGTCGGCCCCGCCCGGTCGATGACGCCCTCCACGAACGCCGCCCCCCGGTCGTAGCACGCCTGGGTCAGCTCGAGGCCCAGCAGGCGCTCGACGAAGCGGTCCGACTCGGCCGTCTCCACCCGGCGTCGCCGCAAGGCCTCGGTGAGCATGCCGTAGCTGCCGATGAGCCGGCCTCCCACCTGGTCCATCACGTGGTCGACCACCCCCACCACCACGGCGACGACCGCCGCCAGGTGGGGGAGCAGGGCCCGTTGCTCGTCGGACTGGATGGCACCCAGCAGGGCGCCCGGCTCGCCGAGCGCCTGCTGCAGGCCGGCGAGGGCGTCGGGGCCGTCGCCGAGGTCGAGCTGGCCGAGCTGGTCTTCGAGGGCGGTGGCGTCGGTGCGGAACTTGGCGGTGTACTCGCCGATCAGCGACTCGATGCGGGTGCGCACGTGCGGCACGCCGAGGACGGCATGGTGGGCCACCTCGTGCAGGCAGACCCAGAGGCGGAGGTCCTCGGACGGCAGGCTCCACTCGGCCCCGAAGGCGTCGAGGTTGGGCACCAGGATCATCAGCTCGTCGGACGGCCGGCGGGGGATGGGCAGGTCGTACTGGCCGAACGACCGCCGCGCCATGTGGCCCACCATGGACCCGGCGGTCATGGCCACCATCATCGGCTGCATGGCCTGCACCATCGGGCCGAGGAGCGCGGCCAGCTCGTCGTCGGGGCCGTGGACGGCCTCGGTGGGGCCTGCCGGGCCGGTGGGGGGGCGCCCCAGCGACGACGCCAGCGCTTCGAGCAGCGGCCGGTAGTCGTCGAGGGTCCGCTGCGCCCAGGCGGCCCGCGTGACCGGCAGCACCGTGAGCTCGCGCCCGGTGAGCGTGGGGGAGAGCCCGGTGACGTCGGCCACCTGGAGCTCGGCCACCCGCGCCAGCTGCTCGAGCGAGATGCGCTCGAGAGGGTCGACGTTCGGCTCGGTGACCCCTTCGCTGGCCACGGCCAGCGCCAGGTTCCGGGCGGCGTCCCACGGCACACCACCTCCGCCCTGGCCGAGGAGCCTGACCAGGTCGCCGAAGAGGGGGAACCCCTCGAACGGGTTGTGCGGGCCCGGATCGCTCACGCAGCTCACGCTAGCGCCGGGCCCGGCGCCGCCCACCGCGGCCCACGCGGCCCCCGAGCCTCGCCGTCGCCGCGCTCGTCGTCGCCGTCCGGCGGGACCGATGGTGACGCCGAGCCGGCTGCCCGTCCGTCGTCGCCGCGCTCGTCGTTGCGGTCCGGCGGCGCCACCGGTGGCATGGTGGTCACCATGTCCAAGGTGGTGATCACCGGCGTCGACGGCCCCCTGGGGTGGCGGGTGGGGCGCCTCGCCGTCCGAGACCGCCGGGGGGAGGTCGTGGGGCTGGCCGACCGGCCCGTGACCGACCTGCCGGAGGGCGTCGCCGGGCACCAGGTCACCCTGCACCGCGACGACCTCGAGCCCCACCTCCAGGACGCGTCGGTCGTGCTCCACCTGGCCGAGTCGGTGCCGGCCACGCCC
>DASUJB010000205.1:0-2213 GCA_036279475.1 Acidimicrobiales bacterium | reverse complement strand
TCGCCGACCGGTCGGCGCGCCGGTCGACCTTCGCTACAGTCCCGCGGGCCCGTTGCCGGGCGGAGGACGGTGTGCGCTGTGGATACTGAACGGTTCTTCGCGGCATCTCGGCTGGTCATCGTGGCCGGCAAGGGCGGGGTGGGCAAGACGACGGTCAGCGCCGCCCTGGCCCGGGCGGCGGCCCGCACCGGGTTCACGACCCTCGTCGTCGAGGTCGAGGGTACGTCGGGGCTGTCGGCCATGTTCGGCCAGGGCGAGCTCGGCTACGAGGAAGCGGTGCTGGCGCCGGGCGGAGGGCCCGGCGGCGCTGCCGACGTGCGGGCCCGCACGCTCACGGCGGACGCCGCCCTGCTGGAGTACCTGCAGGACCACGGGCTGTCGCGGGTGTCGAAGCGGTTGGTGTCCTCGGGCGCCCTGGACGTGGTGGCCACGGCCGCGCCCGGCATCAAGGACATCCTCTTGCTCGGCAAGGTGAAGCAGCTGGTCCGCCAGCAGGTGGCGGACCTCGTCGTGCTCGATGCCCCCGCCGCGGGCCACGCCATCACCTTCCTGCAGGCGGCCCGCTCGCTCGTCGACACGGTGAGCGTCGGCCCGATCAACGCCCAGGCCCGTGACGTGCTGGCCTTGCTGGAGGATCACCGCATGTGCCAGGTCCTGCTCGTCACGATCCCCGAGGAGACCCCGGTCAACGAGGCGGTCGAGACCGCCTTCTCGCTCGAGGACAGGGTGGGCGTGGGCCTCGGTCCCGTCGTCGTCAACGGCCTCTATCCCTCCCTCGAGGGGTTGGCCGTGGCGCCGGCCGGCGTGGAGGCCGCAGCCGGGGCCGCCGACGTCGCCCTCCGCCCGGGCGAGGCCGAGGCGCTCGCGGCGGCGGCGGCGTTCCGCCTCGACCGCAGCGCGCTGCAGGTCAGCCAGGTGGCACGGCTGGAGCAGCGCCTCCCCCTGCCCCAGCTCGGCCTGCCGTTCGTGTTCACCACCGAGATCGGTCCCCTCGAGCTGGACCAGCTGGCCGACGCCCTGCTGGCGGGGATCGACGACCTGGCCGAGCTGCCGCTGTGACCTCGTCGCCGGAGCCCGGCCCGTCCTCGCCGTCCGCCGCCGTGCCCTCCGACGCCGGCGGCCGCGGGGACGGGCCCGGCCTCGAGCACCTGGTGGACGGGCGGAGCATCGTCGTGTGCTGCGGCTCGGGTGGGGTCGGCAAGACCACCACCGCCGCCGTCGTGGCCCTCGAGGGTGCCCGCCGCGGTCGCAAGACCGTGGTCGTCACCATCGACCCGGCCAGGCGGCTGGCGGACGCGCTGGGCCTGGGCGGCCTGACCGACACCCCCAGCCGCATCGAGGGCGACTGGCCGGGCGAGCTGTGGGCCACGATGCTCGACACCAAGTCGACCTTCGACACGCTGGTGGCGAAGTACGCCGGGGACGAGTCGCAGGCCGAGCGGATCCTGGCCAACCGCTTCTACCGCAACATCTCCGGGGCCCTGTCGGGCACGCAGGAGAACATGGCGATGGAGAAGCTGTACGAGCTGCACGACGAGACCGACTTCGACCTCGTGGTCGTGGACACCCCTCCGACCCGCCACGCCCTCGACTTCCTCGACGCGCCCCGGCGCCTGGGCCGATTCCTCGACCACCGGTTGCTCCGGTTGCTCATCGCTCCAGGTCGCGGGCTGGCCCGGGCGGTCAACGTGGCCACGCAGACGTTCCTGCGCACGGTGTCGCGCGTGGTCGGCAGCGAGGTCGTGGACGACGCGGTGGCGTTCTTCCAGGCGTTCGAGGGGATGGAGGAGGGGTTCCGGCAGCGGGCGGCGCGGGTCGATGAGCTGCTCGCCGCCGAGGGGACCGCCTTCCTGCTGGTGGCGTCGCCCCGACGCGACACGGTGGAGGAGGCCCACTTCTTCGCCGACCGGTTGCACCAGGCCGGCATCGCCGTGGAGGGCCTGGTGGTCAACCGGGTGCACCCGTCGTTCCTGGCCGGCCCCCAGGGCGGCGAGCCCGGGACGGTGAGCCTGGCCGCCGCCTCCGGCTCGGCTCGACGGGCCGAGACCGTGGCCGGCACCGCCGTCGGCGGCCTGTACCGCAACCTGGCCGACTTCCAGGCCGTGGCCAGCCGGGAGCACGCCCACCTGGCCGGCCTGGCCGACGCGGTGGCCCCGGCCCCCGTCGTGTGGGTGCCGTTCCTGAGGAGCGACGTGCACGACCTGGCCGGCCTG
>DASUJB010000204.1:0-4501 GCA_036279475.1 Acidimicrobiales bacterium | reverse complement strand
GCTCGCCTTGCAGTACGTGAATCACAACTGACGGCTGCATGTCGCGGGCGGTGGTGAACACCTCGCTGCGCCGGGTGGGGATGGAGGTGTTGCGCTCGATGAGCTTGGTCATGACCCCGCCCTTGGTCTCGATGCCCAGCGACAGGGGGGTGACGTCGAGCAGCAGGACGTCCTTGACCTCGCCCTTGAGGACGCCGGCCTGGATGGCGGCGCCGACGGCGACGACCTCGTCGGGGTTGACGCCCTTGTGGGGCTCCTTCCCGGTCAGGTCGTGCACCAGGTCGTGCACGGCCGGCATGCGGGTGGAGCCGCCGACCAGGATGACGTGGTCGAGCTGGTCCTTCGACAGGCCGGCATCCTTGATGGCCTGCTCGAAGGGACCGCGGCACCGCTCGATGAGGTCGGCGGTCAGCTCCTGGAACTTGGCCCGGCTCAGCGTCTCGTCGAGGTGCAGCGGGCCCTCGCTGGTGGCGGTGATGAAGGGCAGGTTGATCTGGGTCTGCTGCACCTGGGACAGCTCGATCTTGGCCTTCTCCGCCGCCTCCTTGAGCCGCTGCACCGCCATCTTGTCGTTGGAGAGGTCGACACCGTGGGCGGACTTGAACTGGGAGACCAGCCAGTCGATGACCCGCTGGTCCCAGTCGTCGCCTCCCAGGTGGGTGTCGCCGTGGGTGGACTTCACCTCGAACACGCCGTCGCCGATCTCGAGGATCGACACGTCGAACGTCCCCCCGCCGAGGTCGAAGACGAGGACCGTCTGGTCGGCCCCCTCCTTGTCGAGCCCGTAGGCCAGCGCCGCCGCTGTGGGCTCGTTGATGATGCGGAGCACCTCGAGCCCGGCGATCTGGCCGGCTTCCTTGGTGGCGGTGCGCTGGGCGTCGTCGAAGTAGGCCGGGACCGTGATGACGGCCTGGGACACGCTGTCACCCAGGTAGGCCTCGGCGTCCCTCTTCAGCTTCTGGAGGACGCGGGCCGAGATCTCCTGGGCGTTGTAGGCCTTGCCGTCGATGTCGATCTTCCAGCTGGTACCCATGTGGCGCTTCACCGACCGGATGGTGCGGTCGGGGTTGGTGATCGCCTGGCGCTTCGCCACCTCACCCGTCAGGACCTCGCCGCCCTTGGAGAAGGCGACGACCGACGGGGTGGTACGGGAACCCTCGGCGTTGGGGATGACCACCGGGTCGCCGGCCTCGAGGACGGCGACGACGGAGTTGGTGGTGCCGAGGTCGATGCCGACAGCCTTGGGCATGGGGAGGACCTCCGTGATGGGTCGTCTGGAGAGCTCTGAACCATGCCGATGATAAAAGTTGAGTGCTGTATTCGCAACTTTCCAGGTGCCCTACCTCGCGGTCGGGGAGGCCGAGGGCACCCTCCCGCCACCGGACGCCGGTGGGCGAAGGCGACGGCCGGGCTCCGGGGCGGCGCCCACCCGGCACCAGCGGCGAGGGCCGGCACCCACCGTGGGTGCCGGGGAGCGGTGGCCCGGAGGGTCAGGCCACCGGAGCGCTGGCTCCGGCCAGGAAGGTGCGGAGCAGGTGGTGGCCCCCGGCGGTGAGGATCGACTCGGGGTGGAACTGCACCCCCTCGACCGCGTGCTCCCGGTGGCGCAGGCCCATGACCGTGCCGTCGTCGGTCCACGCGGTCACCTCCAGGACGGGGGGGATCGAGCCGGGGTCGACGACGAGGCTGTGGTACCGGGTGGCCTCGAAGGGGTCCGGCAGGCCGGCGAACACGCCGGCGCCGGTGTGGTGCACGAGCGACGTCTTGCCGTGCATGACCCGGGGGGCCCGCACCACCTCGGCCCCGTAGACCTGACCGATGCACTGGTGGCCCAGGCACACGCCCAGCACCGGGCGGCGGCCGGCGAAGTGCTCGATCACCGCGTTGGAGAGGCCGGCGTCCTCCGGCCGCCCCGGGCCCGGCGAGACGACGACGGCGTCGGGATCGAGGTCGACGGCGTCGCCGAGCCCCAACTCGCCCGACCTGTGCACCATCGGCCGGGCCCCCAGCTCCCCCAGGTACTGGACGAGGTTGTAGACGAAGCTGTCGTAGTTGTCGATGACCAGGACCCGGGGCGCCACGGCAGCACGGTAGCGCCGTGGGTCGGCGGGGCCGCCGCCCGCGGGCGCGCCGGTGCTGCGGCCCGCGGCCCGGCGCGACCGGCGTCCCGGCGCCAGGCGGGGCAGGATGTCCTCAACCACCGCCGGCGGCAGCCGCCTCTCGGCCCGCCCCGTCGGTGGCTGCCTCCGCCGGCGAGCGAGCCACCACCTCCACCGCCACGCCCAGCGACTCGGCCAGCAGGTCGCAGCGCTCGTTGGCCGCGTACAGCTCGAGGGCCACGTCCCCGTGGTCGCTGGGCGTGACCTCCAGGACCAGCGTGCCATCCCCCCCGGTCGTCGCCGCCACCGAGGCGACGCGGTGGCCGTGGTTGCGGTCGAGCCCCACGGCGACCCGCAGCAAGCCCGCCAACACCCGCACGCGACGCTGGTCCTCCCGGGAGAGGGACTGGAACTCGGGGTGCTTCTTCCGCGGCGCCGACTTGCGGTGGTAGCGGGCGACCTGGGCGATCAGCTCGATCTCCCGGTCGGTGAAGCCGGTGAGCAACTCGCTGTTGCGGATCATGTAGTAGCTGTGCTTGTGGTGGCCGGAGTGCGAGACGAACAGGCCGACGTTGGCCAACAGGGCCGCCGCCTCCAGCACCTCGCGGCTGTCGTCGCCCAGGCCGTGCCGGTCGGCGGTGGCGTCGAACAGCTCCAGGGCCAGGCGGGCGACCTCGGCCGAGTGGTCGAGGTCCTCGTCGAGCTGCTCGGCGAGGCGGAGCACGCTGGCCCGCCGGAGGTCCGACAGGTGGTGCAGCGACCCTCCGTGCTCGCGCTGCCAGGTGTCGAGCAGCACGCCCTCCCGCAGGGCGTAGTCGGAGAAGGTGAGCTCCCGGGCGTCGATGGCGTGCACGAACTGCTCGAGGATCAGCGCTCCCGCCAGGACGATGTCGGCACGGCGCGGGTCCAGGCCGGGGATGCGGGCCCTCTCCTTGACGGTGGGCGCCTTCACCAGCCGCCGCACGACGCCGTCGATCTCCGCCCGGCTCAGGGCGAGGTTGTTGAACGTGCGGGGCAGTGGGGCGCCCTCCCGGGCCGCGGTCCGGGCGGCCGCCATGCGGAAGACCGCCTCGATGGTGCCGGACGAGCCGACCGCCACGTCGTAGCCCGACCGCTCGACCTGGCGCACCGCGGGGGCGAGGGCGGTGCGGATGTCCCGGCGGCACCGGTCGACGGCCCCCTCGACCAGCCGCTTGTCGGAGAAGTAGCGGCGGGTCAGCCGGATGGAGCCCAGCTTGAGGCTACGGGCGTGGAGGATGTCGCCGCGATGGCCCACCACCACCTCGGTGGAGCCGCCACCGATGTCGCACACGACCACCTGTCGGTCGTAGACGGGCACGGCCTGCAGCACGCCCAGGTGGATGAGGCGCGCCTCCTCGACCCCGGAGATCACCTCGACCTCCACGCCCACGGCCCGGGCCCGCTCGATGAAGGCGGCGCGGTTGTCCGCCTCGCGCACGGCCGAGGTGGCCACGGCCCGCACCGTGGCACCGTGGATGTCCGCCACCTGCCGGAAGCGGGCCAGGGCCTCGACGCCGCGGGACATGGCCGCCGGCGTCAGGCGCTTCATGTCGCCGGCCGACGAACCCAGCCGGACCATCTCCTTCTCCCGCTCGAGCACCTCGATGCGGTTCTCGTCGACGCGGGCGACGACGAGGTGGACCGAGTTCGTACCGATGTCGACGGCCGCCAGGGTGCTGGGCACGCCCTCCACTCTGGCGTGGTCACCGTCGAGTCGGACACGGCCGGGCGTCGGTGCCGGCACGTCGTCGGTGGTCGGGTGCCGGGCAGGGGTGCCGCCGTGACGCCGGTCGCCACTACTGTCGTCGGCCATGGCCAAGCCAGCGAAGCGCCACGTGCCCGGCGGCCGCGTCACGCCCAAGGGGGCCCGCCCCGCGGGCCGGGGTGCGGACCGGGAGGCCGCCCGGCGCCCGGACCTCTCCGGCCGCTACACGCCACCCACGCCCCGCGGGGCGACGAGCAGCCCCCGGTGGGTGCCGGTCGTCATGTTCTCCCTGCTGGCCGTCGGCCTCGTGGTGATCTTCCTGAACTACCTCGACCTGCTCCCCGGCGGGATGAGCAACGCCTACCTCGGCGTGGGCCTCGCGGCCATCTGCGGCGGCATCGTCACCGCCACCCAGTACCGCTGAGGCGCCTGCCGGCATCGGCCGCCCCGGGCCCACCCACCTCGACCGTCGGCCGCCGGCGCTCCAAAGCACAGCGGTGTGATCTCTCCCCAGGCTTGCCCACAGCCTGTGGAGTCCGACCGTCGCCGGCTCAGGCGTCGTCGAGCGGCGTGAGCAGGTCCATCTCCTCCATGCAGTGGCGCGGTGCCTCCGGCACCTCGTCGTTGGCCGAGGTCATGCGCACCTCGGTCCCGCACAGCGAGCACCGGTAGGCCA
>DASUJB010000203.1:0-6860 GCA_036279475.1 Acidimicrobiales bacterium | reverse complement strand
CAGCAGGTCCTTGACGCTGGTCTTGCCCACGGACCCCGTGACGCCCACCACCCGGGTGGCGGTGGCGGCCGCCAACCGGTCGCGGGCGGCCCGGCCGAGCGCACCCAGCGCCGCCACGGTGTCGGCCACCTCGACGACCGTGGCGCCCCGGGGCAGGCCGACCAGCGTGGTGGCGGACCGGGCGGACAGAGCGGCGGCCGCCCCGGCGGACAGGGCGGCACCGACGTAGTCGTGGCCGTCCCGCCCGGCCTCCACCGGGACGAACAGCTCGCCCCCGAGGATGCGACGTGAGTCGATGGCGGCTCCGGAGACCACCACGTCGGGGCCGATGTGCCGGCCACCGGTGACGGCGGCGACGTCGCTCGTGCGCAGGTCCACGGGGGCCGATCATCGCGCCGTGCCGGGGGGGCGCCGGCCACCGGGGTCGCCTCCGGCGGGGCCGGCCCGCCCCGGCCCCGCCGACCCCCCACCGGTACGCTCACCGGCCATGGCCAGCTCCGACCGTGTCCGGCTCGTGGTGCTGTTCGGCGGGAGGTCCGCCGAGCACGACGTCTCGTGCACGACCGCCGCCCACGTCCTGGCGGCCGCCGACCCCGAGCGGTACGAGATCGTCCCCGTCGGCATCACGCGCCAGGGCACCTGGGTGCGGGCCGACGACGCCCGGGCCGCCATCGAGGAGCGCCGCGCCGGCGACGGAGGCCAGGGGTCACGGCTGGCCCGGTTGGAGCCGTGTGGTCCCACCCTCGACCCCCTGCCGGCCGTCTCCCCCGGCGACGAGGACCGGACGGTCGTGGTGATGCCCCTGCTGCACGGTCCGTTCGGGGAGGACGGCACCGTCCAGGGCCTGCTGGAGCTGGCCGGCGTGCCCTACGTGGGGTCCGGCGTGCTGGCGTCCGCGCTGGCCATGGACAAGGCCAAGGCCAAGGAGGTCCTGGCCGTCCACGGCCTGCCCCAGGTGCCGTACCTCGTGCTGCCCCCCGGTGACCTGACCGGCGCCGCGGCCGCGGTCGACAAGGCCCGGCTCGGCTACCCCGCCTTCGTCAAGCCCGCCAACATGGGCTCGTCGGTGGGCGTGAGCAAGGTCGGCGGGCCGGGCGGGCTGGCCGACGCCGTGGCGCTGGCCGCCGGCTACGACGAGTGGGTGGTGATCGAGCAGGGCGTCGCCGGCCGCGAGATCGAGGTGGGCGTGCTCGGCAACCGCCAGCCCCGCACCTCGGTCCCCGGCGAGATCGTCGCCAGCCACGAGTTCTACGACTACGAGGACAAGTACGTCGACGGGGCGTGCGACCTCCTGGTGCCGGCGCCGCTCGGCGAGGCCGAGGAGGCGGAGGTACGGGAGCTGGCCCGGCGCGCCTACGTGGCGCTGCGGTGCGACGGCATGGCGAGGGTCGACTTCTTCTACGAGCCCGAGGGCCGCGGCTTCCTCGTCAACGAGGTCAACACCATCCCGGGCTTCACCCCCGTCTCGATGTACCCCCGCCTCTGGGAGGCGACGGGCGTGCCCTACCCGGCGCTCATCGACGAGCTGGTGCAGTTGGCGCTGGAGCGCCACGAGCGCCGCCGTCACCTCTCGAGCGAGCGCTGACGGCCGGTCGAGGGGCCTCGGCCCGAAGGCGGGCGGCTCGGACAGGCGATCCCTGGCCTTTTGTCACGCTTAGTGGTTGACTACGCGCGTAGAGCGTCGGATGGGGGCGGGCCTGCCTGACGTGCCCCGGGCCTCCCTACCCGAGGAGTCGCCGTGCCCCGGAATCGCCGCCCTCGAACCGGCCTCCCCCTCGTCCTCGCCGCCCTCCTGGCCTTGCCCGCCCTGGCGCCCAGTGCCGGCGCCGCGGGCGGCCGTCCCGGGTCCCCGGGCGCCCCCGGGGGTCCGCCGTCACCCGTGCGTGCCGCGGCGCCGACGCCGGCGCCCGCGCCGGCCTCCCAGGTCGCCGACGAGGTGGACCTCACGACCGCGGTCCCGCGCTTGCAGGCGGCGTTCGGCGACCGCTACGGCGGCCACTGGATCGAGACCCGCGGCCCTGGCGGCGCGGTGCTGCACGTCGCCGTGGTCGGGGCCACCAGGGCCGACGCCGACGTGGTGGCGGACCTCACGGGTCGCCACCCTCGCGTCGTCACCGACGCCACGGCCCTCGGCTACCGCGACCTGGTGGCGGCCCAGGAGGAGGTGGCCCGCACGCTGGCCGGGACGTCGAGGCCGGCCAGCGTCAGCGCCGACGTGGCGACCGGCTCGGTGGTGGTGCGCGCCGCCGCCGTGGACGCCGGCCTGCGACGCACCGCCGAGGAGGCCGCCCGTCGCGGGCCCTCCCGGGCCCGGGCCTCGGCCCCGGGAGGGGGCACCGACGGGCCCGCCCCGCCGGCCTCCGACCCGGCCGACGCCGTCGTCGTCGAGCGCGACCCCAGCATCGCCGTCACGCCGGCCGTGGACCGGGTCGGCTGGCGCGTGTACGAGGCGGGGCTGCGCGTGACCACGGCCTCGGCCGGCAGGACCACCGCCTGCACGTCCGGCTTCACCTTCGGCGGGGCCTACGGGTACTTCGGCAGCACCGCCGGTCACTGCAACAGCATCCCCAGCTTCTTCGGGCTCGGGTCCCGCTGGATCGGCGCCATGGCCCTCAACCGCTACCACGGCGTGTCCCGGGTGGCCGCCGACGTGAGCTTCGTGTCGCTCACCGCCAACCGCGTCGGGATCTCGGCCACCATCCGCTCCAGCCCCTCGACGATGGTCGACGCCCGGTACCGCAACAGCCAGCTGGCCGTGGGGCTCCGCCTCTGCTTCGACGGCATCGCCAGCGACGCCGGCAACTGCGGCACCGTCGTGCGGGCCAACGAGTGGGTGTGCTGCGATGCCACCCACCACTCGTTCCTGTTCACCTGCATCGACTTCCCGCTCGCCGCCGGCGACAGCGGCGGGCCCGTGTACCACCCCAAGCCCAACGGCCGTTCGGTGGCCGCCGGCATGGTGTCGTCGTCGGTCACGCTCAGCAACCGCCGCCTGACCTGCTTCACCAACATCGAGAACATCGAGCGCGAGACGGCCTCCCGGATCGTGCTGCGGTGAGGGGCCCTGCGGCAGGGGGCGCGGGGCCCGAGCACCCCGCGCCCCCGTTCGGTCACGGTCCCGGTACCAGGGCGTCGTGCAGCAGCGAGATCAGCTCGTCGCGCCGCCGCACCAGCGACGCCAGCGTCGGCTCCTCCCCGAAGAGCCGCAGCACCTCCACCTCGGTGGCGAGACCGGTCACCATGGAGTAGGCGGCCAGCAGGATCAGCCAGGGGTCGTGCCGGCGCATGCGACCCGCGTCCATCTCCGCCGCCAGGTGGGCGGCCGCCCGGTCGACGAGGGGCGACAGCGCGCCCAGCAGCCGGGTCGAGGCGGGGGGGCCCAGCCTGGTGACCTCCCGCAGGAAGCCCAGCATGGCCGGGTGGCGGGCGGCCAGGCGAAACATGGCCCGGACGATGGCGTCGACCCGGGCGAACCCCGCCTCCGGGCCGGCCACCGACCGTTCCAGCCGGGTGGCGACCTCGCCGGCCGTCCTGTCGATGGCGGCGTCGAGCAACGCCTCCTTGGAGGGGTACCAGTACAGGATGGTCTGCTTGCGGATGCCCAGCTCCCGGGCGAGGTCGTCGAGGGAGGTGGCCCCGTAGCCGCGGGTGCCGAAGGCACCGATGGCAGCCATGAGGATGCGCTCGGGCGTGCGTCGGGCGGCGTCGGGCCGGCGGGGACCGGCGACCGGTTCCTCCCGGGGCGCCGGCAGGCCGTCCCCCTCCCCGGCGGGCTGGGCACTGGTCATCTACCAAATGGTAGACAGAAGCCGATGATCCCCGAGGCACTCGACGGCAAGCGCATCGCCATCACCGGTGGCACCGGCTTCCTCGGCACCGCCCTGGTCGAGCGCCTGCTCCGCTCCGTCCCCGGCTGCGAGCTGGTGCTCCTCGTCCGCCCCGGGCGGCGGTCGTCGGTCACCCAACGGGCGCGGCGCGAGATCTTCCGCAACGACGCCTTCGACCGCCTGCGCGCCGAGCTGGGCCGCGCCGAGCTCGACGAGGTGATCGCCCGCCGGGTGCAGGTCGTCGCCGGTGACGTGAGCACCGACGGCCTGGGGCTCGATGAGGCCGGGCGGGCGGCGCTGGCCTCGTGCGACGTCGTGGTGCACTCGGCCGCCACCGTGGCCTTCGACTCGCCCCTCGACGGTGCGGTCGAGGTCAACCTGCTCGGCCCCAGCCGCATCGCCCTCACCCTGCAGGACCTGGGCGTGGCACCCCACCTGGTGGCGGTGTCGACCTGCTACGTGGCCGGCAACCGCCGGGGAGCGGCCCCGGAGGAACCCGTCCACGAGAGCCCGTTCTTCGTCGACGTCGACTGGCGGACCGAGGTCGAGGCCGCCCGCCGGGCCCGCCGCGACGCCGAGGCGCAGAGCCGCAGCCCGGAGGCGCTGGCCCGCTTCCGCGCCGAGTCGGTGCGCGAGCTGGGGGCGGCCGGCACCCCCGCCCTGTCGTCGAAGACCGAGCAGCGCCGCCAGGCGTGGGTCAAGGACCGCATGGTCGAGGCCGGTCGGGCCCGCGCCGGCTCGCTGGGGTGGCCCGACGCCTACGCCTACACCAAGGCCCTCGGCGAGCGGGCCCTCCTCCAGCAGCACGGCCCCGTCCCCGTGTCCATCGTGCGCCCGTCGATCATCGAGTCGGCGTGGGCCGAGCCCCGGCCGGGCTGGATCCGCGGCTTCCGCATGGCCGAGCCGATCATCATCAGCTACGCCCGCGGCCTGCTCGAGGAGTTCCCGGGCGTCCCCGAGGGCACCATCGACGTGATCCCCGTCGACATGGTCGTCGCCGCGGTGATCGACGCCGCCGCCGGCGATCCGCCCGCCCAGCCGCAGATCACCCAGGTCGCCTCGGGCTCGGTCAACCCCCTCCGCTATCGCCAGCTCGTCGACCTGGTGCGTTCCTGGTTCCTCGAGCGCCCCCTCTACGACAGCGGGGGCCAGCCCATCGTGGTCCCCGACTGGACGTTCCCCGGCCGGGGGCGGGTGCAGCGCCAGCTCCGCCGGGCCGTGTCCACCATGGACCGGGCCGAGGCGGTGTTGCAGTCGCTGCCGCTGCGGGGCCGGCAGGCGTCGTGGGCGGCCCGGCTCGAGGAGCGGCGGGAGGAGGCCGACCGCGCCCTCGGGTACGTCGAGCTGTACGGCGCCTACACCGAGTGCGAGGCCATCTATGGCGTCGACCACCTGCTCGAGCGGTACGAGCGGCTGGACGACGCCGACCGGTCGGCCTTCTGCTTCGACCCCCGCGTCGTCGACTGGCCCACCTACGTGCACCAGGTGCACCTGCCATCGGTCATCGAGCACGCCCGGGTGCGCACCACCCCCGGTGCCCGCACGGTCGAGGACCGCGCCGACCGGCTGCGCCGCCAGGTGCTGTCACCCGACCGGCACTTCGCCGCCTTCGACCTCGAGAACACCCTCGTGGCGTCGAACGTCGTCGCCTCGTACTCGTGGCTCGCCACCCGCCGGCTGGCCGGTGACGACAGGCTCCGGTACGTCGTCAGGACGCTGGCCGAGGCCCCGTCGCTGCTGGCCCTCGATCGCCGCGACCGCAGCGACTTCCTGCGCCACTTCTACCGGCGCTACGACCGGGCCCCCGTCGACCAGCTCGAGGAGGACGCCACCGAGATGTTCAGCCAGCTGCTGCTGGCCAAGTCGTTCCCGGCCGGCATCCGCCGCGTCCGGGAGCACCGCCGGCTGGGCCACCGCACGGTGCTGGTGACCGGCGCCCTCGACTTCGCCGTCGCCCCCCTGCGGCCGCTGTTCGACGACGTCGTGTGCGCCCGCCTCGACACCCGTGCCGACGGCACGTACCGGGGCGAGCTGACAGCGGTGCCGCCCACCGGCGAGGCCCGCGCCTCGCTCCTCGCCGAGTACGCCGCCGGCCACGGCCTCGACCTGGCCGAGGGCGTGGCCTACGCCGACTCGACGTCGGACCTGCCCATGCTGGAGGCAGTCGGGTTCCCCGTGGCCGTCAACCCCGAGACCCGCCTGGCCGCGCTCGCCCGCAAGCGCGGCTGGCTCGTCGAGCACTTCGACAAGGCGACCGGCGCCTCCGAGCCCCTGCTCCCCATGGGTCCGCCGTGGAGGCGACGGGGCCGGGCCGGCCTGCTGACGCGCCTGCTGACCGCCGACCCGTGGCCGTCGGCGAACGGCCGCGACGAGCACCGCTCGACCACGCCCGCGAGGCGGCCGTGACCTCGTCGTCGCCACGGGGGCCGGCGGGGACCCGCCCTCTGGCCGGGGCCGCCCCCGCGCCATCCACCGCCCCTGCCACCGGAGACCGGCGATGAAGGCCCTCCAGTTCCGCCGCCAACCGGCCCGCTACGCCGCCGCCATGGTGGCCGGCTCGCTCCGCCCCGGGGGAGGAGCCCGGCTCGGGCCGCTGTCCCTGCGGGACGTCGACCCCCCGGAGCTGCCCGCCCCCGGGTGGCTCCGCCTGCGACCCCGCCTCAGCGGCATCTGCGGGAGCGACCTGGCCACCATCGACGGCCGCTCGTCCCGCTACTTCGAGCCGATCGTGTCCTTTCCCTTCACCCCCGGCCACGAGGTCGTCGGCGACCTCGAGGACGGCAGGCGGGCCGTCGTCGTCCCCGTGCTGACCTGCACGGCCCGGGGGGTGGCACCGCCCTGCGAGCAGTGCGCCAGCGGGCACGTCAACCTGTGCGAGCGGATCGCCTTCGGCCACCTCGAGCCCGGCCTCCAGACCGGCTACTGCGAGTCGACCGGCGGTGGCTGGTCGATCGCGTTCGCGGCCCATGAGCACCAGCTACGGCCGGTGCCCGACGACATGAGCGACGAGGCGGCCGTGCTGGTCGAGCCGAC
>DASUJB010000202.1:0-12014 GCA_036279475.1 Acidimicrobiales bacterium | reverse complement strand
GGCCCCGGGCCTGCCCGCCGGGGCCGGGCTCAACCCCGGGGGCGCTCACGGCGCTCCCCCCGGGCGGCGACGGCCCACACCGTGCCGTCCCGCACCTCGACGTCGATGCGGCCCAGCGGCCGTTGCGGGGGGCCGGCCAGGACGTCGCCGGTGGTGGCGTCGAAGTGGCCCTCGTGGCACGGGCACGCCATCTCCCCTCTCTCCGGCTCGTAGTAGACGACGCAGCCCAGATGGGTGCAGCGCTGCGAGAAGGCACGCAACCGCCCGCCCGGCAGGTGGACGAGGATGGCGGGATCGGCGTCGCTCGGGTAGCGGAACAGGTGGGCCGACCCCTCGGGCACCTGGTCGAGGGCCACGACGGGGCGGGGCTCCCCGGGGTCGACGGAGCGCAGCGACGACCACAGGGCGATCCCCACGTTGCCGGCGGCGAAGCCGCCCGAGGCCAGCACGAGGTAGCGGACGAACTCGCGCCGGGTCACCTCGTCCTCCCCGGCCGAGGTCAGGGGGAAGTCCTGGCGCCACACCGGGTCGGCCACCGGCTCGTCGCCGGCCGGGGGGCCGCCGTCGGGGAGGCGCGCGGGCTGGTGGGTGTCGGTCACGTCCCGCCCCCCGGCTCGTCGAGGGCGAAGGGGTCGTCCTGCCACGGGCGCTCCCCCCGGGCCGCCAGCACGTCGATGGCGCCGGGGCCGTCGGCCACCGTCCCGACCCGGGTGGCCACGTGCTGGCGCCCGAACCACCAGTCGTGCACGAGCGTGCCGGTGCGGGTGGCGGCGAACTCCTCCGGCGTGCCGAACCACAGCGCCTCGCTGGGGCACACCGAGGCGCACATCGGCTTCAGGCCGGCCGCCGTGCGGTCGTAGCACATGTCGCACTTCATCATCTGGTCGAGCTCGGCGACGTAGTTGGGCACCCCGAACGGGCACGCCAGCACGCAGTTGGAGCAGCCGATGCAGCGAGGCTTCAGGGACGACTGGACGACGCCGTCCTCGTTCTGCTTGATGGCGTCGGCCGGGCACACCTCGGCGCAGGTGGGATCCTCGCAGTGCATGCACACCATGGGCGCCGTCTGCGTCGTCGCCGCCCTGTCGACCTCGTCGAGGTGGATCATCGACCGCCCCCGGTGGGTCCCGCACTCCTCGCAGGCCTGGACGCAGGCCTGGCAGCCGATGCAGCGTGACTGGTCGATGACGAACGTGCCCCCACCGGCGGTCCCGGCCGCCGCCCGGGGGGCCGGGCTCGGGCGGGCGCCGATCGAGACGGGGACGCTGGCCGCCATCAGCCGCCCCCCTCTCCCGGCTCCGACGCGGGAAGGCGTGGCCGGTCGTCCCGGACCCCGGGATCGACGAGGTCGACCTCCCGCTCGTCCACCAGCGTGGTGCCAGGCGGCCCCACCCGCTCGACCCGCACGGCCGACACCTTGTACTCCGGGATCTTCGACAGGGGGTCGAGCGCCCGGTTGGTGAGCTGGTTGGCGGCCTGGCGGCCGGCCCAGTGGTACGGGATGAACACGGTGTCGGGGCGGATGGTGGCCACCACCTTGGCGGGGAGGGTCATCGAGCCCCGCCGTGACGTCACCCGCACGACGTCGCCCGTGGCGATGCCGTGCCGCTCGGCCAGCTGGGGGTGGAGCTCGCACAGGGGCTCGGGGTACTGGGAGACCAGCGGTCCGATGCGCCGGGTCTGGGTGCCCGACAGGTACTGGCTGACGACCCGGCCCGTGGTGAGCCACACCGGGTACTCGTGGTCGACCACCTCGGCGGGGGGCCGGAAGCGGACCGGGTTGAACCGGCCCCGGCCGCTCTCGGTGGGGAAGTGGCCGCCCTCGTACAGCCGCTCGGTCCCGGGGTGGTCCTCCGAGGGGCACGGCCAGAACACGCCCATCTCCCGCTCGATCCGCTCCCAGGTGATGCCGGCGTAGTCGGCGCTGCCGCCCTTCGACGCCACCCGCAGCTCCTCGAACATCTGGCGGGGATGGGTGTAGGGGAAGTACCGGCCCTTGCCGAGCCGCCGGGCCAGGTCGCACAGGATGTCCCAGTCGAGCCGAGCGTGGGCCGGCGGCACCTTGGACGGGTTGAGCTTGATGACCCGCCCCTCCACGTTGGTAGAGGTGCCCTCGTCCTCCTCGTGGAGGGAGCCGGGCAGGACGACGTCGGCGTGGAAGGCGCTCTCGGAGAGGAAGAAGTCGATCACCCCGTAGAACTCGAGCCGGTCGAGCGCCTCCCGGGTGAAGGCGGTGTCGGGCAGGGACACGGCGGGGTTGAAGCAGATGGACAGCAAGCCCTTGATCTCGCCCCGGTGGATCGCCTCGACGATCTCCTGGGCGGTGAGGCCCTTGCCGGGGATCTCGTCGACGTCGCACCCCCACACCGAGGCCACGTAGGCACGGTGCTCGGGGTTGGTGATGTCGCGGTTGCCGGGGAGCTGGTCGCACTTGTGGCCGTGCTCCCGGCCGCCCTGCCCGTTGCCCTGCCCGGTGATGGTGGTGACCCCGCAGCCCGGACGGCCGTACTTGCCGGTGGCGAGGCCGAGGTTGATGCACGCCCACACGTTCTCGACGCCCTGGGTGTGGTGCTCGATGCCCCGGGCGTGCAGCAGCATCCCGGTGCGCGCCGTGCCCCACCACTCGGCGGCCTGCTCGATGCGGGCGGCGGGCACGCCGGTGACGCCCGACGCCCACGCCGGGGTGTGGTCGCGCACGGCCTCGGCCGCCGCCTCGAAGCCCTCGGTGTGGTCGCGGATGAAGTCGTGGTCGAGCCAGTCGCGCTCGATGATCACGTGCAGCATCGCCCCGAGGAGGGCGGCGTCGGTCCCGGGCCGGACGCCGAGGAACAGGTCGGCCGTCCGGGCCGTGGGGGTGACCCGGGGGTCGACGACGACGAGCTTGGCGCCGTTGTCCCGTGCCCGCCAGATCCAGCTCGTGGTGATGGGGGCGCACTCGCCGATGTTGGCCCCCACCACCATCACCACCTCGGCGAGGGGTATGTCGCTCCACGGGTTGGACGCCCGGTCGATCCCGAGGGCCCGCTTGTTGGCGACGCCGGCGGACACCATGCAGAGCCGGCCGTTGTAGTCGAGGTTGGCCGTCCCCAGCGCCAGCCGGGCGAACTTGCCGATGAGGTAGGACTTCTCGTTGTCGAGGGAGACGCCCGACAGCATGGCGAACGCGTCCTTGCCGTAGGCGTCCTGGATGCGGCGGACCTCGGCCACGGTGCGGTCGAGGGCACGGTCCCAGGACACCTCCCGGAAGCCCCCGGGGCGCGACGGGTCGCGCTCGAGGGGCTCGAGGAGCCGGTCGGGGTGGGCGTCCTGCAGGTAGCGCTTGACGCCCTTGGGGCACAGCTTCCCCTGGTTGAAGGGGAACTCGTACCAGGGCTCGAAGCCCACCACCTCGTCGTCGCGGACCTTGAGGACGATGCCGCACTGCTGGCCGCAGAAGCAGCAGTGCGTCCGCACCTCACGGTCGGCCTCGACGTCCGCCGCCCAACCACCGGGCGGGGCCTGGTTGAGGTGGGGCCCGTAGCGGGCCACCAGCTCGCCCTCGTCGCGGGGCAGGCGGGCCATCAGCCGAACCCGCCCACGGCCCGGGACTGCGCCAGGGCCACCATCTTGCGGCGGCACGGCGGGCAGTGGTCCTGGTAGCTGACCCCTCCCACCGACGAGTAGTCGAATCCCACCTGCGGCAGCACCTCCTTCAGGTCGGTCACCTGCAGCGCCGATGCGAACGGCTCCCCGCAGCGGGCGCACGCCTGCGGGGGGCCCTCGGCCGCCTCGCGCCGGTAGAAGGCGACACCGAGGTTGGCCGGTCGCTGGAAGATGTGGAACAGCTTCCCGAACGGGATGTACATCAGGCCGAGGATCACGGTCAGGGCATGGGCCGTGTTGAGGAAGACGTAGAAGCGGCCGTCCATCCACAGGTTCGACGCCGTCAGCGCCAGGCCGGTGACCGACACCGCGAACAGGCCGGCCAGCGCCAGGAAGTCGTTGGACCGCTCGGTGGCCAGCGCACCGGGGTCCCGGAGACGCCGGGCCAGGAAGATGAAGACGCCTGCCAGGACCAGCACCGCCGAGATGTCCAGCAGGTGGAACATCAGCCACCCCAGCACCCCGCGGCTGTCGAAGGACGGGGAGGAGAGGGGGCCGACGTCGGTGCGGTACCGGCGACCGTCCTGGCCGACCGACTCGAAGTGGAGGAGCCCCAGCACGAGGGGGAAGGTCACCAGGGCGGCCAGCACGCAACCCCAGAAGACGAGCTGGTGGGCCACCCACCGCGACCGCGACCGGCCACGGATGAACCACTGCAGGGCCAGGTTCCCCACCACCAGGCGGAGCAGGGCGGCGACGTTGGCGAGGCGCCGGCCCCGACGCCGGAACGCCTCCCACCCCCGCCGGTCGAGGCGGGCCGTCGGCGGGCGACCCAGCCAGACGAGGTACCGGTAGACGACGGCGAACACGGCGAAGAAGGTGCCGAACAGGTAGCCGACGAGGGCGGCGTCGAACCACCGGAGGTTGCCGCTGCCGAGGACGGCCACGGCCGCGACGACCAGCACGGCCACCACGCCCCACGTCGCCGCCCGCCGGTCGATCGTGGCCACCGGGCTCAACGCCGGTGTCCTGCCACCGGCGTGGCGCCGTGGTGCACCGGGACGTCCCTGGCCTGCATCGTCGGTCCTCCCTGCCTGTGGCCGGAGCCGCGGTCGACAACTATTCTTCCGTCGATCGATAGAACAATAACGGCAGCCGCGGGTCGGGGCCAGGCCTCCTGCCGGGTCCGTCGCGACGGCCACGCAGGAGGGATCCGGGCCCGGGCCCGTCGCGGTGGCACCCACCGCCGACCACGCCGTCGCCCGCCCCGGGGCGGCACACTGGTGCCGGAGGCGCCACCACCGAACCAGCCATGACCGGTCCAACGCTGCAGGAGCAAGCCCGGGCCCTCGGCGACCCGACGCGCCACGCCATCTTCCGGCACATCGCCGCCTGCGGCCACCCGGTGGGCATCGCCGAGCTCAACGAGCGGTTCCCCCTCAACCACAACGCCATCCGCCAGCACCTCGCCAAGCTGGTGGGGGCCGGCCTGGTCGTCGAGGCGAAGTCCCCGGCGTCGGGACGGGGACGGCCTCGGCTGGTCTACGAGGTCGATCCGGCCATGGAGGGCCGGTGGGACACGACCGGTCCCTACGAGCGGTTGAGCCGGCTGCTGGTCGAGGTGGTCAGGACGGGCCGCACCGCCCGGGACGTCGGCCGCGGGGCTGCCGAGCTGTTCCGGGGGCGACCGGCGTCCGGCGACGCCGTGGCCGACATCGGTGCCGCCATGGCCCGGCACGGCTTCGACCCCGAGGTCCGGCCCGCGCCCGGCGGGGCCGACGTCGTGCTTCAGAGGTGCCCCTTCGCCGCCGCCGCGCTCGAGGGACGCTCGACGGTCTGCGCCCTCCACCTCGGCATCGCCGAGGGGTTGGTGGAGGGCACGGCGGCGACGGTGACCGAGCTGGTGGCCGACGACCCGCGCCGGGCCGGGTGCCGCCTCCGAGTGCGGTCCACGCCGGACGGGCCCGTCGACGCGGCGGGCCCCGCGACCCTGACGCTCCACCGGAAGGGAGGGGTCCTGTGACCGACGACGAAGGTGGCGAGGCGCCCTGCTTCGCCCACCTCCTGCCCGACGAGGCCGGAGGACCGAGCGAGCGGCCCGGCGAGGCCCGCGCACCGAGCGAAGCCGACCTGGCGCAGCTGGTCGGCCAGCTCGCCGACGCGGTCGTGGTCGCCGACGCCGAGGGCACGATCACGTTGTGGAACCCCGCCGCCGCCCGCCTGTTCGGCTGGCCGGCCGGACAGGCCCTCGGCCGCTCCCTCGACCTCATCGTCCCCCCTCGCTACCGGGACCGCCACTGGGAGGGCTACCGGCGGGTGATGGCCACCGGCCACACCCGGTACGGGGACCGGCTGCTCGAGGTACCGGCCCTGCACCGGGAGGGCCACCGCCTCTCCATCGCCTTCACCGTCACCCTGCTGCGACGGCCGGGTGCCGATCGGCCGCACGCCATCGCCGCCGTCGTCCGCGACGAGACGGAGCGCTGGCAGGAGCACCGGCGCCTGACCGAGGAGCTCGCCCGGCTCCGGGCCGGGGCCGGTCCCGACTGACGCGCGTCAGGGCGAATTCACCCATCGTTCGCTGACATGACCGTCCGAACGCCCAGGCATCGACTGGCATACTGAGCACCTCGCCGCAGGCCCCGCCCGCCCTCCAACCGGCAGCTCCACCGCCGCTGCTGCCGTGGCGGTCCCCGGGTCCGACGGCGCGCGCCATGGATGACGACGAGCGCGACTGGGGTGTCGTTGGGACGAGTAGCAGTCGACGGCAAGCAGTTCCGGGTCGGCGCGGACCGGTTCCGCTTCGCCGGGGTCACCTACGGCACCTTCGCGGCCCGCGCCGACGGGGAGCTGTACCCGGATGCCGCCCAGGTGCGGGCCGACCTCGTGGCCATGGCCGCCGCCGGCTTCACGGTGGTGCGCACCTACACGGTGCCGCCAGCCGACGTGGTCGACGCCGCCCGTGACGCGGGGCTGCGGATCCTCGCCGGCGTGTTCTGGCCCGACTGGCGGTACCTGACCTCGACCTCCCGCGCCGAGCAGCGCGGCGTGGCGCGTGCCGCCCGGGCCGCGGTGCGCGACGCGGCCGAGCGCCTGGCCGGCTGCGAGGTGATCCTCGCCCTCTCCCTCGGCAACGAGGTCCCGGCCGACGTGATCCGCTGGCTGGGCGCCGGGACGGTCGAGGCGACCCTCGCCTCCCTGGCCGACGTCGTCCGGAGCGTCGACCCCGACCTGCTCGTCACCTACGCCAACTACCCGACGGCCGAGTACCTCGACCTGCCCACGCTCGACTTCGTCACCTTCAACGTGTTCCTCGAGTCGCCCCAGTCGCTGAGCCGCTACCTGACCCGGTTGCACAACATCGCCGGCGACCGCCCCCTCGTGCTCGGTGAGCTGGGCCTCGACTCGGAGGGCACCCCCGGCGGCGCCGCCCGGCAGGCCGATGTGCTCGACTGGCAGCTGGCCACGGCGATGGAGCGCGGCGTGGCCGGCACCTGCGCCTTCTCGTGGACCGACGACTGGGTGGTCGACGGCCGGCCGGTGGCGGGCTGGCACTTCGGCCTGACCGACGCCCGGCGGCGGCCGCGCCCGGCCCTCGACGTGGTCGGGCGGTGGAACCGGCGCCGGCTCGCCGACCTCGACGTCGACTGGCCGGCCATGTCGGCCGTCATCTGCGCGTACAACGCCGCCGACACGATCGACGAGTGCCTGGCCCACACGTGTGCGCTCGACTACCCCGACCTCGACGTCGTCGTGGTCGACGACGGGTCGACCGACGCCACCGCCGCCATCGCCTCCCGCCACCCCCGGGCCCGGGTGGTCACGGTCGACCACGGCGGGCTCGGCGCCGCTCGCAACGCCGGCATCGACGCCGCCCGGGGGGACGTGATCGCCTTCCTCGACAGCGACGCCTACCCGTCGCCGGAGTGGCCCTACTACCTGGCGCTCGGGTTCAACGGCCGCAACGTCGGGGCCGCCGGCGGGCCCAACGTCCCCCCGCCCGACGACCCGGCCGGCGCCCATGCCGTCGCGGCCGCCCCCGGCGGGCCGGTGCACGTGCTGACCGCCGACGACCGGGCCGAGCACGTCCCGGGGTGCAACATGGCGTTCTGGCGCTACGCCCTCGACCGCGTCGGCGGGTTCGACCCGGTGTTCACCGCTGCCGGCGACGACGTCGACGTGTGCTGGAAGGTGCTCGACGCGGGCCTCGAGATCGGCTTCCACCCCGCCGCCCTCGTCTGGCACCACCGGCGCCCCACCATCGGTGCCTACCTCCGCCAGCAGCGTGGCTACGGCCGGTCGGAGGCGCTCGTCGAGTCGCGGCACCCCGACCGGTACACGGCCCTGGGGACCGCCCGGTGGCACGGGCGCATCTACGGCCCGGCCGCGCGCCGCCGGGGGCGGCAGAGGATCTACCGGGGGCCGTTCGGCACGGCCGCCTACCAGTCGGTGTACGGCCAGGGTGGGTACGGCATCGACGTCGCCTACCAGCTCGGCGCACCCGTGGCCGTGGCCGCCGCCGTGCTCGCCCTGCCGGCACTGGCGCTCACGTGGCCCGCCCTGTGGCCCGCGGCCCTGCCCGGCCTGTCCGGCGGCGGGTTCCTGGCCCTCCTGCTCGGCTACGGCATGGTGCGGGCCGACCCGCCCCGGCGCGGGCAGGGCTCGCGGACCGCGTTCCGGGCCACCGTCGCCCTCCTGCACGTCACCCAGCCGCTCGTCCGGCTCTGGGGCCGCCACCACCGCAACCGGCCGTCCCCGCCACCGGCGGCGACGGCAGCGGCGCCGCCGGGCCCGCTGCGGCTCCTCGGGCGCCGGCACGCCGTGCTCCCGGCCACGGTGCCCCGGTCCGAGCTCGCCGCCGCGGTCGTGGCCGGCCTGCGCGCCCACGGGCTGCGCGTGCTGCCACCCGACCCCTGGGACGACGTCGACGCCACCGCGGTCGCCTCGTCGCTCGTGGTCGCCGAGCTCGTCACCAGCGACCACCCGCCCGGCTACCAGCAGCTGCGCCTGCGGCCTCGGCTGCGGCGACGGCGCGCCGCCGCCTGGGCCGCCGCCACCGCCACGGCGGCCGCCCTGGCGTGGCCACTGGCCGTGGCATGCGCCGCCGGCGGCCTGGCCGCCCTGGCCCGGGGCGGGTGGCGGGCCACCCACGTGGCCTGGCGGGCGGTCACCGCCGGCCGCCCGGGCGGGCCGGCGGCGGTGCGACGCCCGGCCCACCGCGCCGGGGCCCCCGCCCCCGCCGGTGCCGGGCCGTCGCCACGCACCGGGCCGGTGCCCGGCCCCCGCCGCCCGGCCCCCGACCGGCACCCGGCTCCCGCCGTCCCGACCGGCGATCCACACCTGGTCGACGGCCGTGCCTGAGGCCGGTGCGCCCGGCCCCGCCACGCCGCCCCCCACCGCCGGCCCGCCGGCGCCCGGGCCCGGAGAGGTCGGGGACACGCAGGTCGAGGGGGCGACGAGCGCGGCCGGGAACACCTGGGTCGACGGCCCGGGAACCCGCTCCGCCCCCGACCCTCGCCTGTGGCGCACGCAGCTCCGCCGGAACCTGGGCCGGATCCGGCCCTACCTGCGGCCGTACCGGCGCCTCATGGCCGGCGCGTCGGTACTCATCCTGCTCGGGGCGGTCGCCGCCCTGGCAGAGCCGTGGCCGATGGCCCTGCTGGTCGACGGCGTCCTCGTCGACCGGCCGTTGCCCGCCTACGCCGACCGGCTCCTCCCCGACGACCGCACCGGGCTGATCTGGACGGCGGTGCTGGCGGGCCTGGCGGTGACAGCCGTCATCGGCGTGCTCGACGTCCTGTCACGCTACGTCCTCACCAAGCTCGAGCAACGGATGGTCCTCGACTTCCGCAGCGACCTGTTCGCCCACGTCCAGCGGCTGTCGATGGACTTCCACGACCACCGCCGCACCGGCGAGCTCATGGCCAACGTGAACAACCGGGCGTCGTCGATCGGGGCCATCACGGTGGCGTTCCCGCCGCTCGCCCAGTCGGCCCTGACCCTCGTGGGCATGTTCGTGGTCACCGCTCGCATCGACCTGCGCCTGGCCCTCCTGTCGCTGGTCGTCGTCCCCCTGCTCTACTCGTCGACCGGCGTGTACGCGGCCCGGGTCACCCCGCACGTGCGCAAGGTGCGGGGCCTCGAGGGCCGGTCGCTGAACATCGTCCACGAGGCGATCCAGATGATCCGGGTGACCGTCGCCTTCGGCCGCGAGGGCTTCGAGCACGGGCGCTTCCGCGCCCAGGGGGAGCGGGCCGTCGACCGCCGGGTCCGCCTCACCGTCCTCCAGACCGTCTTCTCGCTGGGCGTGAACCTCGTGACCGCGCTGGGCACCGCCCTGGTCCTCGGTGTCGGCGCCTTCGCGGTGGTCGGCGGCGACCTGACGGTCGGCGAGCTGATCGTGGTCATGTCGTACGTGGCCGCCATGTACAAGCCGCTGGAGACGATCTCGTCCACGGTCACCGGGATCCAGGAGAAGATGGTGGCCCTCGAGGGCGCCTACGAGCTGCTCGACACCCGGCCGGCGGTCGAGGACCCGGCCGACGGCGTCAAGGTCGACCGGGTGCGGGGCCACATCGCGTTCGAGCGCGTGTCGTTCTCGTACCCGACCCGGCCCGGCACGTTGCGGGACATCTCGTTCGAGATCCGTCCCGGCCAGGCGGTCGGGGTGGTGGGCAACACCGGCGCCGGCAAGACCACGCTGCTGTCGCTGATGCCCCGGTTCGCCGACGTCGAGGCAGGCCGCATCCTCCTCGACGGGCGCGACATCCGCGACTTCAGGCTGGCCGACCTGCGCTCGCAGTTCTCGCTGGTGCTGCAGGAGCCGTTGCTGTTCACGGGCACCATCAAGGAGAACATCCGCTACGGCCGCCTCGACGCGTCCGACGACGAGGTCCACGACGCCGCCCGCGCCGCCAACGCCCACGACTTCATCTGCCGGCTGCCGAAGCGCTACGCCACCCGGCTCGGCGAGCGCGGCGCCCAGGTGTCGGGCGGGGAGCGCCAGCGCATCTCGGTGGCCCGGGCCTTCCTCAAGGACGCCCCGGTGCTCCTGCTGGACGAGCCCACGTCGTCGATCGACTCGACCACCGAGCGGGAGATCCTCACCGCCCTACGACGGCTGATGGAGGGCCGCACCACCTTCATGGTGGCCCACCGCCTGTCGACCATCCGCGACGCCGACCTGATCCTGGTGCTCGACGACGGCGAGATCGTCCAGTGCGGCAGCCACGACGACCTGCTCGGCCGGCCCGGCCGCTACCGGGAGATGTGGGAGGTCCAGCTCGGCGAGGCCACCCTCCACCAGCTGGCCGCGGTGGCCGGCGACCGGCCCGCCGGCCACGACGGGACCCGCACGCCGGTCCGGGGAGGCCGTCCGTGAGCCGGGACCGCACCCCCGCCGGCGCCGGGCGGCGGGGAGGGACCGGCCGGTGAGCCGGCACGGCACGCTCCACCCCGGCGCCTCGGTGTGCGCCGTCGTGCCCCACCTCGCCTGCGAGGCCTGGCTCGGGACGGCGTTGGCGTCGCTCGAGCGACAGACCCGCCGGCCCGACGCCGTGGTCGTCATCGACGACGCCTCCCCCGACCCGGCGGCGCTGCTCGCCGTCGCCGCCGCCCACCCCGGCACCACCGTGCTGCGCGCCGACCGCAACGTCGGTCCCTACGCCCTGGTGCAGGCGGTGGTCGACCTCGGCCTGTTCGACGCCTACCTGTTCCAGGACGCCGACGACTGGTCGGCCCCCGACCGCCTCGCCGTCCTCCTCGCCACCGCCCACCGCACCGGTGCCGACCTCGTCGGCTCGTGGGAGCTGCGGATCCTGGCCGACGCCGGCGAGGCCATGCCCGTCGCCTACCCGACCGACGTGAACGCGGCGTGCGCCGCCGACCCGACGGCCTTCGCCCTGCTGCACCCGACGTCGCTGGCCTCCGCGGCGCTGCTCGGGCGGCTCGGGGGGTTCTCGACTGGCCTGCGCTTCTCCGGCGACGCCGAGCTGCTGTGGCGGGCCGTCCACGCCGGCCGGGTGGTCAACGCTCCGGTCCTCGCCTACGGGCGGCGCCGGCGGGCGGGGTCGCTCACCACCGACCCCGCCACCGGCCTCGGGTCGCCGTCCCGGCTGGCGCTGCACGGGCGCCTCCACGCCGCCGCCCGCGCCCGGGCCGACGCCGCCCGGCGGGGCGGCCCCGTCGACCTGGCGCCGTACCTGGTCGCCGCCGAGCCACCCGAGCTGGCCCACGTCGCCGGGCCGGCCCTGACCACGCCGGCCCCCGTGGGAGCGGCGCGGTGAACCCCGGCCTGCTCGTGCTGGGGGCGCCCCGCTGCTCGCAGAGCCTCGCGGCCGCCGCGCTCGCCGCGCACCGCGACTGCCGGCTCGTCCCCGACGCCACGTGGACCATCGCCCTCGCTCGCGCCGTCCTCGCCGGTGCCGGCGCCG
>DASUJB010000201.1:0-7183 GCA_036279475.1 Acidimicrobiales bacterium | reverse complement strand
GACTGGCTGTTCTACGACCTGCACTCGGTGTCCACCCACAACGCCCTGGGCCTGGCCCGGGGGGTGCTGCACGACCGGGCGGGCCGGCTGGTCGCCTCCATGACCCAGGAGGGCCTCGTCCGCACGGCCGCCCCGCCGGCGAGCCGCTGACCGGGGGCTTGCCACGGCGAGCGCCTGCCGCCGGGGCGGGAGGTCAGAACGAGTCGAAGAACTGCCACACGGCCCGGGACGCCCACGGCGGGATGACGTGGCCGCCGTCGTGCTCGCACCACAGCACCGGCGCCCCGGGGTGGCACCCGGGCTGGGTGAGGCACTCCTCGATCTCGGTGGGCCGCCACCGGCGCGACAGGGCGTGGCAGTCGTCGACGTCGCGCCACGCCCGGTAGGAGTTGCGCCCCACGGCCATGGGCACCATGTCGTCGGCCGACCCGTGGACGACCATGGCCCCGACCTCGCCGCCGCAGGTGAGTCGCTCGCCCACGGGCAGGCCGCCGGACAGGGGGGCGATGGCTCGCAGGTCGTCGCTGCGCACGCAGCCCAGGAAGTTGCTCATGAGCGCCCCGTTGCTCATGCCCGTGGAGAAGACCCGCAGGGGATCGACGCACAGGTCGTGGCGCACGGTGTCCAGGAGCACGTCGAACAGCTCCAGGTCACGGCCGGGGGCCGTGACCCAGCCGGGGCGCTCGTCCACCATCGGCAGGCCCTGGGGCACGACGACCACGGCGTCGTCCCCGGCGGATCGCTCGACGGGGAACGCCCGGGCCATCCCCTCGGCGTGCCCGTTGAGGCCGTGCCACACGAACACGACCGGGTAGCGCCGGTCGGCGTCGTAGCCGTCGGGGACGAAGATCCGGTACGTGCGCTCGAGGCCCGCGGCGTCGACGGTGCCGGTGGACCAGCCCGCCTCCGGTGCCTCCGCCCCGCAGCCCGGCGAACCGCCCGCGGGGCGGGCGGCACCCGCCCCCGCGGGCACCACCGACGAGAGGAGCGCCACCACGGCGCCCGCGACCAACCCGATTCCCCGACCTACCCGCATCGTCCCTGCTTCCCCAGCGTGCTCCGGCGAGGCAGGACCCTAGGGACGGGGTGACGCGACACCCAAACCGGCGGTCCCGCCGCGGTGCCGGCGACCGGGCAGGGGGCTACCGCTGGTGGGCGCCACCCAGGGGCAGCCGGTCCACCAGGGGGGGCAGCACCAGCGACAGGCCCACGCCGGTGGCCGTGCCGGCCAGGGCCAGGCCCCAGCCGAGGGGACCGAGGGGCGTGCAGTCGACGAGGCGGCTGAGCCCCGGGGTCTGGATGACGGCGGCGAGGGCCGCCGCCGAGCCCAGGCCCGCCAGGGCCACGACGGGGTCGGGCCCCCCCACCACCAGGGTCTGGCCCAGCTGGGCACCCACCAGGCCGGCCAGGGCCACGGTGCTCGCCCGGCGGGCCCGTCCGGTGGCCCGGGCTCCGGCCCACGCCACGCCGGCACCGGCCGCGGTGGCCAGGGCCCGGGTGACGACCTGGCGCTCCAGCGCCACGCCGAGGGACGCCTCGGGGCCCTCTCCCAGCAGGTCCTCGGCCCCCTTGTGGCGCGGCGTGCGCATGGCGATGGCCAGCGAGGGGACGGCGTCGGTGAACAGGTTGACCAGCAGGAGCTGGCGCGGGGACAAGGTGGTGCCCGTGACGGCGCCCGTGCCCAGCGTGAAGGCGATCTCGCCCACGTTCCCGCCGACGAGGATGGCCAGCGCCTCCCGCACCGACGCCCACATGGCCCGGCCCTCCACCACGGCGTCGATCAGCGTCTCGATGCGGCCGTCGGTCACCACCACGTCGGCCACGGCCCGCGCCGCCGAGGTGCTGTGCTCGCCGAGCGCCACGCCCACGTCGGCGGCCCGGATGGCCGGGGCGTCGTTGGCCCCGTCGCCGGTCATGGCCACGGCTCGCCCCCGGCGCCGGTAGGCCTCGACCAGGCGCACCTTGTGGGCGGGCGTGACCCGGGCGAACACGGTCGTGTCGTCCACGACGGCGTCGAGCGCCCCGTCGTCCATGGTGTCCAGGTCGGCGCCGGTCACCACCGCCCGGCCGTTGAGCAGGCCCAGCTCGGCGGCGATCCCCTCGGCGGTGCTCGGGTGGTCGCCGGTGATCATGACGGTGCCGATCCCGGCGGCGGCCAGCGCCGCCACCGCGGCCGCGGCCGTGGGCCGCACCGGGTCGGACAGGGCGACGAAGCCGAGCAGGGTGAGGCCGTCGACCCGATCGTCGTCGAGGTCGACCCGGCCCGACGCCTCCCGCTCGGCCACGGCCAGCACCCGGTAGCCGCGGCGAGCCAGCCCGTCGACGTGGCGGCGCAACTCGTCGCCGGCCGTCCCGTCGAGGTCGACGGCGGTGTCTCCCACCTGCCAGCGCCCGCAGCGGGGGACCACGACCTCGGGGGCGCCCTTGACGCTCAGGAGGAACGAGCCCCCGTCCCGGCCCAGGACGGCGTGGTAGCCCCGGGCCGGCTCGAAGGGGAGCTCCGCCCGCCGGTGCCACCCGGTGACGCCGGCGCCTGCCTCCACCCCCCGCCGGGCGGCACCCTCCACCACGGCCCGGTCGGTGAGGTGGGGCAGGGGGTCGTCACCGGGCGGCACCGGCGGAGAGGCTCGCACCGCCGCCGCCAGGACGGCGGCGCCCGGCCCGGGCACCTCCAGCTCGATCCGACCGTCGGAGACGGCGTCGAGCTCGATCCGCCCCTCGGTGAGCGTGCCGGTCTTGTCGCAGCACAGGAGGTCGACCCGCCCCAGCGCCTCGACGGCCCGGGGGTTGCGGACGAGGGCACCCCGGGTCGACAGCCGACGGGCGGCGCCCAGCTGCGCCATGGTGGCGAGGATCGGCAACCCCTCGGGCACGGCCGCCACCGCCAGGTTGACCCCCGTCTGCAGGCCTTCGGCCAACGGCTGGCCCCGCAGCAGGCCGGCGGCCACGATGCCGGCCCCGGCCACGCCGGCCAGGGGCACCGTCACCCGCGTGAGGTCACGCAGCCGCGCCTCCACCCCGCCGCCCGTGCGCCGGGGAGCCGGGACCCGCCGGTGGGCCTCGGTGTCGCGGCCCGTGGCCACCACCGCCCCCACGACCTGGCCGGCAGCGACGACCGTGCCCTCGTAGACCATCGACGTCCGCTCGGCCGGCGTGGGGGCCGTGGAGGCCACGGGGCCCTTGGCCACCGGGATCGACTCGCCGGTGAGGCTCGACTCGTCGACCTCCAGGCCCGCCGCCTCGAGGATCCGGCAGTCGGCCGGCACCGAGTCGCCCGCCGAGAGCACGACCACGTCCCCGGGCACCAGCTCGGCGGCGGGCACGGTGACGAGCTCGCCGCTCCGCCGCACGTGGTGGGGCTGGGTGCTGGCCACCTCCAACTGCCGGACCGCCCGCTCGACGTGGTGGCGCTGGACCCCGCCCACCAGGGCGTTCAGCGCCGCCACGGTGCTCACCATGGCGGCGTCGGCCACCGATCCCACCGCACCGGAGAGCATGGCCGCGCCGGCCAGGACCGGGGTGAGCGGGTTGGCCATCTCCTCCAGCACGGCGACGGGCAGGGCGACGGGGCGGTCGTCCACGGCGGCGCCACGGCGGGCGCGGCGGGCCGCCTCCGCCGGGGCCAGGCCGCTGTCCCCGCTCTCCAGCCGGGCCAGGACCTCGTCGGCGTCGAGCTCGTGCCAGGCGGGGTCGTCCTCGGGCGTGGGCGCCGGCTGGGCCGCCAGCCCCAGCGCGGCCCGGACGCCGTTGGCCAGGGCACCCAGCGCCGCGCCGTTCACCGAGGCGGTGACCCTCGCCGCCGCCCGGGCGGGCAGGGACGTGAGGGCCAGCACGCCGCCCACCGCCGTGCCCCCCAGGGCGATGGCCGCGCTCTGCCGGCTCACGTCGTGGGCCACGGCCAGGGCGTCGACCACCAGGCCGGCGCCGGCCAGGTCGTGGACCAGGACGTCGGCGTGCCACGGCACGTCGGCGCCCACCAGCCCGAGCCCCAGGTCGGCGGCCGACAGGGCGTCGCCGTCCGTCGCGGCCAACAGCGCCACCCCGCAGCCGTCGGCCTGGAGCATCCGCACCGACGCCAGCAGGCCGTCGGGACCGTCACCGCCCTCGACCTGCAGGTGGGCACCCAGGCGGTCGGCCAGCCCCGGGCTGCCGGCCACGGCCACCATGTGCCCGGCGTCCCGGGCCGCCCGGGCCAGCGTGCGGGCCATGGGGTCGACGTCCTCCCGGACCGTGACGAAGGCGACGGTGTCGGCCCCGTGCCGGAGGACGAGGGCGTCGGTGGCGGTTCCCCCGGTCGCCGTCGCCGGGATCGGGCGCCCCTCGGTCGCCGGTGCCGGGAGCCCCGGTTCGGTGCCGGTCGGACCTTCGGTCGCCGGTGCCGGGGTCCCTCCTCCGTCGGTCCCCGGTCCGGCGGCGGTCGGTGCCGGGACAGGCGCTCCCTGGCCGTCGCGTGCCCCGGCAGGGCGGCGCGGGCTCAGGGACCAGCCCTCGGCGTGGACCGTCCGGTGGGGGTGCCGGCCGTCGAAGAGGTCGCGGGCCCGCCGCCGGGCATGGTTGCCCGGGACATCGCCGACCACCTCCACGGCGTCGATGGTGAACGTGCCGGTCGCCACCGCCGACGCGTCCAGCAGCACGGTGTCGATGCGGTCGAGGAGGCGTAGCGCGGCGGTGTCCAGGCAGAGGACGTCGCGAGCGGCGAGCACCCGGTCCAGGTGGGCGGCGAAGGCGTCCCGGCCCAGGCGTGCCGCCTTGGGCGTGGCAGCCAGGGCCGCCGCCGTCGAGCGCCGGGGGTCGGCCGTGGCCAGGAACGTGCCACCCGCGGCGGCCAGCGAGGCCACGGCGGCCTGGTCGGCGAAGCTCTCGACGGGACCGGGGGCCAGAGGCACGGACCGGGGCGTCGGACCGGCACCCGCCGGCCCGGGCGCGGGCCCCGACGCATCCGGCCGCCGTCCCGGGCCCCCGGCGACGCTGCCCCGTTCCCGTCCCGGTCGGTGCAGGTCGTGCTGCATCCGGTCCCAGGCGGCCTGGCGGGCCCGAGCCTCGCCCACCAGGGACAGCCGGTGGCCGAGGTCGGCCAGCGGTCCCAGGGGCCCGTGGCCGGCGGCCTGGAGGGCAGCGTTGAGGAACGACAGCCCCAGGGTGCCCACCGTGGGGCCCGCCAGCCACTCGACCGCCGCCCGCAGGCGGGGTTGCGACTCCGCCCAGGACACGAGCCCACCGAGCTCGGCCGGCAGCCGGGGCAGGTGGGCGAGGCGTCCCGCGGTGCCCGCACCGAGTGCTGCCAGGGCGGCGGCCGCCGCCGCGCCCTCTCGGACCAGGGGCTCGGCGTCGGCCGGGTGGTCGGGCCGGTCGGTGGGGAAGGTGTCCCCGCCGACGTCGAGGGCAGACTCGACGCCCTCGAGGACGGCGAGGACCTCGCCAAGGGGCGTGCTCTCGTCGACGAGCTCGACGACGAGGCGCCCCAGCGGGACGTTCGGCCAGGCCCGTGCCACCGACGGCAGGGCGTCCAGGGCCGAGCCCAGCTCGGCGGCCACGGTGGCCGCCCGGGGCCCGTCGAGGCCACGGACCTCGACGTGGGCCAGGCGGCCGCGGCGTGCCACGCGCCGGTGGCGGCGACCGCTCCGCGCCGCGCCCGGCCGGAGGGATCTGGGCACCGCCATCAGGCGGGGGGCTCAGGCGGCGTCGGGCCGGTGCTGGGGGTCGCTCGGCCGGCCGGGGCCGCCGGGCCGGCCGGAGCGGTTCCGGCGGCGGGAGACGTGGGCGTGCAGGACCGGTAGGTCGCCGTGGGTGACGGGGGCGGCCACGGCGGCGGCGACGGTGACGACCAGCTCGAGGGTGGCGGTGATGCGGGCCTCGACGTCGCGGCGCGGCGGCCGGGCGTCGTCGCCCACCACGTGGAGGTGGCGTGCCATGCCCCCGGATGGAACCGCGACGGCACGACGGGACGGTGGACCCGCGCTGGCCGGGACGTGGACCGGCGCCGAAGCTTCGGTGACACCGGCGGGGCGGGCGGTCAGCCCGCCGCTGGTGCGTCGGTGCCGGATCTGCCGCCGACGGCGGCCTCCACGATGTCGCGGGCCCCGACGACGGCGGCACCCGCCACGACCGCCCCGGCCTTCACGGTGGCGGCCGCCACCGACACGGCCCGCCGTCGCAGCGGGCGGACGAGGAGGACGGCCCCTGCCAGCAGGGGAACGAGGGGGAGATCGTCCATCGTGCTCCTTGGGAGCTAGGAGGGTTGCGAGCGTCCCACGGGTGATCCCGAGGCCACCGACGGTACCGCACCGGCACGGGTGCTGCCGGCGGAGGAGGTGCGGGCGGGAGGACGGGTGGTGGGGCCGGGCGGGGTGCGGACGCGGCCGGGCACCGAGGCGCGGGCAGGGGCCGGAGCCCGGGCGGGGGGAGGGGTGCGGGGGCCGGGACGGCGGGGACCTCGCCGTGACGACGCTGGGCCGTGGACCAGCCGGAGCACGATGGCCACCACGGCCGCGGCGGTGAGGGCGACGGCGGTGGCCCGGTACGCCGGGTTGGTGGTGTCGCTGCCGGCAAGGCCGGCGTGCAGCGACACCAGCCACACGACGCCGTAGCTGAGGAGGTGAACCCCCCGCCAGGCCCGGCGGGGCAGGCGCCGCATGGCGAGGGACGTCGCCTCCACGGCGACGAGCCCGTACAGGGCCAGCACGCCGAGCGCCACGGGGACGGGCCGCCACGACGAGGCCAGCGGCACCAGCAGGTCGGCCGGGCCGAGCTCGACGTAGCTGTCGGCGACCAGGGCCGCCAGGTGCAGCCCGACGGCGGTCGTCGCCAGCCCGCCCAGCCACCGGTGCAGGTCTGCCAGCCACGCCGGCCGGTCGCGGGGGCGGAGTGCCCGCGTCGAGAGCAGCACGCCCCACACCAGGGACATCACCAGCAGCGCCCAGGCGACGATGCCCGAGCCGCGGGCGAGGTACCACCAGGTCTGGGGGTTCACCGGGCACGCTCCGTCGGCGTCGCCCGCCCGGCCGGGCACGACGCGTCGAGGTCGGCCCACGCGCCGGTGGCCGTGGCGCTGCCGTCCTCCCCGACCACCAGGGCGGCGACCCCGGCGGCGTCGAGCGGCGCGCCGGTGTTCGCGACGCGCAGCTCCCCGTCGACGCACACGATCCGCAACCGGCCCGGCACGCCCGCCGCCCGGGCGGCGTCG
>DASUJB010000200.1:0-2608 GCA_036279475.1 Acidimicrobiales bacterium | reverse complement strand
TCGACGCCCTCGGCGCCGAGGGACCAGCGGGCGATCGGGGCGTGGCCCTGGTTGGCGACGGGGGGCGGGTCGTCGCCCCGGGTGGCGACCACCAGCGCGTCGTCGACCAGCCCGACGACACCGTCGGCCACCGCGCCGGCCGGCACGAGCTGGGGCGTGCCCGGTCGTGCCGCGTGCAGGGCCAGGGTCACCAGGCGCTCGCCGGAGAGGACGGCGGGGAGCCAGTCGTCGTCGGGGGCCACCGACGCCAGCAGGCGGGCCGCCACCGTCGCCTCGACCAGGGGGACGGGGGCGAGGTGGCGGCCGAAGGGCTCGGCCGCCAGGACCAGCTCGACGAGGCCGGCGCCGTCGCCGCCCGCCTCCTCGGCGACGCCCATGGCCACGGCGCGCAAGCCGCCGAGCTCGCGCCACAGGTCGGCGTCGAAGCCGAGGGGCTCGGCGGCCCGGACCCGGTCGGCGGGGCTGCTCTTCTGGAAGAACGAGGTGAACGCGTCGGCCAGGGCCTGCCGCTCGTCCTCCAACGTGTAGTCGGCTGCTCGCAGCGTGACGTCGGTGCCCGAGTCGCTCACCTCTCGGTGCCTCCCATCTCTCTCCCCCCCGTCGTCCCCGCCCGGGGCGGCCGTCGTGCGGCGGCCGCCCCGGGACGCTAGAGGATCTCCTCCAGGTTGGTCCGCATGATGCGCCGCACGGCCTCGGGGCCCAGCGGCTCGAGGGCGTCGGCGAAGCTCACGGGGTCGGCCAGGCCCTCGGGATGCGGGTAGTCCGAGCCGAACAGGACCTGCGAGGCGCCGATCTCACCGGCCAGCGCCACGACGTCCTCCTCGTGGTAGGGCGACACGAGCACGTGGCGGCGGAAGACCTCGCCGGGCCGCTCGTCGAGGCGGCCGCCGGGCCAGGGGCCGTGGCGGCCCATCCCCACCATCTTGTCCATGGCCCGGAGCAGGTAGGGCACCCACAGGCTGCCGTTCTCCAGGCTCAGCACCCGGATGCCGGGGTAGCGGCCGAAGAAGTTGTAGAAGATCAGCGACGAGACGGTGTCCATGATGGGGCGGTCCCCGTAGAAGCTGGTCCACTGGAACGCCGACTGGCGGTGGGACGAGGGGTTCGGCTCCTCGCCGTAGCGCACCGAGAACATCTCGTTGTAGCCCGACTCGGCGATGTGGAAGGCGACGGCCACCCCCGCCTCGGCCACGCGGCTCCAGAAGGGGTCGTAGCGGGGATCGCCGGGCGCCCGGCCACCCTGGGGGCCGGGCCGGAGGTGGATGACCCGGGCGCCCCGGTCGAGGACCCGCTCGAGCTCGTCGACGGCACGGTCGAGGTCGAGCAGCGACAGCAGCGGCGGCGCGTAGATGCGCCCGGCGTGGGCGAAGCCCCAGTCCTCGTCCAGCCACTCGTTGAACGCCCGGAGGTTGAGGTAGGTCTGCTCGACGTCGCGGGACATGGCGTGCTCGACGCACACGCCGAGCGTCGGCAGCAGGAGGGCGGCCTCGATGCCCTGCTCGTCCATGAGGCGGAGGCGTGCTTCGCGGTCCTGGAAGGCGGGGCGCATCCCCTCGATGACGTCGGAACCCTCCTCGACGCGACCGGCCTTGAGGCTGCGGAGCATCTGGCGCAGGGCGCCGGGTTGCACCGGCCGCTCGCGGAAGGGGTCGGGGAGGAAGGTGAGCTCGCGGTCCCCGACGAGGGCTCCCGTCGTGCCGTCCTCCCGGACCACGGGACGGACGGCGCGGTCGAGCTTCGAGGCCGGCATGTGCCGGGTGAAGCAGTCGGTGGGCTCGTAGTAGTGGTTGTCGGCGTCGAAGACCCCGTAGCCGAGCTGTGCGCGACCGATGACCGGGGCGTCGGCGGCCTGGATCGTCGTCATCGACGTTCATCCCTCTCTCGACGGTACCGGTGGGTGAGATGGAACCCGCCGTGCCGCCAGCGGGCACGGCGGTCTGACACGCATGTCAGGTTACCGGCCTCGCCGGCGGCCGTCAGGCCGGTGGGGGCCGTCAGGCTCGCATGTGCCAGCCGCCGGCGACGTTGAGGATCTCCCCGGTGATGAAGCTCGACTGGTCCGAGCACAGGAACATCACCGCGTTCACGATGTCGGCGGTCACGGCGTTGCGCCCCAGCGGGGTCTCGCCGACGTAACGGTCGGCCGTCTCGGGGTGGGCGTCGATGAAGCGGGTCCCGCTGACGACGCCCATGGTCACGGTGTTGGCCCGGATGTTGTGGGGCCCGCCCTCCACGGCGACGGCCCGGGTGAGGGAGTGCAGGCCGCCCTTGGACACCGCGTAGGGAGCCTCGACCCCGGCGCCGCCGATGTAGGGCGCCACCGAGGAGATGTTGACGATCGCGCCCCCGCCGCGCTCCCGCATCGACGGCATGGTGCGGCGGCACAGGTACCAGCAGGCCGACAGGTTGACGGCGATCCCGCGGTCCCAGTCGGCGGGGTCGTAGTCCCAGATCTGGCCCTGGACGTTGACGGCCGCGTTGTTGACCAGGATGTCCACCGGGCCGAGCTGGTCGGCCACGCGGGCCAGCACCTCGTCGACCTGGGGCCGGTCGGCCACGGCCAAGACGTGGCCGACGACACCGCCCCCCGTGTCGGCTGCGATGTCGG
>DASUJB010000199.1:0-11340 GCA_036279475.1 Acidimicrobiales bacterium | reverse complement strand
CCGTGGCCGCACGCCTCGTGGAACAGCACGCCGCCGCCCCCCGGCCCGATGACCACGGGCAGGGTGCCCGACGGGGCGGGGCGGGCCGACAGCTTGGTGATGGCCCGGCGGGCGGCGGTGCGGGCCACCTCGTCGACGTCGTGGCGGTCGAAGAGCTCGAAGCCCACGGTGCGCCCCACCGACTCGTAGCCGGTCTGCATGCCGGTGTCACCCGAGGCGACGGCCGACACGACGAACAGGGTGCGAACCTGGTCGTCGCCCGTCACCAGGCCGTCGCTGTTGGCCACCAGGATCTGCCGGCGAGAGTCGCCGTAGCGGGCGCGGACCTGGCGGATGGCACCGCCCTCGGCCCGGGCCGCCTCGTCGGCGCGCCGCAGCAGCTCGACCTTGTCCCCCTTCGGCACGGTCTCGGGGAGCACCGCCACCTCGTTGGGGCGGGGGGCGGGCCGGCGGGTGAGCGCCACCTGGCGGACCCCGGCGCCCCCCGAGCGGGCGGCGGCCGCCGCCGCCTCGGCCGCCGCCGCCAGGCCGGCCGCCGTCAGGTCCGCCGTGTGGGCGAAGCCCGTGGTCTCCCCGGCCACGACCCGGACGCCGGCGCCCCGGTCGCGCCCCGAGGACAGCTCCTCGACGCGCCCGTCGTCGAGCATCGCCGCCGAGGACCGCTTGTCCTCCACGAAAACCTCGGCGAAGTCGCCCCCGGTGCGGAGGGCGGCGGCCAGCGTCGCCTGGATGGTGGCGTCATCGAGCACGGCGGGCCTCCGGGCAGCGACTGAAGGGCGGGGCCGCTCCCGTGGCCGAGCCGGCCCACCGTCACGGCACCGGCCGCGGGTGGTGGGCCCGTTCGCTCCCCGGAGGCGGGGCTGCCTACTGTAACCGGGTGCCCCTCCAACCCGGCTTGGCCGCGCGCGTGAGCCTCGACGTCGGCGACGCCGACACGGCGGTCGCCCTGGGCACCGGCGAGGTGGCGGTGCTGGGTACCCCGCGCCTGGTCGCCCTGTGCGAGGAGGCGGCGCTGAAGGCCATCGCCGGGCAGGTCCCCGAGGGCCTCACCACGGTGGGCATGCGGGTGCAGCTCGACCACCTCGCCCCCACGGCGGTGGGGCACGCCGTCACCGCCGACGCCCGCCTCGACAAGGTGGAGGGTCGCCGGCTCACCTTCGCGGTGTCGGCGTCGGACCACCGGGGGCTGGTGGCGGCAGGCCGGGTCACCCGGGTGGTCGTCGACGCCGAGAGGTTCATGGACAAGTGCTCCTAGCGCCCGGGCACCCCTGGCGCCCGGGGGTGCTCAGGCCGGGCCGCCCGGCGGGGTGACGGCGACGACGTCGGCGGGGTCGGGTGGGGTGACCTCCGGCGGCGTGTCGAGGCGGTCGACGTCGAAGGCGACCGCCAGGGCCCCGTCGTCCAGCGCCACCTGCAGCCGCCGCACCCGGCCCTCACGGTCGAGCCACACGTCGACCGGCAGGGAGCCGAGGCCGGCGGCGGCCAGCCGGGCCTCGAACGACGCTGGCGCACCGTCCGCCGCGCCCGTGATGTCCAGCGTGGCGTGCAACCGCCTGACGGAACCGGGCGGGATCCCGGCACCAGGGGCCCCGACGACCTCCTCCACCCGGGTGGCCGGGCGCCCGAGCAGGTCGAGGGGTCCCAGGGGGTCGAGGGCCAGCGCCAGCGCGTCGTTCTGGGCCGCCGAGGGGGCCACGTCGGCCAGCCGGGCCCGCACCCAGTCGTGGGGGTGCCGGCCGAGCAGGTCGGCCAGGGGCCCGAGCTGGGTGTAGACGACGTCGCCGTCGACGACCACGCCGGTGGGTCGCGACCAGTCGCCGTCGAGGTGCTGACCAGCCGCCTCCACCGCGGCGGCCGCCTGGCTCAGGTCGGAGGCGGCGCGGGCGCGCCGCCCCCCGTCGGTGAAGGTGGCCTCGTGCCGCAGCGTGACCGGCCCGGTCGGGCCCGTCACCGTGACCTGCAGCGCCACGTGGGCGTGGGGCACGGCCCGGGTGGCCGCCACCGCCGCTCCCAGCGCGGCCTCGAGGGAGGGCTGGTCCGACCGGGGGCCGGCCGTGCCACCAACCCCGGGCGGGGGCTCGGGCGACGGCTCCCCGTCGCGGGCCGAGGGATCGTCGCCACGAGCGGACATGCCCGCGATGATGGCCAGGACGGACAGGGCGGCGCACAGGGTTCCCAGCGCGAAAGGGACGGGACGCATGGGGTCGCACTCCTCGGCGGACGGACGTGACCGGGGCGGGGGCCGGACCGACCGGCGGCACGCCCGCCGAGCGCGTACTGCGGAGGTCACGTTAGCGCAGCGGCCGACGGCCCCCGGGGGGGCCACGACGGCCCGAGGGGGTCACCGCCGATCCGGAGGGCACAGGGGCAGCCGTCCCGCGGCGTTCCGTCGCGGGACGGCGCGGGGACGCCTCCCTCGGGGCGGAACGCCCGGGGGAGGCGGGCACCCGTAGACTCACGACGTCGGCCGACGGCGGGGGTGCGCTGCGCAGCGGCTCCCCGACCGACACAGGAGGAGACGGTGGAACGGAAGAAGGCGCTCTCGGTAGGGGGACGGCTGCTCGTGAGCGCCGCCATGCTCGCCGTCCTCGTCGCCAAGGCCCCCTCGTTCGACCCCGGGGACCTGCTGCCGACGTGGTCCAGGGCGTCCGCACTGTGGCTGGGCCTGGCCGCACTCCTCACCCTGGCCGGCATCGTCCTGTCGGCCATCCGCTGGCAGAAGGTGCTCGAGGCGCTCGACATCCACACCGGGCTGCCCCGACTGGTGGACCACTGCCTGGCCGGTCAGTTCGTCTCCAACGTGCTGCCCACCACCATCGGCGGCGACGTGCTGCGCGTCAGCCGCCTCGCCCGTGACACCGGCGAGCCGCCCGGCACCTTCGCCTCCGTGGTCCTCGAGCGGCTGACCGGCTGGCTGGTGCTGCCGGTCATCACGGTGGCCGGCTTCGCCCTCAACCCCGGCCTGCGGGAGCTCGGGCGAGCCACCGGAGTGGCCCTCGCCCTGGCGGGCGGCACGCTGATCCTGCTGGTCGTGGTCCTCGCCGCCGCCGGCAGCTCCCGCCTGGGGGGCCGCTTCGCCTCCCGTAGCGGCTGGCAGGGTTTCCTGGGGGCGGTCCACCTGGGTGTGGACCGCCTGCGCCACCGGCCGGCTGCCGCCGCCAACGTGCTGGTCGCCGGCCTGGCGTACCAGTTGGCCCTGGTGGTGGCGGCCGTGTCCGTGGCCCAGGCGCTGGGCCTGCGGCCGGCCGGGCTGACCGCCCTGCTCGCCTTCTTCCCGGCGGTGCTCATCGCCCAGGTGCTGCCCATCTCGATGTCGGGCCTGGGCGTGCGCGAAGGTGCCTTCGTGCTGTTCCTCGGTCCGCTGGGCGTACCGCACTCCGAGGCCATCGCCCTCGGGCTGGTGCTGTACCTGCTCAACCTGGGCGTGAGCCTGCTCGGCGCGCCGGCCTTCGCCGTCGGTGGTCACCGGCAGCCCCCCCTCGTGGCATGACCGCGGTCGACGCCGGGGCCCCCGGCCCGGAGGCCCCGACCGCCTCCCGCTCCCCCCGGCTGCGGTGGTGGCGGGAGGTGCTGTACGTGCTGCTCGTGTACATGGGCTACTCGGCGGTGCGGAACCAGTTCGGCTCGGGCGCGGGGGACTCGGTCGACGCCGACCCGGCCTTCCACCACGGGGAGGCGGTCATCCAGCTCGAGAGGAACCTGCACCTCTACTTCGAGCAGAGCCTGCAGTCCTGGTACCTCGACCTGCCGGCCGACGGCCTCGTGCGGATCTGGAACGTCTACTACGGCGTCCTGCACTTCGTGGTGGCCGCGGCCGCCCTCGCCTGGCTCTACCACCGGGCCCCCCAGCGCTACCGGCTCTGGCGCAACACGCTGGCCCTCACCACCCTACTGGCCCTGGTCGGCTTCGCCTCCTTCTCGCTCATGCCACCCCGGCTGCTCGACGACCCCGGCGTGTACGGCGGCTGCCAGGTGTACACCGGCGCCACCCCCGACCAGCTCGAGGCCCGAGGCGTCGTCGCCGGGGAGGCGCCCTGCGACGAGTTCGGCTACGTCGACACGGTGGCCGTGCACGGCGGTTGGGCGTCGTTCGGCAGCGACGAGATGGCCGCCGTGTCCAACCAGTACGCGGCCATGCCCAGCATGCACATCGGCTGGTCCACGTGGTGCGCGCTGGTGCTGGCGCCGCTGGTCCGGCGGCGGTGGCTGCGGTGGCTGGCCGTCTCGTACCCGGTCGCGACCCTGTTCGTCATCGTCGTGACCGGCAACCACTACTGGATCGACGGCCTCGCCGGGCTCGCCTGCCTGGCCGCGGGCTACGCCGGGGCCCGCGTGGCCACCACCAGGTGGGAGCGACGCCGTGGCGCGGTCGCCGCCCCGGGCCCCTCTGGGCCCGCTTCCGCCGCCGAACCGGCCTGAGCGCTCACCCGGCGTCGCGGGGCGAGGGAGCGCCCCAGCAGACGGGCATCCCGTGGTACCCGGCGGTGCCCAGCACCAGCTCCTCGCCCCCGGGCCACCACGTGAGCCGGAGGTCGGCGACGGACCCGGCGGGCTCCATGCGCAGCCAGGCCAGCGGCGCAGCAGGGGTGGCGGCCGCGCCGGCCCGGGCCAACGCCGACCGCAGGGCGGCCCGCGACGGCGCCGCCACGTACTGCCACACCATGGTGTGCGCCACCACGGTGGCCACCCCGGCCGGGGAGGAGGCCAGGCGCTCGCCCAGCCAGGCCCCGGCGTCGGCCTGCTGGACCGGGACCGGCGCCCGCGACGCCACGTCCAGCGCCGCGTCCAGGCGTGCCCGCCGCTCCACCTGGTCCGGCCACAGGTAGGCCCGCAGCGCCAGGCGACCGTCGGTGGAACCCACGTCGAGGGGGTTGCGGTCGCACCCCGCCCGCTCCACCACCTCCACGGGGCCGAGCCGGGGGAGAAGGCCCCCGACCCGCTGCCACACCCCGACGAAGCGCACCCCGCTGAACGGGTCGCCGAGCGTGGTCTCGCCGGTGTCGTGCCAGTAGCTGTCCCAGCGCAGGTTGAGCCCGGCGCTGGCACCCACCTCGAGGATGCGCAGGGGCAGGCCCGAGCGCCGGGCCACGGCCACGTAGCCGGGGGCGAGGGCCGCCGAGCGCCCGACCTCGTTGGTCTGCACGCCGTCCCCGAGGCGCTCCTCCACCTCCGGCCGGTGGTCGGCCACGGTGGCCAGGAAGTCGGCGGCCAGCGTGGGGCCCGGCACGCCCCCGGTCGAGGGGTAGTGGGCGGCGAGGGCGGGCGCCCGACCCTCGATCGCCAGGCGGTGCACGGCGCCGAGGAACCGGAGGGGCAGCGCGGTGGCGAAGGGATCGTCGCGGTGGGGGCCGAGCACGGTGGCGCAGACGCCACCGGAGGCGACGTCGGCCATCACCGCGTCGAGCACGTCGGCGTACAGGCGGGAGCCCAGGGCGGCGCACGAGCGCCGCTGGTGGGCGAGGACCTGGTCGAGGGGCAGGACGCGCGGGCGGGGCACCGCTCCGTCCTACCAGGCGCCGCCACCGTGGTCGGCTGCGGGCCGTCGGGGGTAGCGTTGGAGCGGTCCGGAGCCATTCGCGCCGACGTGCCCCTCCTCCTGCCCCCGGAGCCGCTGCATGCTCCTCGAGTCGATCGACCAACCCTCCGACCTGCGCAGCCTGTCGTACGCGCAGCTCGACCAGCTCGCTGCCGAGCTGCGCGACGAGATCGTCCGGGCGGTCGAGGCCAACAACGGCCACCTCGGATCGAACTTGGGGGTGGTGGAGCTCACCCTGGCGGTGCACAGGGTGTTCGCCTCGCCACATGATGTGCTGCTGTGGGACACGGGGCACCAGGCCTACGTCCACAAGATGGTGACGGGCCGGCGTGCCCGCTTCGAGGAGCTGCGGCAGGCGGGTGGCCTGTCCGGGTACCCCTCCCGGGCCGAGTCCGAGCACGACTGGGTCGAGAACAGCCACGCGTCGACCATCCTGTGCTATGCCCACGGGCTGGCCGAGGCGTTCAAGCTCCGGGACCAGGGCGACCGCCGCATCGTCGCCGTCATCGGCGACGGCTCGCTGACCGGGGGCATGGCCTTCGAGGGCCTGAACAACCTGGGCCACTCCGACAGCCGGGTCGTCATCGTCCTCAACGACAACGGCCGCAGCTACGCCCCGACGGTTTCCAAGCTGGGCGAGAGCCTCAGCCGCCTACGCCTCCACCCCGGCTACGTCCGCAGCCGTGCCCGCCTGGACCGCATGCTGCACGACGTCCCGCTCGTGGGCGAGCACCTCGAGCGGGGGGTCGACGGCGCCCTGGCCGCGGTGCGCGAGATCTTCGAGCCGCCCGCCTTCTTCGAGATGCTCGGCGTGCGGTACACGGGCCCGTTCGACGGGCACGACGTCGCCGGGCTGGAGCGGGCGCTCCGCAACGCCAGCGAGTACGACGGGCCCATCGTCGTCCACGTGCTCACCCAGAAGGGGCGCGGCTACGCACCGGCGGAGAACGACCCCATCAAGCGGCTGCACGACATGGGCGGGGCCAAGCCGGGCAGCTACACGGCGGCCTTCACCGAGGCCGTCGTCAAGGAGGCCGAGCACCGCCCCGAGCTGGTGGCCGTCACCGCGGCCATGCCCGACTCGACCGGGCTGCTGCCCTTCAAGGAGCGCTTCCCCGACCGCTTCTTCGACGTGGGCATCGCCGAGCAGCACGCGGTCACCGCCGCCGCCGGCATGGCCATGGGCGGCCTGCGCCCCGTCGTGGCCATCTACTCCACCTTCCTGACGCGGGCGATCGACCAGGTCAACCTGGACGTCGCCATGCACCGCCAACCCGTGGTCCTCTGCCTCGACCGGGCCGGCATCACCGGCGACGACGGGGCCAGCCACCACGGCGTGCTGGACATGGTGCTGCTCTCGAAGGTGCCCGGCATGACGATCTTCGCCCCGTCCTCGTACCACGAGCTGGGCACCATGCTCCACGACGCGCTCGACCTGTGCACCGACGGCCCCGCCGTCATCCGCTGGCCCAAGACCATGCCTCCCGAGGACGGTGGCGCCGACGACGTGGGCCACGGCCTGTCGGCCCGGAAGGTGCGTCGGGGGACCGACGTGTGCCTGCTGGCGGTGGGCAAGATGCTGGCTGCCGCCCGCCGGGCGGCCGAGCTGCTGGCGGCCGAGGGCGTCGAGGCCAGCGTGTGGGACGTCCGGGTGGCGAAGCCGCTCGACGAGCGCATGCTCGACGACGCCGCCGACCACCCGGCGGTGGTGACGCTCGAGGACGGCTACCGCGAGGGCGGGGTGGGATCGGCCATCGTCGACCGGCTCGAGCAGCGGCCCGGGCCCACGCCCCGCCTGGCGGTGCTGGGCGTGCCCGTCCAGTTCATCCCCCACGGGCCGCCCGACGCCATCCTGGCCGGCTTCGGGCTCGACGGCGACGGGGTCGCCGCCAGCACGCGGACAGTGCTGTCCCTGGTCTGACCACCGGGCTGTCCCTGGTCTGGCCACCGGACCGGCAGCCGCGCGACAAGGCCCGGACCGGTTGCCCGGCCCGGGCCTCTCCCCCTGGTCGCCCCCAGCGGACATCCAGCACCCTAGTCGATCAGGTGTCGCCTGTCACAAGGTGGGCACCGGTGCCGCTGGAGGCCGCCCGGGCATGTCACGCGTAGTACGGGTTCTCCCCGAGGGCGTGGTCCGTCGTGTCGACCACATCGGCCACCTCGGGGATGGCCTCCCTGATCGACCGGGTGATGCCCTCGCGCAGCGTCATGGCGGAGACGGCGCAGCCCTGGCAGCCGCCCCCCATGGTGACGTACACCGTGTCCCCCTCGACCCGGTCGAGGGCGGCGTAGCCGCCGTGCATGGCCAGCGCCGGGTTGATCTGGCCGTCCAGGAGCTGCTGCACCTTCTCCTCGACGGTGCCCGACAGCTCGATCGCCGCACCGCCCAGCGGGTCGGGGCGGTTGGGGTTCCGGAGCACCAGGCCCTGCTGACCGCTGGTGGAGGGCACGTCGAGGGTGGCGCCCCGCAGGGCGTCGACGCTGGCGGCAGGGACGATCACGGGCAAGCCACCCTGGGCCTCGACGAGGTCGCCGGCGGTGGGGTCGGCCGCGGCCACCGGGTCGAACGTCAGGTCGTAGGTGTACTCCACCCCCTGCACGCCCGTGACCTCGATGCGCAGTCCCAGCGTGTCCGGCTCGTCCTCCTGCTCGCGGAGCTCGAGGATCTTCTCCTGGGCGGGCTCGGTGACGGTCAGCACCATGCGCTCAGGCTACCGCCCGCCCCACCCGCCCCGACGCCTGCCAGTGGGGCACCGGCTCGGCTCACACGGGCAGCCCCCGGGCCTCGGCCTCGCCGGCCAGCGCCAGCCACGACTCCTCGGCCGCCGCCAGCTCGCCGGCCACGGCGGACAGCTCCCGGCCCAGGCGGGCCAGGGTCACGTGGTCGTCACCGGCGTCGCCCAGCTCCGCCTCCAGCGACGACCGCCGCTCCTGGAGGCGACGGAGGTCGGCGTCGGCCCGGCGCAGCAGGTGCCGCAGCGTGCTGGGCGTACGGGTCGCGGGCCCGCCCGGCGGGTGGCCCACGGCCGCGGTCCCGCCCGAGCCGTCGCCCCGGCGCCGGCCCGACGGTGCCCCCGCCACCGGCTCGCCGGGAGCTCCCGGCACCGTGCCGGGGCCGGGGCTGCCAGGACCGGGGCCGAGGGTGCCCGGCAGGGCGGCGGGGCGCGGGACCCCGGCGGGACCCGGCCCCCCGACGCGACCGGAGCGGCGGGCCCGCCGCCGCTCCTCCTCGTAGGCGGCGTAGCCGCCGGGGACGCGGCCGACCCGCGCCCCCCGCTCGACCACCACCACGTCCTCGACCGTGCGCTCCAGGAAGGCACGGTCGTGGCTGACGACCACGAGGGTTCCCGGCCACCCGTCGAGGAGGTCCTCGAGGGCGCGGAGGGTGTCGAGGTCGAGGTCGTTGGTGGGCTCGTCCAGCAGCAGGACGTTCGGCCCCTCGCGCAGCACCAGGGCGAGCTGCAGCCGGCGCCGCTCGCCTCCCGAGAGGAGCTCCACCGGCGCCCACTGGGCGTCGGCGTCGAACCACAGGCGCTCGAGGAGGGCGGCGTCGGTCCCGTCGGGCTGGCGCGCCGGTCCGGCCACCACCTGGCGCACGCGGACGTCGGGTGGCAGGTCGCTGCCGCGCTGGTCGTAGTAGCCGACCCGCACGGTGCGCCCGAACCGCACCTCGCCCGAACGGGGCCGCCGGCGGCCGGCCAGCAGGTCGAGGAGGGTGGACTTGCCGCTGCCGTTCACCCCCACGACCCCCAGGCGCTCGCCCGGCCCGAGGCCGAGGTCGAGGTCCTCGAACAGCAGCTCGTCGCCGTAGCCGTCGGACACACCGTGCAGCTCGACCACCGTGTCCCCGAGGCGCGGCATCTGCACCAGGTCGGCGAGGGGCAGCTCGGCGGGGCGGACCGGCTCCGGTGCCCTGGCCTCGACCACCGCCCGGGCCGCGGCGACGTCGGCCCGGGGCTTGCGGGTCCGGGCCGGGGCGCCCCGACGCAGCCACGCCAGCTCGGCCCGGGCGAGGTTGCGCCGCGCCCGCTCGGCGGTCACCTCACGGGCGGCCCGCTCGGCCCGGGCCTCGAGGTAGGACGCGTAGCCCCCGTCGTGGACGTGCGCCGCCCCACTGTCCAGCTCGACGATGCGGGTGGTGAGCCGGTCGAGGACGAGGCGGTCGTGGGTGACGAGCACGAGCCCGCCGGCGAAGCCGGCCAGGCGGTCCTCGAGCCAGGCGATCGAGTCGAGGTCGAGGTGGTTGGTGGGCTCGTCGAGGATCAGCAGGTCGGCCTCGGTCCCCTCGCCCAGGGCCACGAGCGAGCGGGCCAGCGCCACCCGCTTGGCCTGGCCGCCCGAGAGGTCGCCGACGTCGGCGGCGAGGAGGTCGCCGAGCCCGAGGCGGTCGAGGACGGCCTCGGCCTGCCAGCCGTCGCCCACCGCGGCCCGCACCGACCCGTCCGGCAGCGACGCCGCCTGGTCGAGGGCCACCACCCGGGCGCCCCTCCCCCGCCGCACCACGCCCGCCTCGGGCTCGACGGTGCCCGACAGCACGCCCAGGAGCGTCGACTTGCCGCTGCCGTTGATGCCGACGATCGCGACCCGGTCCCCGCTGGCCACGGTGAGGGACAGGCCGTCGAACAGCGGCTTGCCCGGGCGGCTGGCGGCCACGCCGTGGGCGTCGACGAGGATCACCCGCTCGACCGTACCGGCCCGCGCCCCGTCACCACCCCCGGCGGCAGCCACCGCCCCGTTCCGAGGCGCCGGCGCGGCAGGGGGGTCGAGCTCCGACGGCCGGCGTGGCCCCGGGCGTCCCCCGGTGCCACGCCGCGCCCGGGTAGGTTGGCCGACCCATGACCGGCGACGGCATCCTCTCCGGCCCCCTCGACGTCGACGCCCCTCGCCGGCGGCGGGCCACCTACCCCGAGGTCGCCTGCACGCCGGGCCTCGAGGTCCTGCACCGGGCCACCGGCGTCGAGGGCACGGTGATCGGCTTCGAGCACGGCGGCGTCGCCCTCCGGGACCGGCACACCGGCCGACGGCGCCTGGTGCGGACCGATCCCGGCGGGTTCCGCGTGCAGGGCCGTGCGGTCACCCTGGTTTCCCCCCGGCCCACCGGCCCGCCCCCGGGGACGGACCAGACGGCGTCGGGCTCCACGGCCGTGCGCGACCGCCGGGCGCGGGTGGCCCGGGCCAGTCGCATCCTGGTGGAGGGCGTGCACGACGCCGAGCTGGTCGAGAAGGTGTGGGGCGACGACCTGCGGGTCGAAGGGGTGGTGGTCGAGCGGCTGGACGGCATGGACCACCTGGCCTCGGTGCTCCAGGTGCTCCGACCAGGCCCGGGGCGGCGCCTCGGCGTCCTGCTCGACCACCTTGTCGACGGCACCAAGGAGGCCCGGGTGGCGGCCGCCGTCAGCCACCCCCACGTGCTGGTGACGGGCACGCCCTACGTCGACGTGTGGCAGGCCGTGCGCCCCCGCGCCGCCGGGATCGGGGCCTGGCCCACCGTCCCCCCCGGGGAGCCGTGGAAGGAGGGGGTGCTCGCCCGGCTCGGTGTGCGGGCCACGCCCGGCCAGTTCTGGCGGACCCTGCTCGGGCGGGTGGGGTCCTACGCCGACCTCGAGCCGGAGCTGGTGGGAGCGGTCGAGCAGCTCATCGACTTCGTCACCGCCACCGACGGCTAGCCCCCCGTCCCCCGGGCCGAGCCGGGCCCCCGCCCGGGCCCGTGGCCGGGGTCCCGCCGCCCGTACCCACCGCCCGAACCCACCGCCGGGGCCCGTGGTCGAGGCCCCGTCGCCGGGTCCCGTCAACCGGCCGGCGTG
>DASUJB010000198.1:0-5574 GCA_036279475.1 Acidimicrobiales bacterium | reverse complement strand
GGGGCCGTCGCCCGTCATGCCCGTCCCGCTCCGCCCGCCGTCGTGGGCCCCGGTCCCCGGGCCGCCGGCACCGGCCGGCGGCCTCGCCCGCACCACCGAGAGCCGCGTGGGGTGGCTACCGCCGGGTCAGGGCGTGGTCGTCCGGCCGCGGCGCGTGCCCAGAACGGCCGGATCACGTAGACTGGCCCCGGTCGGGGCGACGTGCCCTCCTGCCGGTGGCGGACCGGCGGCGTCCCCCCGTCCAGGCGGACGAGAATGGGCTGGCTCCAACCTACGGCGCGCGAGCGTCCCACCACCACGCCCCCAGGGTGGCACCGTCGCGGGGGGTACCGCCGGTCGGGCCCGGGCTGGTGGGGGAGGCCCGATGACACGTGAGGAGGTCGACCTGTTCGGCCAGGGCGACCTCGTGTTCGGTTGTCGCCACCTGCCCGACCAGGCGCCGGTCGCCGGCGTCCTCGTGTGCCCCGGGCCCCCCTTCGACGGTGGGCCCGACGAGGGTCGCAGCGCCCGGCTGGCGCGGCGCCTGGCGGCCGCCGGCGTGGCGGTCCAGCGCTTCCGGCACCGGGGAGCATGGCCCAGCGACGGCGACCTCCGGGACGCCAGCTTCGCCGGGCTGGTCGAGGACGCCGGCGCGGCCCTGGCCCTGCTGCGGGAGCGGGCTGGTGTGACCAGGGTGGGGTTCGTCGGTGCCCGCCTCGGCGCCCTGGTGGCCGCCCGCCTCGCCCGTGACGTCCCGGGCGCTCCCATGGTGGTGTGGGCTCCCGTGGCCGACGGCCGGTCGGCGCTCGAGCGGGCGGCCCGGGCCCGCGCCGCCCGCCGCCTCCACGGGGGGCGGTCGTCGCCCGCCCCGGCCGTCCCCTGGCCGGCCGGGCCGGTGCCCGGCACCACCGGGGGAGGCTGGGCGGAGGCCGGGGTGGCCCGCCCGTCCCGCCCGGCCGCCCTCGCCGGAGCCCCGCCCGTCCCCGACCTCTTCGAGGCACCCCTGGCCGCCGACCTCGCCGGTGGTGCCGTCGGCAGCTTCGCCGACGAGCTCGGCCCCCGCCCCCGCGACCTCCTGGTGGTGGACACCGGCGACGAGGGGTGGGACGACGAGCGGGAGGCGGTGGTGGCGTCCTGCCGTGGCCGGGGGCTGGCCGTCGACGTCGCCAAGCATCCCTGCGACGCCGAGCGCGACGGGCGGGTCGTGCCGCTCGACGCCGGGGACGAGCTGGTGGACGACACGGTCGGGTGGCTGCTGGCCCGGCTGGGCCCCGGGCACGTGCCCCCGTCGGGGCCCGGTGGGGCTCCTCCGGGGGGGACGGCCCACCCTCCGGGGGGCGCGCCGGGGTCGGCGTGGTGAGCGGGCCCGCGCCCCGGCTGCGCGTGGTCCACGTGATCGACTCCCTGGCCGGCTCGGGCGGGGCCGAGAACCGGCTCGTCGACGAGGTGCTGGCCATGCGCCGCCGCTGCGACCAGCGGGTGGTCCGCCTCTTCGAGCGCCACGCCCTCGAGGACCGCCTGGTCGGCGGGGGGGTACCGGTCACGGCCCTGGGCTTCCGGGCGGCCCACGCCGGCCGGTCCTGGCCTGCCGCCGCCCGCCGGTTGGTGGCGATGCTCGCTGCCGAACCGCCCGACGTCCTGCACACGTCGCTGTTCACCGGCAACCTCGTCGGCCAGCTGGCCGGCGCCCGCCTCGGCATCCCGGTCGTCTCGACCTTCAACCGCACGGGTGACGTGGCGCTGCAACGCCGGCTCCAGCCCGGGGTGGCCTCGTGGCGGGGTCGAGCCCTCCAGGCGGTGGGGCGCCGGGCGGCCCGGTGCGGCGACGTGCACTACCGGGCGGTGGGCCGGTACGCGGGCGCCACCAACTGCGCCGCCCTGCGCCTGCCGCCCGGGCGGTGCACGGTCGTGCCCCGTGGGGTGGGGGTCGACCCCCCGCCGGCGCGCCGGCGGGCCGACCTCGGGTTGCCCGAGGGTGTCCCGCTGTTCGTCAACGTCGCCCGGCTGGTACCCGAGAAGGCGCAGCACCTGCTGGTCCGGGCCTTCGCCCGTGTGCGCTCGGTCCTCCCCGACGCCCACCTCGCCGTCGTGGGGGCGCCGGGGTCGGCGAGCGGGGCGGTGGCCGAGGCCGGGCGCGGTGCCGGCGTGGAGGGCGCCGTGTCGCTGCTGGGCTTCCGCCCCGACGCCCGGCAGGTGGTCGCGGCGGCCGACGTGTTCGCCTTCAGCTCGGTGTCCGAGGGCTCCCCGGGCGCGGTCGTCGAGGCGCTGGCCCTGGGGATGCCGGTGGCCGCCTTCGGCATCCCCCCCGTCGCCGAGCTCACCGACGGTGGCGCCCACGCCTGGCTCGCCCCGCCGCTCGACGTGGGCGCCCTGGCCGAGGCCATGCTGGGGGCGTGGCGGGCGACGGGCGACGAGGCCCGGCGTGCCGCCACCCGGAGCTGGGCGGCCGACCGCTACGCCCTCGACGCCGTGGCGGCGCGGCTGGCCGACCTGCTGGAGCACCGGGCCCGAGGGGGTGGGCCGCGGCCGCGCCGTCGCCCACGGTGGTCGGCGACGTCCACCACCGGCGGGGGGCCCGGTTGAGCGCACCGTGGCGCGGGCCGGGGACCCGGTCCCCGGGGGGGGCGACACGGGTGGGGCCCCGGCGGGGCCCCGACGTCCCCGGGCTGGCGGGGGGCGGGACCGTCGCCCTCGACCGCGGGACCTTCGTGGTGTCCATCGACACCGAGCTGGCGTGGGGCCGGGCTCACCGGCGCTCCGAGGGCGGGGCCCGCCACCGGGGGGTGGCCGAGCGCGAGGCGGTCGAGGGGGTGCTGGCCGTCCTGGCCCGCCACGGCATCACCGCCACCTGGGCCGTGGTCGGGCACCTGTTCCTCGACGCCTGCCACGACGACGGCCGGGGCCCCCACCCTGAGCTGGTCGCCCCGGCGTACGACTGGCTGGCGGGCTCGTGGCTCGATGTCGACCCCTGCACCTCGCTGGCCGAGGACCCCGACTGGTACGGGCGGGACATCGTCGACGCCATCCTGGCCTGCCCCGTGCGCCAGGAGGTCGGCTCCCACACGTTCTCGCACGTCATCGTGGACGACCCCGGGTGCTCGCCCGCCGTGCTCGACTCCGAGCTGGCGGCGGCGACCGCCGTCGCCGCCGCCCGGGACCTCGAGCTCCGGTCCTTCGTGTACCCGCGCAACCAGGTGGCCCAGGTGGCCCGCCTTGCCGGCCACGGGTTCCGGTGCTACCGGGGCGGGCGGTCGTCACCGCCCTTCGCCGACCGGCCGCGCTGGCAGCGCCGGCTCCTGGCGGCGGCGGACGGGCTGCGACCGCTCCCCGGGTCGGCGGTGCTCCCCGCCCTCGACGCCGGCGGCGTGTGGAACGTCCCCCAGACCTACCTCTTCGATCCGGCGGCGTCGCGCCGCCCCGCCGCCCTCTGGGCCCGGCGGCCGGTCGCCCGCCTGCACCAGGCCGCCCGCCAGCGGTCGCTGTTCCACCTGTGGTTCCACCCCCACAACGTCGCGGCCGCCCCCGGTCGCGCTCTCGGCGCCCTCGAGCGCGTCTGCGCCGAGGCGGCCCGCCTGCGGGGCGCCGGGCGCCTGGAGGTGCTCACCATGGGCGACCTGGCTCGGCACCTGGACGGGCAGGTGGACCCGCCAGGGGGGTGACGCGGGCGTTCCACTCGGGCCGCGCCCGCCCGGGACGGCCCGCGGGGTGCAGCGCCAGGGCGCCGTTGACGGGGTCGCGGACGCGTATCCGCACCACGTCGGCGAGGTCGTCGGCCAGCCAGAAGGCGTTGCCGTCGTAGGTGCAGTCGGTGAAGTCGTAGAGCTGGGGGTGCTCGCCGGCCTCGGCGAACCCGACCTGTGCCCTCCGGCCGCCCCGGAAGGTGCAGCCCCGTACGTGGGTGACCTGGTCGGCGTCGACCACGTGGGGGCCGATCTCGACCGCGAAGTCGGACCGCCCCGCCTGGTCGACGTACACCCCCTCGTAGGCCAGGGCGAGGTCGGGCCGCTCCTCGGGGGTGCCGGGCACGGCGACGACCAGGATGCCCACCTCCCTGCAGGCGTACACGGTGACGTCGCGGTAGGACACCAGGTTGGCGTACGAGCCGGCCCTGATGCCCAGCCGGTCGTGGTAGGCGGTGAAGCGATCGATCACCGTGGGTGGTGTGTTGTTGATCCAGAAGTAGAGCGATGCCCCGTCGTTGTTGTGCGAGAGGTTGTCCTCGAAGGTCCACGCGTGGGCGTCGTCGCGCGAGTCGGGGTTCCAGATGTACCCGGGGGTCGACTCGTCGCGGCCGAGGATGCCGGTGGCCACGCAGCCACGGGCCACGTTGCCCCGGCCCGTGCCCAGGACGAAGCCGGCCGTGTCGTACTCGCTGGCGTCCGTGGGCCGGATGTGGGACGCGACGCACCGCTCGTACAGCAGGTCGTGGGTCGGTACCTCGTCGCCGTGCTGGCGCTCGGTGGCCGGATCCCACCAGTAGGCCGTCTCCGCCTGGTCGTGGGCGATGCAGTCCCGGAACGTGACGCCGTTCGACAGGTGGGGGACGAACGAGTGGTTGCCGCCGTCGCAGGCGACCACCCCCTCGACCAGCGACCCCCGGCTGCCGTCCCCGGCCATGTGGAAGTGCAGGGAGTAGCGGCCGCCGATTCCCCGGCGGCCCCTGCCGCCCGCCCGCTCCTCCTGCGGCCCCAGGTGGCGCAGGGCCACGTGGGAGATCGCCTGGGGGCGACGGGTTCCGAGCAGCATGACGTGGGCCCGCCCGTGGCGCGTGCCCTCGATCCGCACGTTGCGGGTGAGGTTCAGCACCTCGGCCCGGTACGTGGTGCCCGGCCGCACGGTGACGGCGGGGTGGTCGTGGTCGAGGGGCTCGTCGAGGGTGAGGGTGCTGCCCTCCACCGCGGTCACCGTGCGGCGGTCGTGCGCCTCGGCGAAGCCCTCGGCATCGGTGGCCCGGGTCGCCGTGACCACCACCTCGTCACCCGGCCGCCACCCGGCGGCGTCGGCCACCACGATCGTCGCGTCGCCGGCGGCCCCGGCGGCGGCCAGGGTGGTCCAGCTCGTCTTCGGGGTGCCGGCGGCGTCCAGCACGCCGGCCTCGATCACCCACAGGCCGACGTCGCTGGCCACCGGGGTGGCGGTGGGGCCTCCGGCGAAGTCGCGCTCGTCCACCCCGGGGAACCTGAGGACGTGCTGCACCGAGGCGTCGCGGGGCCGGGCCCGCAACTTCCCGGCCACCACCACGTTGCCCCGGGAGGTGAGCGTGCGGCTGGCCTCGGGGTCGAACACCAGCTCGCCCTCCGACCGGACGTCGACCCCGGCGACGGCGGCGTCGACGTCGAGCAGCACCGGACGGGACAGGCCGACGACGTCGTCGGGGCCGGGGACCCTCCCGCCCCACGTGGCGGGGTCGCTCCACCGGGCGAGGCCCGAGGGGCCGCCCGCCGACCGCCCGGCCGTGCCCGGCCCCCGGCGGCGACCGGTTCCGGGCCCGGGCCCGTCGGCGACCCACCGGTTGGTCACCAGGCCCGCCCCCACCAGCCCACCGGCCGCCGCCATGGTCAGCACCTGGCGCCGGGTGAGGCGGGCCGGCCGGGG